>NZ_JBHXNK010000030.1:0-92169 GCF_042719755.1 Nocardia sp. NPDC058519 | reverse complement strand
TCGCGTACGCAACGGCGTCCAACCGGCGACCCGGCCGCGGACCGGCCACTTCGTGACCGGCCCCTCCCTAAGGGTCGGGGGTGTGGGCTGGGAGTGCGGGATGTTGCTGACTAGGCGTCTACGGTGACCGTTGCGTCGGACGCGGTGGCTTCCGCGGGCTTGCGGCGGCGCCTGCGGCGGGCGGGCTTGGCTGCGTCGTCGCCCTCGGCCGGAGCCGATTCGGACGCGTCGGTGGCTTCGCTGGTGCTCGACTCGACGGTCCCCGCTTCGCCTGCCTCGGCGGGCTTGCGGCGGCGGCGCCTGCGTCGGGCGGGCTTGTCGCCGTCGGTGGTGTCGTCCGGGGAATCGGAGCTCGACTCGGCGGTCGTGGTCGACTCCGTGCCCTCGGCGTCGGCCTTGCCACCGCGGGTGCGGCGACGGCTGCGCGAGGACTTGGGGCGCTCGGTGCGCTCCTCGACCACGGCGTCGTCGTCACGGGCGGGGGCCGCGGGCTTGCGGATCACGCCGGTGATGCCCTCGGGGATGCCGAGGTCGCTGTAGAGGTGCGGCGAACGGGAGTACGTCTCGGCGGGGTCGGCCATGTTCAGGCCGAGCGCCTTGTTGATCGACTCCCAGCGGTGCAGCTCGTCCCAGTCGATGAGGGTGATCGCGACACCGGTGCGCCCGGCGCGGCCGGTGCGGCCGATCCGGTGCACGTAGGTCTTCTCGTCCTCGGGGCACTGGTAGTTGATGACGTGGGTGACGTCGTCGATGTCGATACCGCGCGCGGCGACATCGGTGGCGACGAGCACGTCGATGGTGCCCTTGCGGAACTTGGTCAGCGCCTTCTCGCGGGCGATCTGCCCGAGGTCGCCGTGCACGGCGCCGACATTGAAACCGCGCTCGGCGAGATCGTCGGCCACCTTCTGCGCGGTGCGCTTGGTGCGGGTGAAGATCATCGTCGCGCCGCGCGATTCCGCCTGCAGCACGCGCGCGACCAGCTCGGCCTTGTCCATCGCGTGGGCCCGGTAGACGAACTGCGCGGTGCGGTCGTGCACCGCGGAATCGTTGGCCAGCTCGGCGCGGATGTGCGTCGGCCTGGTCAGGAAGGTGCGGGCGAGGGTGATGATCGGGCCCGGCATGGTGGCCGAGAACAGCATCGTCTGACGCTTGTCGGGCACCATCGACAGGATGCGCTCGATATCGGGCAGGAAGCCCAGGTCGAGCATCTCGTCGGCCTCGTCGAGGACGAGCACGCCGATCTTGCCGAGGATCAGGTGGTTCTGGTTCGCCAGGTCGAGCAGCCGGCCGGGGGTACCGACGACCACGTCGACGCCGTCGCGCAGTGCGGCGATCTGGGTGTCGTAGGGGCGGCCACCGTAGATGGCGGCGACCTTCAGCGAACCCTGGTGGTTGGTCAGGTACTTGCCCGCGTTCTCCAGGTCCTTGGTGACCTGGATGCACAGCTCGCGCGTCGGCACGATGACCAGCGCGCGCGGGGTGCCGTCGAGCGGGGTGGTGCCGGTGTCGGCGGTGGCGATGCGGTGCAGCAGCGGCACGCCGAAACCGAAGGTCTTGCCCATGCCGGTGCGGGCCTGGCCGATGAGATCCTCGCCGGACAGTGCCAGCGGCAGGGTCAGTTCCTGAATCGCGAAAGTGCGCTCGATCCCGATCTCACCGAGTGCGCGCACGATTTCTTCGCGCACGCCCAATTCGGCAAAACTCGGCGGGATGTGGGTGTTGTCCAGTTCGGCCGTCAGGAGTGTGTCGGCCAAACCGGGTTCCTGTTCGACAGTGATCTTGCTCAGTGTTCGTGCCTTCCTCGTCATTGCATCTCGCACGCACGAGGTGGGGCGGGCCGGTCGGCCCGCGACGACCACATACCCGCCTGTGATATTCACCGGGCCGCCGCCGGATAACCATCGCCGACCAGGCATTTTGCGTGGCCGTCGAGACGGTGTCATCGGCGCGGCGCTGCGGTGATGCGGATTCGTTGCGCGCACATTTTCTCGACATTGCTGTCTGTGGACATCGCCGCTGTCCGCCCGCGCTGTGCGCCGGTGGAGTGCCGCGCCGCGGAGTGTGTCCGGGCGTCGAAACTAGCGTTGTCCACGGAGATTGTAGCGTGATATTCTGCGCAATCCGAATTTCGACGTGGTTGAATGCCGCGCGAATACAGGCTCGCCACCGGATTGCCTCGGCACGGGTGGTGTGTCGCAGCGCAATTCATGCGCGCGGGATTTCGCGCGTGTCCACGGGTGTAATCGAGCTCACTGGTACCGGCGGTACCGTGTGTGAGACATTTCTAGTCGTGAGTATCACCGACATCGTCACCACTGCCGCGCGCAACGCGTGGGCGCTGAGCTTCGGCGCAGGAATCGAGCCCGTCGAACCGGCGCCCTCGACCGTGCTGTGGGACGAGCCGCACCGCCTGCTGCGTCGCTACGATACCGAATTCCAGTCTGCGGCAAGCGATTCCGCGGTGCTGCTGGTGCCGCCACTGGCCGCGCCCGCCACCTGCTTCGACCTGCGCCGCGATCAGAGCCTCGCCCGCTACCTGGTGGAGACCGGCCGCGCGCCCTACCTGGTCGACTACGGCGACATCTCCTTCGCCGATCGCCGGATGGGCTTCGAGGACTGGGTCACCGACATCCTGCCCGAGGCGATCCTGCGCGTGAGCGCCGATCGCGGCGGTGCCCCGGTCGATCTGATCGGCTGGTCCGTCGGCGGCATGTTCTCGCTGCTCACCGCGGCCGCGAACCCGGAATTGCCGATCCGCTCGGTCACCGGAGTCGGCCCGCCGCTCGACTACGACAAGATGCTCGGTATTCCGCAGCTGCGTGCTGTCGCCGGGCTCACCGGCGGCTGGGGGACCACCGCGTTCGTCCGGGCCGCGGGCGGCATTCCGGCACCGCTGACCAAACTGGGCTACCGGCTCGCCGCCTACGACCGTGAACTGGCGCGTCCGAGATTCATCGCCAGCAATATCGCGAACACCGAGACCCTGGCCAAGATGGAATCCATCGACCGTTTCCAGGCCGCCATGCCCGGCTACCCCGGCCGCTTCTACAACCAGCTGTGGGGCCGGATGATGCTGGCCAACGACATCGGCAACGGCAAGCTCGAATTGCGCGACCGGACCATCGAACTCGCCGACGTGCGCGTGCCCGTGCTGCTGATCGGCGGCAAGTCCGACGTGATCACCCCCAAGGCCGCCGTCGAGGCCGGTTTGCGCACCCTGTCGGGCTCCCCGTCGGTCACCTACGAGGTCGTGCCGGGCAGCCATCTCGGCATTCTCACCGGACCGGAAGCCCGCGAAACCACCTGGGCGCACCTGGACAAATTCCTGGCCGAACGCGACTGACCACCGATCGGGACTATTGTTGATAGCCATGGGAGCCCAGACCTCTGCCGCGCCGGAATTCTTCTCGACCGAACCGCTCGCCGCGGACCACGCGGGGGTGACCGAACTGTTCGCGGTCCTCGCCTACGGTGAGCTCTCCGCGTTCTATCGCCTCGCCGAAGAGGCGAAGCAGGCGCCGTCGCTGCGGGGCCGGATCGGCGTCGCCAAGATGGCCGCCGCCGAACTCGCGCACTTCGAGACCCTGGAGGCGGCGCTCACCGAGCGCGGTGCCGACGCCGAAGCCGCGATGGCGCAGTACCAGGGTGCGCTGGACTCCTACCACGCCTCCACGGACCCGTCGACCTGGCTCGAGTCGATGGTGAAGTTCTACGTCGCCGACGGCCTGGCCGCCGACTTCTACACCGAGATCGCGGGCGCGCTGCCCGTCGAGGTCGCCGATGTGGTGCGCGATGTCCTCGCCGAGACCGGACACTCGCAGTTCGTGGTAGACGAGGTCCGCAGCGCGGTGGCGGCCAGCCGCTCCGAGCGCGACCGACTCACGCTGTGGGGCCGCAGGCTGCTCGGCGAGGCGATCACGCAGGCGCAGTTCGTGATGGCCCAGCGCGACGAACTGGCCGAACTGGTCCTCGCCGCGACGGGCGACCTCAACGGCATCGCGACGTTGTTCGACCGCATGCAGGAACGTCACGCTGCTCGCATGGCCGAACTCGGCTTGTAGGTAGTTATCCGCCGACCGCGTGGCCCGGCACCAAGCGCAATTCCGGTGCGCGGGCGGCTGTTTCGCGGGGAAGCCAGATGACTACCTGTTGATCTTTATCGGCGGACAGCGTCTGCACCGTGTAGGTGAGGGTGCCTCGGGTCGGGTGTTCGAAGCCGAGGAGGGTGGGGATGTCTTCGGCCAGGCGGTGGGGTTGCCAGCGGCGGGCGAATTCGGGTTCTTCGCACAGGGTGGCGATGACGCCCGCTATGCGTTCGTCGTCGGGGCGGCGCAGGCGTGTTCTGGCGAGCTGGTCGGCGAGCAGATCGGCGAACTGGGGCCAATCGGTGACCGTGGTGCGGGCCAGGGGATGACGGAAGGTCCAGACGGCGAGATTGACCATGTCCGGGTTGTCGAGCAGACCCAGTGGGGTGGCGAGGTCGGCCCACGCGCTGTTCCAGGCGAGCACGTTGGCACGGGGGCCGAGGGCGAAGGCCGGGGTGGGGGCGAGCGCGTCGAGCACGCTGCGCAGCGCGGCGGGCACCTGATCGAGGGCTGGGTCGAAAGCAGTACTGGGGCAGCGGGATTCGCTGCCGGTGGTGAGCGCGAGCCAGCCGAAATGGGCCCGTTCGGTGTCGTTGAACCGCAGCGCGGTGGCGAGCGCGTCGACCACGGCCATCGACGGATTGGTATCGCGGCCCTGTTCGAGCCGGGCCAGATAATCCGCGCTCACACCGGCCAGCACCGCGACCTCTTCGCGGCGCAGGCCGGGGGTGCGGCGCCTGCCGCCGCCGGAAAGGCCGACGTCTTCCGGGCGCAATTCGGCTCGACGCGCGATGAGAAGCTCCGCGAACGCCGACCGAGCGCCCGGATGATCCCTGATACCTGCGCCAACCATGTCTCGATCCTCCCTGGTCATGGAATTTTCAGCCACGCCCTGCGGGGACCAGGATAACCGCGGTCTGGTTAACGGACCGCAGTCCGGTCACTGTGGAGACATGACCTCCTCGACACAGACCCAGCAGCTGAAGACCGGATCCTGGGCCCTCGACACCGCCCACTCCTCGGTCGCGTTCACCATTCGCCACCTCGGGATCGCCAAGGTACGCGGCGGCTTCACCCGCTTCGAAACCGAGTTCGCCGTCGACGAAAACGGCGCGGCCACCCTCGGCGCCACCATCGAACTCGACTCCTTCGACACCGGCAACGCCGACCGCGACGCCCACATCCGCCAGGCCGACTTCCTCGACGTCGCCAACCGCCCGACCCTGAGCTTCCGCGCCACCCAGCCGGTCCAGGTCGCTGAAACCTTCACCGTCACCGGCGAGGCCACCCTCGGCGCGATCACCCAGCCGCTCACCCTCGACGTCGAATGGGGCGGCATCGCCGACTTCCCCGACGGCACCCGCCACGCGGGCTTCTCCGCCACCGGCGCCATCAAGCGCACCGACTTCGGCGTCGGCGTCGCCATGCCGGGCATGCTCTCCGACACCGTGAAGGTCGAACTCGAGATCGAACTGATCGAACCCGCCTGATCCGTTCGCTCAGAGCGCAGGCGGCTGTGACACCGCTGTCGGTCGCCTGCATTAGCCTGGAGTCGACAACACAGGACTCTTACGTTCGGAGGTTGGCCGTGGAGGTCAAGATCGGTATTTCGGATAGCCCGCGAGAGCTCGTCATCAACAGTGCGCAGAGCCCTGACGAGATCGAGGCGCTGGTGTCCGATGCGCTGAGCGGCTCCGCAGGCGTCGTGTCGCTCACCGACGAGAAGGGCCGCAAGTTCCTGATCCAGGCCGCGAAGGTCGCCTACGTGGAAATCGGTTCCCCCGCCGCGGGCCGGGTCGGCTTCGCAACGGTCTGATCCGCGAGCACAAAAATGCCCCGTCATCTTCGAGATGGCGGGGCATTCTTTGTCGAATCGGGCCTACAGGTCCGGCGAGTACGCGCGCTGGGCGGCGGTCAGCGGGACGTGCTTGAGGCCACCCCAGGCCAGTGACACCGTGGTGTCGACGGCTTCGTCCTTGGGGACCGGGCGATCGGCTTCGAGCCAGTAGCGCGCCGAGAACTGGCTCGCACCGACGAGGCCGACGGCCAGGATCCGGGCACGGTACGGGTCGAGACCCGAGTCGTGGGCGACCAGATCGAACACCGCGTCGACACACGCCTCGGTGGCCTGCTCGACCCGGCGCTGCACCTGCGGTTCGCTGGTGAGGTCGGATTCGAAGACCAGGCGGAAGCCCTGCATCTCGTTGTCGACGAAATCGAAGTACGCGGCGACCGCGGCCCGCACGCGCTGTTTGTTGTCGGTGGTGGAGCGCAGCGCCTGGCGCACGCTCGACACCAGGATGTCGACGTAGTTCTGCAGCACCGCCAGGTACAGCTCGAGCTTGCTGGCGAAGTGCTGGTACAGCACCGGCTTGCTGACCCCGGCCACCTGGGAGATCTCGTCCATGCCCGCCGCGTGATAGCCGCGCTGGACGAAGACCTCGCTGGCGGCGAGCAGCAACTGCTGGCGGCGCTCGTCACGAGGCAGA
The DNA here is from genome assembly GCF_042719755.1 of Nocardia sp. NPDC058519. NCBI lineage: Bacteria > Bacillati > Actinomycetota > Actinomycetes > Mycobacteriales > Nocardiaceae > Nocardia > Nocardia sp. NPDC058519. The sequence goes on along the minus strand of NZ_JBHXNK010000030.1, from coordinate 85,595 downwards.
CGGGTGCCGCGCTTGGCCGGGACCGTCTCCGGCACCGATCGGCGCGAGGGCATGCGGTCCACGAGGTCAGTCATCTCGGCTCTCTATAGTCGATTCCCCTGACCATCGGGTGTGCGGTCCGGGTATCCCACGAACGATACTCGCACGGTGTTCGCCCTGCGTCTCGCCCTGGAAATGTAGTACCAGTCCACAGCGTTCGCCGGGCCGTAACCGTGCGATCTCCTCCGGGCGCCCGCACGGCGGATTTGCCCACTGTGAGAATCTGATGGGGTGACCGACCGGATGGATGACCATGCCGACGGCGGGCGCGATGTCGCTCGCTCCACGCAACCCTCCGAGTCCGGTGCTGTCACGTCGGCGTCAGAGGGGCGGGAACTGCAGGTCTACGACCCGCTCGGGCTCAGTCAGCCCGCCGATCGATCCCGGCAGCCGCTGCGGGCCCGCTGGGATCCCACCGACCACGACAACGGCCGCCCCCGCAGCCCGCAGCGCGAGGCGAAGAAGCAGAGCGCGCTCGGCCGATTCGTCTCCGCCTACGGGTGGCGTGCCTACGCGTTGCCGGTGCTGCTCGCCATCACCGTGCTGGTTGTCGTCGACGCGGTGCGCACCGGCCCGATCCCGCCGCCGAGCGACCCCGGCTTCGGTGCGCTGAGTCCCAAGGTGGCGCAGTCCGGCATCATCGGCGCACCTCCCGGCGACGGCAAGTTCCCCGCCGATCTGCCCCTCGGTGCGCTGCCGGATGGCGGCGAATACGTCGACCGCGCGGCGGGCACCTGGCATATCGTGCCGGGCACCAGCGCCCAGGTCGGCGTCGGCACCGAGCGCGTGTTCCGCTACACCGTCGAAGTCGAGGACGGCATCGATACCTCACCGTTCGGTGGCGACGCCGCCGTGGCGAAAATGGTGGAGACCACCCTGGCCAACCCGAAGAGCTGGACCAACGACCCCAAGTTCGGCTTCCAGCGCATCGACGCGGGCCCGGCCGATTTCCGCCTCTCGCTCACCTCGCGCGAGAGCACCCGCGCCGCGTGCGGATTCGAGATCCCGATCGACTCGTCGTGCTACAACGCCGACCTCGATCGCGTCGTGCTGTCGGAGGTCCGCTGGGTGCGCGGCGCCCTTGCCTTCGACGGCGATATCGGCTCCTACCGTCAGTACCAGATCAACCACGAGGTCGGCCACGCCATCGGCTACCACGGCCACCAGCCGTGCGAGACCGACGGCGGCCTCGCGCCGATCATGATGCAGCAGACCTTCGGCACCAAGAACAACGACATCGCCCTACTCGACCCCCACGGCGTCGTCCCCGCCGACGGCAAAACCTGCCGCTTCAACCCCTGGCCGTACCCGCGCGGATAGTGGTCCCGCCCATGCGGGAACATGAACAGGGAAGAACAGCGCGGCAGGTCTTGTTGTAGTCAGCAGAGCGGCCACCGGTAAACGGGCCGCGCCCGCCGCCATAGATACAGGAGTTCTCACGTGTCTCTCAATGGGACGTTGCCGCCGCTCGTCGAGCCGGCCGCGGAACTGACCAAGGACGAAATCGCTCGCTACAGCAGGCACCTGATCATCCCCGATCTCGGTGTCGACGGGCAGAAGCGGTTGAAGAACGCCAAGGTCCTCGTGATCGGCGCGGGCGGCCTCGGCTCGCCCGCCCTGCTGTACCTGGCCGCCGCCGGTGTCGGCACCCTCGGCATCGTCGAGTTCGACGAGGTCGACGCGTCCAACCTGCAGCGCCAGATCATCCACGGCGAATCCGATATCGGCCGCCCCAAGGCCGACAGCGCCCGCGATTCCATCCTGGAGATCAACTCCGGGATCGACGTGCGGCTGCACAAGATCCGCCTCGAGCCCGAGAACGCGGTCGAACTGTTCGCCGAGTACGACCTGATCGTCGACGGCACCGACAACTTCGCCACCCGCTACCTCGTCAACGACGCCGCCGTCCTCGCGGGCAAGCCCTACGTGTGGGGCTCGATCTACCGCTTCGAGGGCCAGGTCTCGGTGTTCTGGGAAGACGCCCCCGACGGCCGCGGCATCAACTACCGCGACCTGTACCCGGAGGCCCCGCCGCCGGGAATGGTCCCGTCCTGCGCCGAGGGTGGCGTGCTCGGCGTGCTGTGCGCGTCGATCGGATCGGTGATGGTGACCGAGGCGATCAAGCTGATCACCGGCATCGGTGAGACGCTGCTCGGCCGCCTGATGGTCTACGACGCACTGGACATGAACTACCGCACCATCAAGCTGCGCCGCGATCCGCAGCGTGAGCCGATCACCGAACTGATCGACTACGACGCGTTCTGCGGTGTGGTGTCGGAGGAAGGCACCGCGGCCGCGGCCGGGTCGACCATCACCGCCGCCGAGCTCAAGGATCTGCTCGACGCCGACAAGGTCGAGCTGATCGATGTGCGCGAGCCGGTGGAATGGGACATCGTCCACATCGCGGGCGCGACCCTGATCCCCAAGGACCGCATCCTGTCCGGCGAGGCACTGTCCGAGCTGCCGCAGAACAAGCCGATCGTGCTGCACTGCAAGACCGGTATCCGTTCCGCGGAGGCGCTGGCGGCGTTGAAGCGCGCCGGTTTCGCCGACGCGACACATCTGCAGGGCGGCGTGGTGGCGTGGGCCAAGCAGGTCGATCCGTCGCTGCCGGTCTACTGATTCGATAGCTGCCGGTTTGCGACCTCGCCGCTTGTTGCGGTGAGGTCGCGAAGTGGAGTATCACAGCGTGCCTTGGGACGACTCCGGTGATTGCGGGGTTACGGTACGGCCGTGACCTCAGTCGAACCTCCCGAGCATGTGCGAGCCACATTCGGGCTTCGCGAAGTGACACCGGTTGCCCTAGGGGACTGGGACGGTGGCTGGCGGATGGGTGAGGTGGTGCTCAGCCCCGTCGCCGATCACGCGCGGGCCGCCTGGTCGGCGAAGGTACGCGAACATCTCGCGGTCGACGGACTGCGGGTGGCCCGCCCCGTCCGTGCCACCGACGGTCGCTATGTGGTCTCGGGTTGGCGCGCCGACACCTACGTCGACGGTGCCCCCGAGCCCCGCCACGACGAGGTCGTCTCGGTCTCGCTGCGCTTGCACAAGGCGACAGCGGAATTGGAACGCCCCCGCTTCCTGGTCCAGCCGCCCGTCGCGCCCTGGGTCGACGTGGACGTGTTCGTCGCCGCCGACCGCGCCGCCTGGGAATCGATCCCGCTGCGCACCCTGCGCGCGGGAGGTGTCCCGATCGCCGCCACCCCCGACGGTCAGCGTTCTCTCGAACTGATCGGCCAGCTCTCCACCCTGCGCAAGCCCGTCCGCAGCCCCGACCAGCTCGTCCACGGCGACCTCTTCGGCACCGTCCTGTTCACCGGCGCCCACACCCCCGGCCTCACCGACATCACCCCCTACTGGCGCCCCGCCACCTGGGCCGCCGGCGTCGTCGTCGTCGACGCACTGGCCTGGGGTGGTGGCGACGACGGCCTACTCGACCGCTGGGCAACCCTGCCCGAATGGCCCCAAATGCTGTTACGAGCGTTGATGTTCCGCCTGGCAGTCCATGCTCTGCACCCGCGTTCTACCCCAGAAGCCTTCCCCGGGCTCGCCCGCACCGCGGACATGGTCCGTTTGGCGCTGTAAGGGCGAATTGCGCGCATCGTGACCGATGGGTCGGATGTGATCTCAAATCCGTTGAGACCCAACGTTTCCTGCGGCCCCGCATGCTATCTTCATCGAGCATCGCCGCCATGTGTCCTGCCCTGGACCCGGGGGACTCACCGCGGCCCGTCACGAGCGGTGAGGATTGCTGCGGGTGAGAATCCAGCCCAGACAACAGATTCTGGACATTTGGAGCGCCATGCTCTCGGCCTGCTATCGGGACGAGAAATGGCATTGGGACGGCGTCCTCGACGCCAATTCGATCAGCGATTCCGAACAGCTACTGTGCCTGCTCTACCCGGCGACGGAGATCGAGAGTTTCGCGCTGGATCGGCCGGATGCGATGTCCGACGACGTCAAAGTGGCGTTGGAGGCATTCGGCGGGCAGGCCAGAATCGGCATCACGGTGCTCGGGCTCGCCGAGGAGTACCTGGCCCGCAACACTGATGAAGACGGGCTACCCCGCTTCGATGCGGGTAGTTATCTCCGCGCGTCCGAAGACGGCGAACCGACGCAGGCACAGCACACACTGGAAGTGGTGGACGGATACTCGTTGTCGGTCACCGTGTGTATCGCGGCGCTCGGCTTCGCGCGCGTCTTCGATCGATGGGCGCGCACCGAGCGGCGCAAGGACATCAGCACTCGGCTCACCGAGCTGAGCGCGGGTTTGAGCACGCGGCTGACCGCGGCGATGACCGGCCTTGTGCGTAGCTTCGTGGTCAACACCGCCTCACCCCGCTCGCCTTCGGGCAAAGCGATGCTCGGGATGCTCAATCAGTCGGGACAGCCCGAGAAGGCGGTGATCGATGCCGTCGCCCGCAGCCTCGAGCGCGTGCGTGCCCGTCTGCGCAGCGATGTCACGCTCGGCCGGGCGCCGGAATCCGAACTCGACGACGAGGATCTGCTCTTCGAATGTGGCTGGAGCTGGGGCATTGTCCAGGGTGCCGACCCCGTCGATTTCGTGCCGACAGCGATCGGCTCCGGCGTGGGATTCGCCGATCCCCGGCCCTATCTCTACTTCACCATCACCGCGCTCGACGGCATCAACGACGTGCTGTCGCAACGAACCAGAGAGCTCGACCTGCTCGACGAAACCCAGTACCGCCTGGCCGAGGCACTGCGACTGCGCTGGGATATCACCCAGCGCTACTGGTCGACCGTCGCCCGTTTCGGCACCGGTACCTGGCCGCTGGAAGACATTCCGTGGCGCACCTCCGACGGCGAGGAATCGGACTATTTCAGTCTCATCGTTTCGGCGGTGCTGATCCAGGAACTGGTGGCCCGCACCGCCTCCGATGACGATCTGACCAGAGCGATCGGCATTTTCGACGAGTTGGCCAGGCGCGGCCGAATCATCCGCAGACCGACCCAAGCCGATCCGTCTGTCGCCCTGCACTATCCGGGCGTCCGGATGAAGCTACGCGGGAGCGAACTCGTCGAAGGCGGTGGGCCACGGCTGGAATGGATCGCCTCGGATTTCGCGCCGGTGCTGCTCAAGCGCTCGCTGCAGGCGGCTCGCCTGTCCGGCAACATCACCGCGCGCGACCGGTTGATGGAATTGGCGAAGCAGGTGATGGATCACCTCGATCTGCGAATGATCTCCGACGGTGACGCGGCGGGCCTGTGGGACGACCCCGGCGCGGCATTCGGTGCGGTGGCCCGATCGGGCCAGACCTTGCCCTCGTGGTACATGACCGAGCGCGTCATCGAATGCTTGGTGGCCGCCGACCGCACCTACCGGGAGGCGCCGTTGCGATCGCCCGCGATGGTGGTCCGGGCGGTCGAGCTGCTCAACGAGGCCGAGCACCTGCTGAATCAGGAAATGCTCAATGTCAGCGTCGAGGACACCTCGGCCAATCGCATCGCGCTCGACGGTGTCGAGCAGCAGTTGGCCAGGGCGAGAGATGTAGTGAATCTGCAACCGGGAACGGCGTTCACGCTCGCCTCGGCAGCGCTGATCGAACTCGATCGGCTCGCCTACGCACGCCTCGACGCGATGAGGAGCACCTGATCAGATGATCGTCTTCGCCACCTCCGACAAGGGCGGAACGGGCCGGTCTGTGACCAGTTGCAACCTGGCCTACCGGCTCAGTCTGCGCGGAATCAGTACGGCCTATCTCGACTTCGACTTCGGCTCACCCACCGCGGGCGCCCTCTTCGAGATCGGCTCGGTCGAACGCGGCACGCAGACAGGCAACGGACTGCACTCGTATCTGCGCGGCCACAACAGCCTGCACCAGCGCATCGACGTGCGGACGAGCACCAATCGGGATGCGTTGCGCAGCCAGCGCTCCCGCGGTGGCAAGTTGGTCCTGCTGCCGGGTGACGAGGGCGGCGGCGAAGCCATGTCGGCCAATGATCCCAAGGTGGTACGGCGCTGCCGCGAGCTGCTGCTCGACCTGGACAGCACCTTCAAAGTGGTGATCGTCGACCTCAGCGCGGGCCGATCGGTGGCGATGCAGATCGCGCTGGAGGCCACACGGCCACTGGACATGCCGGACAAAGAAGTGTGCTGGCTCGTCTATCACCGTTGGACCCGGCAGCACTTGATGGCGGCGCAGGGTTTGGTGCACGGGCCGAAGGGCTTGCTGAAGACGGGGGTCGAGCTCGGTTACGTGCCAGACGACCTGTTGGCCCGAATCCGTTTCGTGCGCACCGCTGTTCCCCGGGTCACCGATGAGCATGCCGCCAGCGGTGGTCCCCAAGCGGCGTGGTTGCTCAAACAGAACGACGCGCTGCGTTCCCTCGCTGCGGAGTATCGGCTCGGTGCGGGCGCGCTGCTGGGGGAGACACCGGTGGAACCGGTACTGCAATGGCGCGAACAGATCGTGCTCGATGCCGATGTCAATGCGGGTATCGCCAATCGGGCGACGGTGGAAGCTTTCGAAGAGCTGGCGCGCAGATTGTGGGATAGGGCGACCTGGGTTCGGGTGTAGTCGAGTCACCGCAAGCGTCGATCAGGGGCAAATGGACAAAAGTTGCGAAAGGGACTGGGGGAGGCGAAAATTCGTATGCACGACATGTACAGCCAGGGCTGGCGTGGCGTGTTGAAATCGAATTCGCCGCCATCCCGTGGCTAGAATCACACGCGGTTCTGTCCGGGAATGGTTGACAAAGGGGCTGTTGTTGTGGGTGGCGCCGTCTACGCCGAGTCGACGGCGTCTGTGCGTGTCGAAGCTGTTCCGCTGGCGCATGTATCCATCGAAGTCGGTCATTTCTACATGTCCGACCTGATCAACGGTGAAGCGGCGATCACGGCTCAATTCCGCCGGGTAGCGCCCTTGATAGAGATGTTCACCGAGGTCGCGAGGCAGGAGTTCGCGGCCGCCGCCGGTGGACCCTCCCGTGTTCGGGTGAGTACCTGCTTCCTGCTCGACGACTACTTTCAGACCGACGCCGACCCGCGGGTGATCGTGCCGAACCTTTTGCGCATCGCCGCGGAATCCGGGGTACGGATCGACTACCTGGGCAGCGAAGCGGGCTGCAACAAGTACTTACGTCGGCAGAACGAGGAATCCCGGATTCCGTTGGCGCAGATGGTCGCTGACTCGATCATCGCCGAACCCGCACCGGACAGCGCCGGTCGGCGGCCGCCGACCGCGGAGTCCGGATGGCTCTGCAATGGTCAGCGATCCAGTGACCGCGAGCTGGAGCAGGCGATGGAAGTGACCTACCGGCCGTCGGCGGAATTCGCCGCGCGCAATCATTCGCTCTTCCTCGATGTCGAGATGTGGCGCGACCGTGGCGGGACACAGGAGGTGCTGTGGTCATGCCCCTTCTTGGCGTCGGTCTGGCAGCTCCTGCGACTCGGCATGCTTCGCTATGAGGGAAAAGCCGTGGTGGATGCCGAACAGTGGGATCAGGACCGAGAGTGGCCTGCGCGCTGGGAGGAATTCCCGAGTGTGATCAAGCTGCAGGAACACGCGCCGCCGTTCGCGGCGTTCAGGTCGTTGTCGATCCTGCCGCAGCGTTATGTGGGCATCGAGCATGCGGTGCGGATGATTCTCGGCCACGTCGAGCCCGATCCCGCTGTCGTTCAACTGCTCAACCGGCGGGCCCGCGAGCAGCACATCGAGCTGACCGGCGACGTCACCGACCGGCTCTCCCACTTCTTTCTGAGCACCGTCTGATCCCATGCCACCGTCCACCGATACCGGTTACGCTGCGGCGATGCATCTCAGCGACGGTGCGCTGGCCCTTCTGGGTGAAGTGCGCACGGGCCTGCTTCCCGAGTCGAGAGCGCTGAGCCGGGCATCGGCGGCAGACCTGCTCACACTGGTCCGTGGTCGCCGCGTGCAATCGCGGGAGCGGCCGGTCACCTGGGCGCAATCGCCGATCATCCACGAAGGTGTCGACTGCAGGCTGGCGACGCCGAACCGAAGTAAGGTGCGCGCGGTCGGCACCGTCGCCACACACGCGACAGTGCGCGGCGGTCGTATCCTGCAGAGTTCGGCGATGGCGACTGTGGTCGCCGGTGTAGGCACGCACCGCCGTAGCTGGGGCCACTACCTCGGACGGATCGGCACCGTCGAAACCCTCACGCGGCTCGCGCCCGGGATCAGCGGTCAACTGGTCGACGGATTTCTCGGCCCGGCCGATCCGGTGACGGCGACGCTCGACCCAGGTGCCATCGCGGCCCGGCTGTTCACGCGGGTGCGCACCGACCTGATGCTGAACCAGAAGCCGCCCATTCAGACCAGCGCAGCCCGGCTGCGATGGGCGGCCCATGTCCGGCCGGGCGAAGCGCCGAGTCTGTCGTTCGTCCTGCTCGACGACGAGACGCGGCTCGTCTCGGTCGTCGTCGGCGACGGCGCGGAACTCGCTGCGGTGCAGCGCTTTTGCGAAGATCTGGCAGTGCACGACTGGCTGTTGACGGTGCTCACCGAGGTTATCGACGAGGCCGAGATGGCCGAATTGTCGGGCAGTTCGCCGGCTCAGGTGCTCGCTCCGCTGCTGGAACACCTCGTCCACCTGTGGCTTCCCGGCGCGCTCACGCCCGGACCACTGCGTGGGTTGTGGACCGCTGTCGAGGTCGATCCCGGGTTTACCGTCCAGTGGAATTCGAGGATCGGCCAGCTGCGCGACCGCGTCGCGGTGGCCACGCTGGGGGCGCTGAGTCGATCCCAGTCCCGGTGGTGATCACAGCCGGAACAATTGCCGGACGAGCAGCGCGAAGAACACCGACGTCGACACGATGCCCGCGTACGACTCGACGATCAATGTCGCTTTCGCGAGCAAGCTGTGCACGCCGACGCTCTCGGGGTCGACCGGATTGAGGAAGTTGACCAATCCGATCCGTACCGCGGTGGGGAACTCGATGTCAGGGGCAGTCAAGTAGAAGGCTGTGACGAAGACCGCGATCTCCGCGGCGATCCACCCCAGCAGGAGAAACGGTCGATAACCATAGCCACACAGCAGGTCCGAGACCGCGCCGGGTAATCGCCGTATGCGTCGACGACGCGCTTTCGTACGGGCACGCGCCATCTTCAGGCCACAACGATCCTGTCCGCGTGGATTCTCGGTGATGGTGTGCAGGCGGTAGGCCTGTCGGTAGGCGAGTGCGGCATGCGCGGGCAAGCGGTGCGCCGAAAGTTGTGCGCCGAGTTCCTCGTAGACATCGGCGAGCAGCGTGGACTGCGTGCGACTCAGGCGCAATGGTCCGCGGAACTCGATCTCGGCGGCGAACAGGGCGGTCAACACCGTTTCGCAGGAATGCTCGCGGCCGGTGGATTCGAGAGTGACGGGGTCGGCATCGCGATAGAGGTGCGCGAAGACGAGGCTGTCGCCGACCCTGCGGGTCGATGGTGGAACGTAATCGGCGAGGAACTGTTCGACCCGATGATTGAGGTCGTCGAGCAGCGCGTATTCATCGGGTCTGTGCACGGATCGGAGGAAGTCGGCGACGACGTCGGTGAAAGCGCTGGCATGTCTGCGGATGAGTGTGGTCTTGGACGCGACGAAATCGCCGGGCCGATCGAATCCGATGTGCTCGGTCATCGGTCGTCTACTGGTCCGCGGTCTTTGAACCACCGTCGGTCGGTGGGGTCGGCGGTGGTCCAGTCGTAGACGAGACGGTGTACCAACAGATCTCGCGGTTCGCCGATGCCGAAGTATTGGTCTTCGTAATCGGCCCACGTGAAGCCGGAATCCTTGTACAGATTCGATGCGGGCACATTCGACGGACGCACGGTGATGAAGACCGCGTCGACCTCCGATGACCGGCAGTGCGCCATCGCCCGCTCGAGCAACAACCGGCCGAGCCCTCGGCCTTGATGCCCGGACGACACCGCCAGACCGAGCAGCCACGCACTGTGCGGGCCGATCGCCACCATTGCGTACCCGCACAGCGAACCAGCCAGATCCGCTACCACCCAATGGGATCCGTGTATGTCGAACAGTTGGCGCAGGGCGAAGTAGGGGTAGGCGAGCGGCATGAACTCGTTGGATTCGAGCTCGGCTATCGCGACCAGATCATCGACGGAGGCGGCTCGAAACCGTGGCTCTGCCACCTCGTTCGAGATGTCCAACAGCACTCACCTCTGCCCGCCCCGGTGCCAGTCTGACCTCCAGAGTAAGGGCAGTTCGGGCGCGGCGGCCACAACACGGTTCGAAATGTGTTGTCACACAGCAGAAAGCCACGTTCGGGAGGGGGACCGAACGTGGCTTTCCGTGGTGCGGAGTGGGTGGATCAGACGCTGGCGTGGGCCAGGGAGGGGGCCTTGTCGGTGGCGAAGGAGGTGCGCAGGTAGCACCACCACGTGACGGCGGCCATGACGAGGAAGACGGCGGCGTAGGCCCAGAAGGCGGGGGCCATGGTCTTCAGGTGGACGTTGGACAGGCGAAGGGCCTGCTGGACGACGAAGCCACCCGCGGCACCGACCGCGCCGATGACACCGATCGCGGCACCGGCTTGACGCTTGGCGGAGGTGGCCGCCTCGGTCAGGTCCATGCCGTGCTCGGAGGCGTACTTCTTGGCGGTGGCGTTGAAGATCGACGGGATCATCCGGTAGGTGGAGCCGTTACCGATACCGGCCATGATGAACAGGCCGAGGAAGGCGGTCAGGTAGAGCGGGAAGCTCTTCAGGTCGACAGCGGCCACGATGCACGCCACCGCGATCGACATACCACCGAAGACGAACACGGTGATCTTGGCGCCGCCGCCGATCTTGTCGGAGACCCAACCACCGAACGGGCGGCTGAACGAACCGACCAGGGCGCCGAGGAAGGCCAGGTTACCGACCATGCTGATCCAGCCGATCGAGGCCAGATGCGGGAAGTTGGCCTTGATCAGGGTCGGGAACGCGAACGAGAAGCCGATGAACGAACCGAACGTGCCGATGTAGAGGAACGACATGATCCAGGTGTGTGGGTTGGTCAGCGCCAGCTTGTAGGACTTGCCGTCGGCCTTGGCGGAGACGACCGAGTCCATGTAGCGGAGCGCACCGAACGCGGCGATCAGGATGAACGGCACCCACACCAGGATCGCGAGGGTGATGCCGAACCGGTAGCCCGCGGCGTCCTTGGCCAGCAGATGCGTGCCGAAGGTGATCAGCAGCGGCGCGACCAGCTGGGTCTGCGCCACACCGAGGTTGCCACCGGCGGCGTTGATGCCGAGCGCGGCACCCTTCTTGCCCTCGGGGAAGAAGAACGAGATGTTGGCCATCGAGGAGGAGAAGTTGCCACCACCGACGCCGGCGAGCGCGGCCAACAGCAGGAAGACCCACATCGGGGTACCAGGCTGGTTGATGAAGTACGCCAGACCGAGGGTGGGGATCAGCAGCATTGCCGCACTGAAGGCGGTGAAGGCTCGCCCGCCGAACTTGGGGACTGCGAAGGTGTAGGGGATGCGCAGTGTGGCGCCGACCAGAGTGGGGACCGAGGTCAGCAGCAGCGCGTTGGCGACGGCAGTGGGGTTACCTTTGCCGAGGCCTTCCAGGAAGGTGAAGCCTGCGGCGCCCATGGCGGTGACGATAGAGCCGAAAAGGACCCAGACGCTGAAGCCCAGATTCTCGGCGAACACGGAGAACCACAGGTTCTTCTTGGCGGTCTTCTCGCCGCCCGATTCCCAGAATTTCTGATTGTCGGGTTCCCACTGGGAGAGCCAGCGACCCTTCTTCTCATATTCGAACGACGGAGATTCCGTCGCCTGGCCGGTGGCGGCGATTGCGGTCATCGGCTTCCTCTCGATCGAGCGCTTGTGCGGTGTCGAGATAAAGGTAGGAGCCGGTTGTTGCGTGACAATGGCCTCAGGTGACGTTCCCGGCAACTCGGGCTCACCGCGTGAATTCGCTGGTGGTGACAGCCCGGTTACCTGGATTCAGTAATCGGTTCTCCGCGCTGCTCAGCGATCCGGGTATTCGGCGATGAGTGACCCGAGGAAGCAGTTGGCGGCCTGCACGGCTCGCTCGGAGTCACCGTCGATGACGGCCTGCACGAGCTCGGCGTGCTCGGTGTCGTAGGCGTCGTCGGATTTCGCGGTCCGCGCGTGGATCACCTGTTCGATGATCGGCAGCAGCGAATCGTAGAACTCCAGATATACCGCGTTGTGGCTGGCGACGACGATCGCGCGGTGCAATTCGACGTCGGCGGCGATGGCCACCGGGTCGGCTTCGGCCCAGTTCCGGTTGCTGCGTTCGGCGAGCAGGCGCTGCAGGTTCGCGATATCGGCGTCGTCGCGGCGGCGCGCGGCCAGGCCTGCCGCGGTGGTGTCGAGGGCTTGGCGCAGCTCGAGGATGTCGCGTTCGTGCGCGTCGGCGAAGTACTTGCCAAGGGTGCCGCCGACCTCGGAGGTGGCGATCACATAGGTGCCCGAGCCCTGGCGGCGTTCGAGCATGCCCGCGTGCACGAGCGCCTGGACGGCTTCGCGGACGGTATTACGGCCGGTCCCGGTGAGCTCGGTGAGCTCCGGTTCGGTGGGGATCCGCTGGCCTACCGGCCAACGACCGGAACGGATCTCGGCCCGAAGCTGTTCGGTTACCTGGGCGATGAGGCTGGTTCGCCGGACGGGTTGCACGTTGGTAAGGGTACTGGTCCGCCGGGAGATCGCTCACAATCGCTTGTAGGAGTCATCGGGTCATCCTATGATTCTTGGGTGCCGCCGCTCCGTGATTTCCAGCCAGCTTCCGGCGCCGGGTCGACCCATGTGGACGACCGGCGTGGTCGCGTCGACCCGTCTCCCGAGATCACCGAGCGGTCGCTGATCGAAGGTCGGCTGCTCGTTCTGTCGGCCATCATCATGTCGGCGCTGACCTTGCGCGCCGCTGTCACGGCATTCAGTCCGCTTGCCGAGCGGATCGGGGCCGAGGTGGGGTACGGGGCGGGGATCATCGGGGTGTTCGGCATGTTGCCGACCGCGATGTTCGGGCTCGCGGGGCTCATCGCGCCGCTGGTCGTGCGCCGATTCGGGCTCGAACGGACCGTGTTGGTGGCGATGCTGCTGGCCGGTGCGGGGTCGCTGGTGCGGGTGTTCTCCACCGGGACCGTCGAACTGCTGGGGTTCTCCGGGGTCGCGCTGCTCGGCATGGGCATCGGCAATGTGGTGATTCCGCCGCTGGTGAAGCGGTATTTCGGTGATCACCTGGCGGTGATCAGCTCGCTCTACATCGTGATGGTGCAGCTCAGTACTGTTGTTCCGGCGTTCATCGCGGTGCCGGTGGCCGAGGCGCACGGCTGGCGGATCTCGATGGGTGTGTGGGCGCTGATCGGCTTCGCGGCCGCGATCCCGTGGTTGGTGGTGCTGCGCGATCGGCGTGGTCGCGACACGGTCGACACCACCGCGCTGCCCGCCGAAGCGCCCGAGACCGGCAAGGTCTGGCGTTCGCCGGTGGCATGGGGGATGGCCGGCATGTTCGGCATGACCTCGCTGACCACCTACGCGATGTTCGCCTGGCTGCCCAAGATCCTGTCCGACGCGGGCGCGAGCGCCGGTTTCGGCGGCAGCATGGTCGGCTTGTTCGCGCTGATCGGGCTGGTCCCGGCACTGGGCGCGCCCACCGTGGTCTCGCGGATGCGCAACCCGTTCCCTGTTGTCGTCGGCTGCATGGTGCTGTTCGCGACCGCTTTCGTCGGCCTGCTGGTGGCGCCGATGCACGCACCGCTGCTGTGGGTCGTGCTGCTGGGCCTCGGCCCATCCACCTTCCCGATGGCGCTGACGCTGATCAACCTGCGTACCCGCACACCCCAGGGCTCCGCGGCGCTGTCGGGCTTCACGCAGGGCGTCGGCTACGCGATCGCCTGCCTCGGCCCGCTGCTGTTCGGCATACTGCACACCTGGACCGGCGGCTGGCTCGTCCCCTTCGCCATGCTGTTCCTCGCCCTCGGTGTGCTCCTCGCGGGCGCCTGGCAGGCCTGCAAACCACGCATGCTCGAAGATTCTTGGTAGCTGCCGACTGATTTCGCTGATACATCGGTAACTCGCCGGGAACGGGCTAACTCGATGAACTTCTCACCGCCGGCCGCCCGCCGAAGTGCGGTGCGCGTGAATCTGGCCTAAAGTCGCTGAGAGGAGGCGCAGCTCACACCCTCACGGGTGATTGTGCCGATTTCTTGCCGCTTCCTTACGTGCGGAAATCGTTGCGTCACATGCACGAAACAAAAGGGCTGATCTCACCTCCCTGATCGGGCGATGGTGAGAAACCGTTGATTCGCGCGACATTTCCCGCAGCATTTCGGCAATACCCATTTCCTACCGTTGGGCCATCGCACTTTTGGGAGGCCCAATCTTGAGCACGCTGAAGCGGAACCACGACATCGACAACTGGGATGCCGAGGACGTCGCGGCCTGGGAAGCCGGTGGCAAGGACGTCGCCAAGCGCAACCTGATCTGGTCGGTGATCGCCGAGCACATCGGATTCTCGGTGTGGTCGATCTGGTCGGTGATGGTGCTGTTCATGCCCACCGACAAGTACGGCATCGACGCGGCGGGCAAGTTCTTCCTGGTCGCCATGCCCACCCTGGTCGGCGCGTTCCTGCGCATTCCCTACACCGTCGCCACCGCACGCTTCGGCGGTCGCAACTGGACGATCTTCTCCGCGTTCATGCTGCTCATCCCGCTGGCGCTGACCGCGTACTTCGTCAACCAGCCCGGCACGTCCTACACCACGTTCCTGATCGTGGCCGCGTTCGCCGGCTTCGGTGGCGGCAACTTCGCGTCGTCGATGACCAACATCAACGCCTTCTACCCGCAGCGCCTCAAGGGCTGGGCGCTGGGCATGAACGCCGGTGGCGGCAACATCGGTGTCCCGGTGATCCAGCTGCTCGGCCTGCTGGTGCTGGTCACCCTCGGCGGCGACTACGCCACGGTGATCTGTGCCGTCTACCTCGTCCTGGTCGGTGTCACCGCAGTGGGCGCCGCGTTCTACATGGACAACCTGACCAACCAGAAGGCCGACCTGTCCTACATGGTCAAGGCCCTCCGGGTGCCGCAGTCCTGGGCGATCGCCTTCCTCTACATCGGCACCTTCGGTTCGTTCATCGGCTACAGCTTCGCCTTCGCCCAGATCCTGCAGATCAGCTTCAAGGCCGGTGGCGACACCGCCGCCCAGGCCGCCATCCACGCCGCGTCGATCGCCTTCATCGGCCCGCTGCTCGGTTCGCTGGCCCGCCCCTACGGCGGCAAGATGGCCGACCGGATCGGTGGCAGCAAGGTCACCATCGCCACCTTCAGCGCCATGATGCTCGCGGCGCTGCTCGTGATCACCGCCTCGACGATGGCCGACGGCAACAAGGGCGTTGCCACCGGTGCCACCATGACCATGCTGGTCGCGGGCTTCATCGCCCTGTTCGTCCTTTCCGGTTTCGGCAACGGTGCCGTCACCAAGATCATCCCGTCGGTGTTCGAGGCCAAGTCCAAGAGCCTGCCGGTCTCGCGGGTCGAGCAGGCGGCCTGGTCGCAGAACACCTCCGGCGCCCTGATCGGCTTCGTCGGCGCCATCGGTGCCCTCGGCGGCGTCGGCATCAACATGGTGCTGCGCAGCTCCTACGCCAGCACCGCCTCGGCCACCACCGCGTTCTGGGTGTTCCTCGCCTTCTACGTGGTCTGCGCCGCCGTTACCTGGACGGTGTTCCTGCGCCGTCCCCGTCTCACCTCCGACTCCGCAGTCGTGGTCGAGGCCGAGCACATGGTCCTCGAGGCCGAAACCAACGCTTCGTCGTCCAATTCGTCGGCACGCTGACAACCGACCACTACCAAGGAGGTCACTCTCATGAACAGCAGCACTCGCAAGACAGTGGTCGTGGTCGGCCACGGCATGGTCGGACACCGCTTCGTCGAAGCCCTTCGCTCGCGCGACGAGGCAGGCCAGTGGCAGGTCATCATCCTCTCGGAGGAGAAGCTGCCCGCCTACGACCGCGTCGGCCTGTCCTACTACGTCGGCAACTGGAACGCCGATGACCTGGCCCTGCCCGGCAACATGTACGACGGCGACGCACTGGTCGACCTGCGACTCGGCCAGCGTGGCGAGTCCATCGACCTCGAAGCCAAGACCGTCACCAGCACCAGCGGCGACGTCATCGCCTACGACGCCCTGGTCATGGCGACCGGCTCCTACCCGTTCGTGCCGCCGGTGCCCGGCCACGATCTGCCCGAGTGCTTCGTCTACCGCACCATCGACGACCTCGACGGCATCCGCGCCGCCGCCGAAGCGGCCGGTCCCGGCGCGCACGGTGTGGTCGTCGGCGGCGGTCTGCTCGGGCTGGAGGCGGCCAACGCGCTGCGTCTGCTCGGGATGACCCCGCACGTCATCGAGTACAACGGCCGCCTGATGCCCGCCCAGGTCGACGCCGGTGGTGGCGCGATCCTGGAGAAGCTCGTCTCCGATATCGGCCTCAATGTGCACACGGGTGTCGGTACCGCCAAGATCGTCTCGATCGAGGAGGAAGGCGCCGACAACGTCACCGTGCACCTGTCCGACGACGCCGAGATCAAGGCCTCGCTGGTGGTGTTCTCCGCCGGTGTCCGCCCGCAGGACGCCCTCGCCAAGGCTTCGGGCCTCGAGATCGGCGCCCGCGGTGGCATCCAGACCGACCTCACCCTGCAGACCTCGGACCCGAACGTCTACGCGATCGGTGAATGCGCCGCGATCGAGGGTGTTTGCTACGGTCTGGTCGCCCCCGGTTACACCACCGCCGAGATCGTCGCCGACCGCCTGCTGGGCGGCGCGGGCGAGTTCCCCGGTGCCGATATGTCCACCAAGCTGAAGCTGATGGGCGTCGACGTGGCGTCCTTCGGTGACGCGCACGGCACCACCGAGGGCGCCCTCGAGGTCGTGCTGCACGACGCGGCCAAGGGCACCTACGCCAAGCTGGTCGTCTCCGATGACGCCCAGACCCTGCTCGGCGGCATCCTGGTCGGTGACGCCAGCCAGTACGCGGCCCTTCGCCCGCTGGTCGGGCGCCCGCTGCCCGCCGACGCCGCCGCGCTGATCTCCCCGGCCGGCGCCGAACTCGGTGCCGACGCGCTGCCCGACGACGCCCAGATCTGCTCCTGCAACAACGTCAGCAAGGGCGACATCTGCGGCGCGATCGCCGAGGGCGCCTGCGACATCCCTGCCGTCAAGAGCTGCACCAACGCGGGTACCTCCTGCGGTGGCTGTGTGCCGATGATCAAGAAGCTGCTCGAGCAGTCCGGCGTCGCGGTGTCGAAGTCGCTGTGTGAGCACTTCTCGCAGTCGCGCGCCGAGCTGTACGACGTGGTCGCCGTCACCGGCATCCGCACCTTCTCCGAGCTCATCGCCAAGCACGGCAAGGGCTCGGGCTGCGATATCTGCAAGCCGACCGTCGCCTCGATCCTGGCCTCGACCTCGAGCGAGCACATCCTCGACGGCGAGATGGCGGCGCTGCAGGACACCAATGACCACTTCCTGGCCAACCTGCAGAAGAACGGCACCTACTCGGTCGTCCCGCGGATGCCCGGTGGTGAGGTGACCGCCGACCAGCTGATCGTGATCGGCGAGGTCGCCAAGGAGTTCGACCTCTACGTCAAGGTCACCGGTGGTCAGCGCATCGACCTGTTCGGCGCCACCGTGGATCAGCTGCCGCTGATCTGGAAGCGCCTGGTCGACGTCGGCATGGAGTCCGGCCACGCCTACGGCAAGTCGCTGCGCACCGTGAAGAGCTGCGTCGGTTCCACCTGGTGCCGCTACGGCCAGCAGGACTCGGTCGGCATGGCCGTGCTGCTGGAGAAGCGCTACCGCGGTCTCCGTTCGCCGCACAAGATCAAGCTGGCCGTCTCGGGTTGCGCGCGTGAGTGCGCCGAGGCCCGCGGCAAGGACGTCGGCGTGATCGCCACCGAGAACGGCTGGAACCTCTACGTCGGCGGCAACGGCGGCCTGACCCCCAAGCATGCGGTGCTGCTGGCCGGTGAGCTCGACGACGAGACCCTGATCAGCTACATCGACCGCTACCTGATGTTCTACATCCGTACCGCCGACCGCCTGCAGCGCACCGCGCCGTGGCAGGAGGCCCTCGAAGGCGGCTTCGACTACCTCAAGGCCGTCGTCTGTGACGACAGCCTCGGCATCGCCGGCGACCTCGAGGCCGCCATGGCCAAGCACGTCGAGGGCTACAAGGACGAGTGGGCGGCCGTGCTCGAGGACGAGAACAAGCTCTCGCGCTTCGTCTCCTTCGTCAATGCCCCTGACGAAGCCGACCCGACGATTTCGTTCGACGACAGCGGCGAACGCAAGGTACCAGTGCTCCTCGGTCTTCCCGGCATGCCCGTCGGTGTTGGTTCGGACACAGCACCAACCGGGAAATAAGCACTTAACGCTGCGGAAACAGGGCGCCTGTACCAATAGGTAAGGCGTTCGGAGGAGGAACCGATGACCGTGATCGACACACCCACCATCACCAATGAGACCGCGACCTGGACCCAGGCTTGCCGGCTCGATTTCCTGATCCCGGGGCGCGGCGTTGCTGTCCTGCTGAAGGGCGGCCGTCAGGCGGCTCTGTTCCTACTCACAGACGGCACGCTCGCCGCCGTCGGCAATATCGACCCGTTCGGCCGGGCCGCGGTGATGTCGCGCGGCATCATCGGTGATCGCGGCGGTGTTCCCGTCGTCGCGTCGCCGCTGCTCAAGCAGGCTTTCTCGTTGATCGACGGCCGCTGTCTCGACGACGAGTCCCAGTCCCTGCCGGTGTACGCGGTCCAGCTCGACGGCGGCGTCGTCGCCGTCTCGAACGAGCCGGTGCAGACCCCATGACCTCTCCCACCGACACCGGCCCTTGCCTTGCCGGCTTCACCATCGGCGTCACCGCGGCTCGCCGCGCGGAGGAATTCAGTACTCTGCTCACCCGCAAGGGCGCGACTGTCACGTCCGCCCCTGCCATCCGCATCATTCCGCTGGCCGATGACACCGAGCTCGAGCGTGTCACCGAACTGCTGATCGCCGATCCGCCGCAGATCACCGTCGCCACCACCGGCATCGGGTTCCGCGGCTGGATGGAAGCGGCCGAGGGCTGGGGTCTGGCCGAGGTCCTGCGCGACACGCTCGCCTCGACCCGGATGCTGGCCCGTGGCCCCAAGGCCAAGGGCGCGATCCGCGCGGCCGAACTGCGTGAGGAATGGTCGCCCGCCTCGGAGTCGTCGGCCGAGGTCCTCGATCATCTGCTCGCCGAGGGCGTCGAAGGCGTCCGCATCGCGGTGCAGCTGCACGGCGCGACCACCGAATGGGAGCCGGTTCCCGACTTCTGCGAGGTGCTGCGCTGCGCGGGCGCCGACGTGGTGCCGGTGCCGGTGTACCGGTGGGAACCGCCGGCCGATCGTGGGCCGATGGACACCATGATCGACTCGATCATCTCCGGCAGCCTGGACTGCGTCACCTTCACCAGCGCGCCCGCCGTGGCGTCGCTGTTGATGCGAGCCAAGGAAACCGGGCTCTTGGAGTCGGTGCTGCACGCGTTCCGTGGCCGGGTGCTCGCCGCCTGTGTCGGGCCGATCACCGCGGCCCCGCTGGAAGAACTCGGCGTGCCGACGACGATGCCGGGCCGGGCCCGGTTGGGTGCGCTGGCTCGCCATGTGGCAGAAGAACTTCCGCGCCGCGCCAGCCGGATCTACGCGGCCGGTCATCTGATCAGCGTGCGTGGTGGCTGTGTGGTCGTCGACGGTGAAGTGCGTCAGCTGGCGCCCGCTCCGATGGCGTTGATGCGGTCGCTGGCTCGCCAGCCCGGTCGGGTTGTGTCGCGTGAGGACCTGCTGGCCGCGCTGCCGGGTGGCGGCGACGACACCCATGCGGTGGAGACCGCGATCGCGCGCTTGCGGGCTGGTCTCGGTACTCCCAAGGCGATTCAGACCGTGGTGAAGCGTGGGTACCGGCTGGCATTGGACGCGGCCGACTGCTCCGATACACCGCCCGCGCGGGCAGCTGTCCAGCCACCGCACGCCGCGGGGATCGGGACGCCCGCACGGTCGACCCGGCCCGCCCAAGCGATCGGGGTGTGGTGAGCGCCGCGCAGCCGGGTGATCCGGCTCTGGTGCTTGTCGCGCACGGGACTCGTAGCGCGCGCGGGGTGGAAATGATCGCCGCGCTCGCCGATGCGGTGGCCGCCGAACTCGGCGTCGCGGTGTCCTCGGCGCCGAATACCGCGCTGCGGACCGCTTTCGTCGACGTGCTCGGACCCTCGCCTTCGGAGGTTCTGCGCGATCTCGACGGGCCCGCCGTGGTGGTTCCGGCGTTTCTCGCCTCGGGTTATCACGTGTATCAAGACGTTCCGCGTGAGGTCGCCGAGAGCGGACATTCCGCGGTCGCGGTGACGGCGGCGATGGGGCCGGATCCGGCGTTGACCAGGATCATGGCGGTGCGGTTGCGCGCTGCCGGGTGGCAGCCCGGTGACGCGGTCGTCTTCGCGGCGGCCGGTTCCTCGGATTCGCGTGCGCGACAGGATGTTCGGCGGGCCGCGGGGATGCTCGCCGAGCAGCTGGGCGCGCCGGTGAAGATCGCCTACGTGGCGACCGGGACGCCCCGGGTGCCCGAAGTTGTTGCCTCGCTTCGCGCGTCGGGTGCCGAGCGGGTGTTCATCGCGTCCTATCTGTTGGCGCACGGTCTTTTTCACCAGCGGTTGCACGATGCGGGCGCTGATGGGGTGGCTGAGCCGATCGGTGTGCACCCGGCTGTGGTGCGGCTGATCGCTGACCGGTATCGCAGTGCGGCGCGGGAGCTCGTCGGCGTTCGCTGAGCCGATCGCGCACGGGCAGCCGGTGTCGGCGGCTGCGGCTAGAGTTGGCCCGACTGCACAACAAGGGAGCACAGCTCGATGTCAGATTCGTCCGCAGGTCAGGGTTATCCATCGCAGGATGACGGGCTGACGGCGTATCCGGATGAGTCGGCAGCGCGAGTGCCCGCGTATCCGCAGGCGCCGAGTCAGGCCGTACCGCGGCCGCCGTTCGGTCCGGTGCCGGGTGTGATGGGATCGCCGCCGCCCTATGGGCCGGGCGTTCCGTATCCCGTGCCGGGCGGTGCGTACCCGCCGGTGGATGCCGGGCCGCGGATTGTTCCGCAGAGTGTGCAGATCGCGTTCTACGTGATGCTGGCCGGAGCCGTGGTCACCCTGCTCGGCATGGCCTACTCCCTCACCATGCTCGACGAAGCCCGCAGCGATGCGCTCGACGCCTCGGGTGGGGTGTTGCGAGGCAACGACCTCGATCTTCTCGTGTACGCGAGCGTCGGTGGGGCCGTCGTGAGTTCGCTGGTGACGGCGGGGCTGTGGGTGTGGATGGCCTTCGTCTGCCGGGCGGGCAAGAACTGGGGGCGGATCACGGGCACGGTGTTCTTCGGGCTCAACGCGCTGTTCTATGTCGTCGGCACGGTGATGGCGTTCGTCACCTCCACGGTCGGTATCACGCTGGTGTTCAGCACGGTCACGCTGGCAATCGGGCTGGCCGCGGTGATCCTGTTGTGGAACGGCCTGTCCGGTCCCTACTTCGCGCCGCGGACGCCACCGGGCTACCAGCCCTACCCCGGCTATCCGCCGATCGCGCCGTAGTTGAAGTTCGCGCGGTAGACACTCGGGGAAACGCCGAGCTGTCGAACCATGTGCTGGCGCAACGACTCCGCCGACCCGATCCCGCTGTGCCGGGCGACCTGCTCGACCGGTAGCGATGTCGATTCCAGCAGCTCTCGGGCTCGGTGGAGGCGCTGACTGAGTAACCACTTCTGCGGACTGAGTCCTGTTTCGTCGTGGAATCGGCGAGTCAGGGTGCGCACGCTGGTTCGCGCGTGTTCGGCCAGTTCGCGCAGCGACAGGGGAGTGTCGAGGCGCTCGAGCGCCCAGGCTCGGGTGGCCGAGAGCGAGAGGTCGTCGTCGGCGGGCAGTGGGGTGTCGACGAACTGGGCTTGGCCGCCGGGCCGCACGGGTGTCACCACCGCGGCCCGCGCGGCGGCGTTGGCCACGGTGGCGCCGTAGTCGGCTCGAATCAGATGCAGGCACAGGTCGATTCCGGCCGCCGCGCCTGCCGCGGTGGTCACCGGTCCGTCCTCGATGAACAGTGCGTCGGTACGCACCTGGACGAGGGGATGGTCGCGGGCCAGTTCGTCGGCCAGGCCCCAGTGCGTGGTCGCGGTGCGGCCGTCGAGCAGTCCGGCCTGGGCGAGCACGAACGCGCCACTACAGATCGAGGTGACCAGGATGCCGCGGTCGACCGCCGCGCGCAGTGCCTTCAAGGTCACCGGATCCGCGTCCGTGCGGCTGCCCGTACTCGGCACGACCACCGCGTCGGCGGAATCGAGGACGTCGAGCCCGTGCCGGATCACGACATCGAATCCGCCTGGTGTCGACGGCAATACACCCGGCTCGGCCGTGCAGACCACCACCCGGTAGCCGGGCTCGCCGTCGATCAAGACTGAGCCCATCAGTGTTTCCGGCATCGACAGGTCGAAGGACTTCACCGGCGGGACGGCAACCACGGCAATGGTCTTCATGGCCTGATCCTTGGGATAGCTGGCATTGTGGCCACTAGTCTAACCCTCGCGTGGACGGCATCGTTGAGTGTGCGGGCGCGACCTCATCGCCCATCGAAAGCTGTTGTTGCGAAAGGTGATTCACATGTCCACTCATGTAGTGATCGGCCGGGGTGGTACCGCCACCGCTACCGCGTTGTTGCTCGCCGAAGCCGGGGACAACGTACGAATGGTGAGCCGGAGCGGGCTCGGCCCCCGTCATCCCGACGTGGAACTGATCGCTCTCGACGCACTCGACACCACCGCCCTGACCGAGGTCGCGACGGGCGCGGGCACTGTCTTCAACCTCGCGATGCCCGCCTATCACACTTGGCCGCAGACGGTTCCGCCCCTGTTCGACTCGATCCTGTCGGCGACCGAAACCGTCGGCGCCGACCTCGTCATGCTGGGAAATCTGTACGGCTACGGCCCGGTCGACGGTGTCGTCAGCGAACACACCCCACTCGCCGCCACGGGTAGCAAGGGCGCGGTCAGGGCCAGGATGTGGACCGATGCGCTCGCCGCGCACGAGGCGGGCCGGTTGCGCGTCACCGAACTGCGCGCGGGTCAATTCCTCGGCGCGGGCGCGATCTCGATCTTCTCCCTGCTCGTTCAGTCCGCCGTGCTGGCGAACACCGCGGCCCGGGTGCCGCAGGAACTCGACCTGCGGCATTCGTACACCGCGATCGGTGATGCCGCGGCCGCACTGGTCACCCTCGCGCGAGACGACCGGTCGTGGGGGAGGGCCTGGCACGCCCCGGTGATCACCACGACCGTGCGCGAGGCCGCGAACCGCCTCGCCGCGCTGGCCGACGCCGCGACACCCGAACTGACGGTGCTCACCGACGAGGAGATCACCGAACTCGCCCAGGAGGATCCGTTCTGGGCCGAGCTGTTCGAGACGAAACACATGTCCCATCGCGAGTTCATCGTCGACGATTCGGCGATACGGTCCACCTTCGGCCGCACCGCGTCGACGCTGGACGAGGTGCTCGCCGAGGTGGTCGCGGCCGCGCGCGCAACCGTGCCCGACGCCGGGTAGATGTGGCGCACACTGAGTCGATGGCATACGACGAGGAACTCGCCGAGCGGATCCGGGAGATCGTCTACCCACGGTCCGACCTCGCCGAGCGGAAGATGTTCGGCGGTCTCGCCTTCCTGATCGGCGGCAACATGGCCGTGGCCGCCAGTGGCAAGGGCGGGCTGCTGGTGCGGGTCGCTCGGGCCGACGGCGATGCCCTGCTCGATGGCTCGGCGATCACGCCGATGGTGATGGGCGGGCGCGAACTACACGGCTGGCTGCGAGTGGCCCCCGAAACGGTCGACGACGACACCGCACTGCGGGAATGGGTCGAACGCGGGGTGCGGTTCGCCGAGACCTTGCCGCGAAAATAAAAGTTCGTGGATGTGTCGAAGCGTGGTGGTCGGCTCCGACCAGTGGGTGAAGCAAGCCACTCACTCGAAGGAGCACATCATGTCCGTCAACACTTTCCTCTGGTTCGATGCCGACGCCGAAGCTGCGGCCGAACTCTATGCCGCGACCGTCCCGAACTCGCGCATCGTCGAGGTCACCCGCCAGGGTGACGGCTCGGCGTTCATCATCACCCTCGACCTCGACGGTCAGGCCGTCACCTTGATGAACGGCGGTCCGGGCCACCCGCACAGCGATGCCGCGTCGCTGCAGGTGATCGTGGATACCCAGGACGAGATCGACAGCCTCTGGGACGCGCTGTCACAGGGCGGCGGAACCCCCGGCCCGTGCGGCTGGCTCACCGACCGGTTCGGGGTGTCCTGGCAGGTCGTCCCGGCCGTGCTGCCCAAGCTCATGGGCGGTGAGGTCGACCGCGTCATCGCCGTCGGTACGGCGCTGCGCTCGATGTCCAAGCTCGACATCGCCACCCTGCAACAGGCCTACGACCAGGCCTGAACGCGGAACGGCCGCCGCGGGGAGAGGTTCGCGGCGGCCGTGGCGGGCGGGTGGGCTAGCCGGCCGAGCCCGACAGCAGCCCACCCAGATCGGCGGAACCGGTACTCGTCCCACCACCGGGCGTGGTCGGCTTCGGGGCGACGGTGATGGTGACGGTCTTGGAGCTGATCAGCTCCTGCACCGCCTTGATCTCGTGCGCGCCGGTGGTCTTCGGCGTCCAGGTGATGGTGGCCTTGCCGTTCGACACCGAGACCGGTTCACCGATCTTGGTGCCGTTGTCGGTGAAGGTCACCTTGAACAGGAACGAGGTGGACGTGACATCGGCGGTGACGGTGTAGGCGGTATCCACGTAGTGGGTGCTGCCGCTCACCGCGATCCCCTGCACGAGCGCGGATGCCTGCGGTGCTGCCAGCACGGCCGCCGCGGCCACCGCGGTGAAGGCCGTAAGTCCGAAACCGGCACGCCGCGCCTGGTAGATCTTCATGATGTTCTCCTGTTCGCGCTGATGATGAGCGCGACATTAGCCAGCGGATCCGGCCCGCGTCCCGGAAACTGAAATAACAATGTTTAAAATTATGGGACCGGTTGCGTCGCAGGTGACAAGCGAATTCACCCGGAGCGGATGAGGCAGCCGCGGCGACCGGCCGCGACACTGGAATCATGTCGACGTCCGGTCCGCTGCGCTATCAGTTCGTCATCGAGGGCGAGCTGTCCGAGCGTGTTCTCGCGGCTTTTCCCGAGCTGCGCCCCAGCTCGCATTCGCCCACCGGGACGACCACCCTCTTCGGCCTCGTCGCGGACAGTACGGCCATGCGCGGGGTGATGGCCCGCATCGACACCCTCGGCCTCACGCTGCTGAGCATGTCCCAGTTGCCCGACTGAGCGTTCGCCGACGAGTCGAACTCGATCTGATAACGAGCGCCCCTACTTCACCTCGCCAGCAACCGAACAGCCGCCGTTTCGCCTACCGTCGATCTCGGCGGAGGTTGGTCGCCGCGCGGTAAATGTCGTGTTCAGGAGGGTGAAGATGGCTTCGTCGTCGGGTTCTCTGGACTTTCGCGGTGGCGGCTCGGTGATAGCTGTGGCCGGTCCGTGCGCCGGTCTGCCCGAGCTGTCCTTCGCGCCGGTTCGCTGCAACGAGGCATTCGCGCGCTTGGATCGGGCACAGGCCGCCACCGGGCACACAGTGCTGCTGTGCGGACCGGCGGGCAGCGGCAAGACCGTCGTGCTGGTCGACTGGGTGCGCCGCAGGTGCTCGGCACGCGTCGCGTGGCTGACCGTCGCCGAACAACGTGACACAGACTTGCTGGCCGAGATCGCCCGCACCCTCGATCCCACTCCGGACTTCGTGCCGACCGGCGTGCTGCACACCCCGACGGACCGCGCCGCGGACCTCATCGCCGCCCTGGCCGATATCGAGCCGACAGTGCTGGTGATCGACAACGCCCACCTGCTCACCGACCCACTGCAACTCGCCGGCCTCGAATACCTGCTCACCCACCTGCCCGACCAGGTCACCGCGTTGATCGCGAGCCGCTTCGACCCGCCGCTCCGCTGGCACGTCCTCGACCTTGAGGGCAGACTCACCCGGATCGGCGCGCCCGAACTCGCCCTCTCCCCGGATCGCGTCGCCCAACTGCTCGCCCAGCACGGTTGCCGGCTCGACGACGCCGAGCTCGCCGTGGTCGGGAACCTGACCCGTGGCTGGGCCGCGCTGGTCCGCATCGCGGCGATCTGCCTGTCGGCCAACGGGACCGACCGCGACACCGCCCTCACCGCACTGGCCCGCCCCTCGCACGCGGTCGCCGACTTCCTGGTCGCCGAACTGCTCGCCTCGCTACCGGCCCCCACGCTCGAATTCTTGCTCGCCACAGCGGTTCCCACACGATTCTGTCTGCCGATGGCCGAAGATCTGGTCGGTGACGACGCCGCCCGCATACTCGACGAACTGCTGCGCGCCAACTTCCCCTTGCACACCGTCGCCCACGCGGGCGAGCTCTGGCACACCTACCACCCGCTCCTGCGGGCCTACCTGCTCGCCGAGGCCGCGTACACCAGGCCCGATCGCCTGCCCGCCTGTCATCGCCGGGTGGCGGCCTGGTTCACCGCGGCCGCGATGCCGGGACCAGCGCTCGAGCACATCGCGGCCGAGCCGGGCGCGCCCGGTCTGGTGCCCTTCCTGCGCGACTGGGGACTGCGCATGGTTCTGGAAGGTACGGGCCACACCCTCCTCGCCGCCGTCGAGAACTTCGCCGAGCACGACACTTTCGTTCGCCTGCTGCGCGCGGCTGTCGCGGTGGAGTCGGGCGATATCGCCGCCGCGGAGGTCTATCTGGAGGCCGCCCACGTCGGCCCGGAATCGGCGGCGCCGGTGGTGCCCGCCGAGTGGGTGGCCGCCCTCGATCATGCCGTGAGTGCGGGAGTCGCTGTCCTGGTGGGTGATTCGTCCTCGATGCGCTGGCCGCTGCCGCCGGTGACCGGACAGTCCGACCTCGACTGCTACACCGCGCTGCACTGCGGGATCGCCGAGATCTACGGCGGCGAAATCGACAGTGGCGCGGCATCTGTGCGCTACGCGATCGTGCACTCCGAGCAGGCTGGGCTGGGTCGCGTCGCGGTCCGTGCCAGAACCGCGACCGCCGTGGCGGCCGGGATCGCGGGCCGGATCGGCGAGCTACGCGCGCTGGCGGACCAGGCGATCGAATGCGCCCAACGCTACGACCTGGCCGGTTCGGCCGATGCCGCCGCGGCCAGGGTGCTCGCTGCCTACGGCGCCTACCAGCAAGGCGTGGATTTCGAGCGGCCGTTGCCGAGTCTGCCCTTCGTCGCGGCCGACGAGACGGTGGTGCCCGCGCCGGTGCGTCAGGCGGCGATCATGACCGGCGTGCTGATGTTCGCCGACGCGCCGGATCGCTCGGCGGCGGCGGTCACGCTGAGCAAGCAACTCCATCGCCTGCTCGACGAATCTCCGACGGTGCACGGCACGGGCGAACTGGTCACCGATGTGCTGTGGCTGCTGCTGCGCGTACAAGCCAGGGCGGACGCGCAGCAGTTGATCGACCACGCGACCCGGGTACTCGGCCGGACCCCGGACATGGCTGTCGCCGAAGCGGGACTGGCTCTCTACGCCCATCGCCCCGCTGTCGTGCTGGCATTGCTGGAACCGCTGCTCGCGACCGCGCGGTTGTCGTCGAGATCGCTGGTCGCGGCGTGGCTGCTGGTCGCGGTCGCCGCCGACAGCCTCGAACGTCCCCGCAAGGTCGACGACGCCTGCGAACAGGCCCTCGCGCACGCGGCCACCGAACAGCTGATCCGTCCGTTTCTCGACGTGCCCGCGGCCGCCGAACTGCTCGCCCGGATCGGCGCGCGCTTCGGTCAGCACGCGGTGCTCGTCGACCGGATCCGCGCCTACCGGGGCGCCACCGCGGGCGCCCCACAACTCACCCACACCGAACTGGTTGTGCTCCGCCAGCTTCCCTCCGGCATGACGGCAGGCAATATCGCCGCCGACCTGGGCGTCTCGGTGAACACCGTCAAGACGCACCTGCGCGGCATCTACCAGAAACTCGCCGTCAACGCCCGCGCCGAAGCGATCGCCCAGGCCCGCGTGCTCGGTCTGCTCTGAGCTCAGTCCGGTGCCTGCAACGCGGGGAACCAGACATCGGTGAGGACGGTGGCGGCCTTCTCGGCGGTGACCTCGATGGTGCCCTGCATGGCCCACCGGGTGAAGAACCGTTCGAGCTGGGCGACCAGCAGTTCGATCCGCAGCCTGGCCTCGTCGCGGCGCTGTTCGGGCCAGCGCGCGAGGTAGGCGGGCATGCTGTCGGCCAGCGTCATGATCCCCTCGCGCGCCAGCGCGCGGAACTCCGGCTCGAGCGCGGTGGCTTCGTCCCAGGCCGGGAGCATGTCCCGGTTGGTGAGGAACCAGTAGATCGCGCGGGTCATCCACTCCTGCAACGCGGCCCGAGAACCGGTGGTGAGCACCCGGTCCAGATCGGCGTAGAACTCCCGGACGCTGGTCAGTGTGCCTTCCTGGGCGATCGCCCGCAGCACCTCGCTCTTGCTCGTGAAGTGCAGGTAGAAGGTCGCCCGGCTACAGCCGACGGCGGCGACGATGTCGTCGACACGGACATCGGAGTAGCCCTGCGTCTCGAACAGGCTCCGCGCGGTCTCGACGATCCTGGCCTTCGTCAGGCGCTTCTGTTCCTCGCGCAACGATCCACGACGGGCGGGTTCGGTCGTCATCGGCCTAGCTTAGACGATCCGCCCATTCACTAGACACAATGTCCAGTGAGACGCTATCCTGTGGTCTACGTCACTCGGCATGGTCAAAGGTGACCGAGGCCGCTCAGGAGTTGTGCATGGATTCACGTCAATTACCCAAGGTTTGCGTCGTCGGCGCCGGACCTTCGGGTATCACCGCCGCCAAAAGGCTGGCCGAGAACGGAATTCCGTTCGACTGCTACGAGGCATCCGACGAGGTCGGTGGCAACTGGTACTTCAAGAACCCCAATGGCATGTCGGCTTGCTATCAGAGCCTGCATATCGACACCTCGAAGTACCGCCTGCAATTCGAGGACTTTCCGGCGCCGGCGGATTGGCCGCACTTCCCGCACCATTCCCAGTTGCTGCAGTACTTCAAGGATTATGTCGACCACTTCGGGCTGCGCGATCGGATCCGGTTCAACAGCCTGGTCACCGCCGCCGAGCGTGACGACGCGGGTCTGTGGCGGGTAACGACGGCGACGGGCGAGACCGAGGTCTACGACGCGTTGATCGTCTGCAACGGTCACCACTGGAATCCCCGATTCCCGGACTATCCAGGCGAATTCGACGGCGTGCTCATGCACAGCCACGCCTACAACGACCCGTTCGACCCGATCGACATGCGCGGCAAGCGGATCGTGGTGGTCGGCATGGGTAACTCGGGCCTCGACATCGCCTCGGAACTGTCCCAGCGCTTCCTCGCCTCGAAGCTGTTCGTGTCCGCCCGCCGGGGCGTGTGGGTGCTCCCCAAATACGTGAACGGGCAAGTGGGCGATCGGGCTTCGATGCCCGCGTGGATTCCCGACAAGATCGCGCTCAAGCTCAAGCAGCGCTTCGTTCGCAAGAATCGCGGCGAGATGTCGACCTATGGTCTGCCGACACCCGATCACGAGCCCTTCGAGGCGCATCCGTCGGCGAGTGAGGAATTCCTGCACCGGGCCGGCTGTGGTGACGTGGAGTGCAAGCCCGCGATCACCCGATTGGCAGGTGACACTGTGCATTTCGCCGACGGCAGCAGCGAGCAGGTCGACGTGATCGTTTGCGCGACCGGCTACCACATCAGCTTCCCGTTCCTCACCGACGCCGAGCTGGTGCCCGACGCGGCCAACCGGTTCCCGTTGTTCCAGATGATGATGAAGCCCGGTGTGGACAACCTGTTCTATCTCGGTCTCGCCCAGCCGATGCCGACGCTGGTGAACTTCGCCGAGCAGCAGAGCAAGCTGGTCGCCGCGTATCTGACCGGCCGCTATCACCTGCCCCCGCGCGCGCAGATCGACGAGGTGCTCGGGGCGCAGGAAGCCAAACGTAGTGGGCGCTACTACGATTCGCCCCGGCACACCATCCAGACCGAATTCGAGCCGTACGTGCGCTCGATGACCAAGGAGATGGAGCGCGGGGCGAAACGTGCCGCTGCCGCGGGCAATGCACTGCCGGTGCCCGCTCGGGTGACGGTCGAGGTGGCGCGATGAGCACCTCTTCGGGCTTCTGCCGCGACGAATTCGCCGGGGTGCGTGCGGCATTCGACGAACACCTCACCTCCGGCGCCGAACTCGGTGCCGCCCTGTGCGTCACCGTCGACGGCGATCCGGTGCTCGACCTCTGGGGTGGCTACGCCGATCCTGAGCACGAGACCCCGTGGGGCGCCGACACCCTGGTCAACGTCTTCTCGGTCACCAAGACGATGACCGCGCTGTGCGCGCTGCTGCTGGTCGACCGGGGCGAACTCGACGTCGACCAGCGCGTCGCCCACTACTGGCCCGAGTTCGCGGCGAACGGCAAGGCCGACATCGAAGTCCGCCACCTGCTCTCGCACACCTCGGGCGTCTCGGGCTGGGACAAGCCGATCGAGCTGTCCGACATCTACGACACCGATGCCGCCGCCGCCCGGCTGGCCGCGCAGGCGCCGTGGTGGGAGCCGGGCACCGCCTCGGGCTATCACGCCATCAACTACGGCCATCTCATCGGGGAACTGGTGCGCCGCATCACCGGTCGCTCGCTCGGCCGGTTCTTCGCCGACGAGCTGGCCGGGCCCCTTGGCGCGGATTTCCACATCGGCACCGGCCCCGAGCACGCCGACCGGATCGCCACCCTGATCCCGCCGGAGATGCCGGATTTCGACCTGTCGACCCTCGACCAGGACAGCGTGCTGATCAAGACGCTCACCAGTCCCTGGCTGGAGGTCGCCGAAACCGCGACACCGGCTTGGCGTGCGGCCGAGATCGGCGGCACCAACGGGCACGGCAACGCGCGCTCGGTGGCGCGCGTCCAGTCGCTGATCGCCAACGGCGGCGAGCTGAGCGGCAGGCGGTTCCTCTCACCCGCGACGATCGAGCTGATCTTCCGCGAGCAGGCCGACGGGATCGACCTGGCATTGCTCGCCCCGCTGCGCTTCGGTATCGGCTACGGGCTGCCCCGGCCGCAGACCTTCCCGCATATTCCGGACGGGCGGGTGTGCTGGTGGGCCGGGTACGGCGGCTCGATGGTGGTCAACGACCTGGATCGCCGAATCACCTTCGCCTACACCATGAATCGGATGGCCACCGGTTTGATCGGTTCCACTCGGTGTGACAGCTATCTGAAGGCCACGTTCGACGCGGTCGGAGGCGCCCGATGACCATGCGCGCGATGCAGTTGACGGCCCCGGGCACCCTCGAATTGCGCACGGTGCCCGTGCCCGAGCTCGGACCCGATGATCTGCTGCTGCGGGTCGGTGCGGCCGGGATCTGCCATTCGGATTCGTTCGTACTCGGCTTGCCGTTTCCGATGAGCGAGAAGCCACTCACATTGGGCCATGAGATCGCGGGCACGATCGAGGCGGTCGGCTCGGCGGTGACGGGCCGACGGGCCGGCGAGCGGGGCATCGTGTACCTGTGCTGGTCGTGCGGTGCATGCCGGGAGTGCCTGCGCGGCAACGAGAATGTCTGCCTGGCCGCCGGTCGCACCGCGATGCCGCCGTGCCCTGGTCTCGGGCCCGACGGTGGCATGGCCGAGTACGTCCGCATCCCGATGCGCTCGTTCGTGCCGATCGCCGACGAACTGGATTTCGCCCACGCCGCACCCCTGGCGGACGCGGCACTGACGCCGATGCACGCCATCCGCGGCGCCATGGACCAGCTGTGGCCCGGCGCCACCGCGGTCGCCATCGGCATCGGCGGACTCGGCCACGTCGCGGTCCAGCTGTTGAAGACCCTCACCCAGACCACGGTGATCGCGGTCGACGTGGACCCCGACAAGCTCGCCCTCGCCACCGAATGCGGCGCCGACATCGCGTTGAAGGCCGACGAGAACACCGCGGCCACCATCTTGGAGCTCACCGGTGGACGTGGCGCCGAGGCGGTGTTCGACTTCGTCGGTTCCGATCCCACCGCGAAACTGGCCGTCGAAACGGTCGCCCCGAACGGCGCCTACCGGATGGTCGGCCTCGGCGGCGGTATCCCCGGCATCGACTCGGGACCGGCGGGCGGACCCGGGCTGCCGTGGGGTGCCACCGTTCGAAAGTCCTACGGCGGCACCAGAACCGACCTCATCGACGTGGTGGCGCTCGCCGCCGCCGGCAAGGTGCGCGCCGAGGTCGAGCGGTTCGACCTGGCCGATGCGCGCACCGGCTTCGACCGACTCGACGCCGGCGCGATCCGTGGACGCGCCGTCCTCATTCCCTGATGGAGAAGAAGAACATGACCAACGCTGTAGACCCGCAGGAATTCGTCGCCAAGGTCGCCGCGGGCCTCACCGCCCCCGGCGCGCCGTTCGAGATGACCGTCGAACCCGTTCTCGGCGTCCCGATTCCGGTTTTCGCCAAGCGCTACGCCAGCTTGCGTGAACTGCTGGAGCACTCGCTGAAATGGGGCGAGCGCGACTACCTCGTCACCGAAGACCGCCGGATATCCTTCGCCGAGCACGCCGCGGCCGCGGGCGCGCTGGCTACCGCGCTCGCCGCCAGGTACGGCATCGGCAAGGGCGATCGCGTCGGCATCCTGGCCGCCAACGGCCCGGACTGGGTGATCGCGTTCTGGGCGGCGCAGTGCCTCGGCGCGATCCCGGTCGGCTACAACGCCTGGTGGGCACCTCGGGAGATCGCCTACGGGCTGGAGCACACCACGCCGACCGTGGTCATCGCGGACGCGAAAAGGGCCGCACTGCTGGCCGAGGCGGGGACCGAGCTGCCCATCTTGACCATGGACGAGGATCTGCCCGCCCTGATCGCCGAGTTCGGTGGCGGCGAGATCCCCAGCACGCCGGTCGGCGAAGACGATCCGGCCGTCATCCTCTACACCAGCGGTACCAGCGGCAGGCCGAAGGGTGTTGTCCATTCGCAGCGAAACATGGTGGCGATCAGCGACTACCACCGTTTCACCGACGCCGTGCTCGCCGCGTTCATGGGTCAGGAGCCCGGCGACGGGCCGAGCGAGCGCCGGTACCTGGTCACCGCGCCGCTGTTCCACATCGCCAGCCTGCACAACCTCGTCATCCCGCGGCTGCGGACCGGTGCGGCCGCGGTGTTCCCGCACGGCGGCTTCGAAGTCGGCCGGGTACTGAGCCTGGTCGAGCGCGAGAAGGTCACCAACTGGGCCGCGGTGCCGACCATGGCCTCGCGCCTGCTGGAACATGATGTGGCCCAGCATGATCTGTCCTCGCTCACCGCGCTCTCGCTGAACTCCGCGCCGTCCTCGCCCGCGTTGCTCGCCAGCCTGCGTGCGAAGATCCCGGCCCTGCAATTCGCGCTGACCACCAGCTACGGGCTCACCGAGAGCGGCACCGCGGCGACGGTCGCCACCCCGCTCGACCTGGCCGCGGACGACGCCTCGGTCGGCAGGGCGATCATCGGGGTCGCGATGGAGATCCGCGACGCGCAGGGTAACGCCGTCGGCGACGGTGAAGAGGGTGAGATCTGCATCCGCAGCCCCTATGTGATGCTCGGCTACTGGAACGACGACGCGGCGACCAAGGCCTCGATCGACGACCAAAGGTGGCTGCGCTCGGGCGATTTCGGCACGCTGAACCAGGGCAGGCTGACCGTGTCCGGCCGCCGAACCGACCTGATCCTGCGTGGCGGCGAGAATGTGTACCCCACCGAGATCGAGAACGTGCTCGTCGAACACCCGGCCGTCCTCGATTGCGCGGTCTTCGGCGTGAGCCATCCCGATCTCGGCCAGGAAGTGGCGGCCATCGTCGTCGCCGAACCGGGCACGGTGGACCCGGAGGAATTGCGCGCCTTCGTCGCCGAACGCCTCGCTTATTTCAAGGTGCCCGTCCGCTGGCGCATCACTTCGGACGCGCTGCCGCGCAACGCGACCGGTAAAGTCACCAGGCGCGAGCTCGCGATCTAAAAGGGGTCAGAAATGTTCGACAGCATCATCAAAGGTGGCCGGTTCTTCGACGGCACCGGCGCCCCCTCCGCGGTTCGCCACCTCGGCATCACCGACGGCAAGGTCGCCGAGATCTCGGAGACCCCGCTCGACGAAACCGGCTGCGCCCGGGTCGTCGACGCGACCGGCAAATGGGTCATGCCCGGCATGATCGACATCCACACCCACTACGACGTGGAGGTGCTGCTCGACCCGTCGCTGTCGGAGTCGGTGCGCCACGGCGTCACCACCGTGCTGCTCGGTTCGTGCTCGCTCTCGACCGTGCACGTCGACGGTGAGACCGCGGGCGACCTGTTCGGCCGGGTCGAGGCCATCCCGCGTCAATACGTGGTCGGCGCGATGAACGAAGTCCAGACCTGGAGTACCGCAAGCGAATACATCGACGCGCTCGAGCAGTTGCCACTCGGCCCGAACCTGGCCGGCTTCATCGGCCACTCCGACATCCGTGCGGCGGTGATGGGGCTCGACCGCTCCACCCGCAAGGAAGTTCGGCCGTCCAAGGAGGAGCTGGCCGAGATCGAGCGCATGCTCGTCGACGCGCTCGACGCCGGATTCGTCGGAATGTCCTCGCAGCAGCTGCTTTTCGACAAGCTCGATGGTGAGACCTGCCGTTCGCGGACGCTGCCGTCGACGTATGCCAAGGGCAAGGAACGCCACAAGCTCAACACGATCCTGCGCAAGCGTGGTCGCGCGTTGCAGGGCGGGCCCGACATCACCAACCCCAAGAGCCTGGTGTCGATGGCGGTGTCGAGCATCGGCCTCTGGCGCGATCCGCTCAAGGTGAGCCTGCTGTCGGCGGCCGATGTGAAGGCCGTGCCCGGCGCGTCCAAGATGTTCCCCGCCGTCGGCAAGATCATCAACGGGCTCGACGGCAACTTCCGCTGGCAGCATCTGCCGGTGCCGTTCGAGGTGTACTCCGACGGCATCTCGCTGCCGGTGTTCGAGGAATTCGGTTCCGGCGCCGCCGCTCTGCACCTGTCCGATCACATCGACGAGCAGCGTCACCTCATGCAGGACGAGGACTACCGCCGCTCGTTCCGCAAGGACTACGACAACAAGTACGGCCCCCGCGCGTGGCACCGTGACTTCTTCGACGCCGATATCGTGGACTGCCCCGACGAGACCGTCATCGGCAAGACCTTCGGTGAGGTCGGTGTCGACCGCGGCGGCCTGCACCCGGTCGACGCGTTCCTCGATCTCGTCGTCGAGCACGGTGACAAATTGCGCTGGCGCACAACCATTTCCAACCACCGCCCCGAGGTGGCCGACGTGCTGTCCGCCGACCCGTCGGTCCAGCTGGGCTTCTCCGACGCGGGCGCGCACCTGCGCAATATGGCCTTCTACAACTTCGGCCTGCGCCTGCTGCGCCGGGTCAACGACGCCGTGGACCGCGAAAAGCCGTTCATGACAGTCGAACACGCGGTGCACCGCCTCACCGGCGAGCTCGCCGACTGGTACGGCCTCGATGCCGGTCACCTTCGGGTGGGTGATCGCGCCGATGCCGTCGTCATCGACCCCGCCCACCTCGACGACACCCTCGACGCCTATGCCGAGGATCCGATCGCTGTCTTCGGCAATCTCTCGCGCATGGTCAACCGCAACGACGAGACCGTCACCGCGGTCTTCGTCAACGGGCGCTATGTCTTCGGCGAGGGCGAAGCCGACCCCGCACTCGGCACCGAACGGGTGGGTGCCTTCCTGCGCGCCGAGTAGGACGAGCACAGTCCGTCGACCTGGCCGCGAGGCAGCCGCACCTGTTCGCGGCCGGGTCCTCGGTAGGCGACCCGTCGCGCACGCGCAGCCCGGTGCGCGACGGGTCAACCTCGATCTGCGACCCTCACCTGATGACCGAGCGGTGTTCGACCTGAATCCGGTCGCCACCGCACATCAGCGAGAGGACTCGACATGTCGGACGCGAAACGGATCACCTGGGGCAAACCCCGCCACCCCACCGACGCCGACCGCGACGCCCTACGCGAAGACCTCCTCGCCATGGCTCGCTCGGTCCGCGCCGACGGTTGGGCGGACTACCGCACCGAGTGGTCGGCCGGTCAGGTCGCCGTCGTCGCCTATGTCCTCGGCGATGCCGACGTGCTGGCCGAATTCGACGAGAACGAGGGCACGGTCCTGAGCCGCTACGCCGCCGACCTGTTCGGATTCATCAAGGGACGCAAAGACATCGAGGCCGGACTCGTGGGTACGCAGGCATGGTTCGACACGGTGCGCGCGGCATTGGGTGGCAGCGCCGACTAGTCCGCGCGGGGCCTCACCCAGCGAGGCCGGTAGTCATCGAGCATCGCCGCGATCGTGGGCGACGACGCGGGTGCGCAGAGTGGGAGCGCCCGGTCCGGTGAGGTCATCGCAGTAGGCGGCGCGTCCGGCCATCGCCATGGTCAGCGCGATCGTGGTCCCGCTGACCAGTGGCCCGGTGCCGGTGGTGAACGGGCCGTCGGTGGCTTCGAGGCGCACACCTTGGATGAGGGTGCGGCTGGGGACGGTGAAGTCGCGGCCTGCGAAGAACTCGGCGACGGCGGTGGTGGCTTCGATCGACGGGGTGTAGGTGAGCCCGAGTGGGCGGCGGATGTCCTGGGCGTGGACGACGACCTCGCCGAGCCAGGCCACCGTGGGTCCTGGTGCCGAGGTGGTGCTGGGGATGATCGCCCTGAACTGTCGCAGGGTCTCGGCCGGCGTGCTGCCTCGGTGCTCGGCCTTGCGTCGTTCGTTGTGCTCGTCGAAGTCGAAGCGGGCGGCGAGGACGCTGGTCACCCAGCGCACCCGGCCGACGCTCGCCACGGCCGTGAGATGGGCGAGCGCATCCTCGACCGTCCAGGATCCGCACAGCGACGGGCGGCCCCACTGCTCGGCGTCCAGGTCGGCGAGGTCGTCGGCGAGGGCACCACGTTCGGCGTGCGCCATCGCCCACAGCGCGTCGCGGGAGTAGCCACGGCCGGGGCGGGCGGAGCCTGCGGGCTGGTCAGGCACGGAAAACCTCGATTCGGGCACCAGCGGGCGCTGGAACGCGACGGTGCCGAGGCCGCGTTCCGAAATAGTGACGGTGCGGACTCCTCGAAATCATCGGTACCGGGTCAGCGTGTCCGCTCAGGTCGTTCGCAGGACACCGCGGGTCTTCCGTACACCGTGAACGACGACGGCCCGGCTGATGCGAGATCAGCCGGGCCGTCGAACGGTCGCGCGGACTACCAGCGGTCGGGTGTGACCGGTGCGTCCCACGCCTTGGCGAAGCGGGTCTTGTCCTTGGTTTCCACTTCCTTGCGGCGGTAGACGATGTACGGGCGGGTCATATAGCCGATGGGGGCGCTGAACATGTGGACCAGGCGGGTGTAGGGCCAGGCCGCGACCAGGGCGAGGACCACGAGGCCGTGGAGCTGGAAGGTCCAGGGGACGCCGACCATCAGACCCGGTTCGGGGTTGATCGAGAACAGGCTGCGGAACCAGGGCGAGACGGTGGTGCGGTAGTTGTAGGTGCCCCAGAGCAGGTTGGAACCCCAGGTGTTGAGCAGGCCGGTGACCAGGGCCAAGGTCAGCAGCGTGTACATCATCACGTCGTTGCGGCTGGTGTTCTTGCGCACGGCGGGGATGGCGATCCGGCGGTAGCACAGGATGGCGACGCCGAGCACGACCATGAGCCCGGCGACGGAACCCGCGCCGACCGCGACGATGTGATAGGCGTGCTCGGAGATGCCGATCGCCGCGGTCCAGGATTCGGGGATCAGCAGGCCCATCACGTGACCGAAGAAGACGCCGAGCATGCCGAAGTGGAACAGCGGGCTGCCCAGTTGCAGCAGCTTGGACTCGTAGATCTGCGAGGAGCGGGTGGTCCAGCCGAACTGATCGAAGCGGTAGCGCCAGACATGGCCGAGCACAAAGGAAGTCGCCGCGATGTAGGGCAGGATCAGCCACAGGCCTTCGGGGAGCGGAATGGTGGCGTTCATCGGCGGCCTTCCGTGGCTTCGAAGAGGGCGGGGTCCATGGCGTACGGTTCGAGGCCGACCTCTTCCTCGGGCGGACCCTGGGCGGCGAGTTCGGCGATGCGCCTGCGGTCGGCGGTGGTCACCGGCGGCAAGGTGGTGAGCACCGCGCCGAGTACCCCGCTGTAGGGAGAATTGTTGTCGCCCAGCGACAGCCGAAGCAGCTCCATCACCGGCACGTGCTCGCCGAGCAGGCGTTCGCCGCCGATCGGGTCGATGGTGGCGGCGAATTCCAGCAGCACCGGCAGGTGGTCGGGCAGTTCCTCGTCGCCGAGTTCCACCCCCGCCTGGCGGTAGGCGTGCTTGAACCGCAGCAGCGCCATCCCGCGTTTGCGGGTGTCGCCGAAGGCGTAGAACGTCAGGTGCAGGCTGGCGCGGCGGCGCATGTCGAAGGTCTCGACATAGCTCTGCGCCACCTCGATCGCCGGGGTGTCACGCAGGTAGGCGAAGATCTCGGCGAAGTGCGACTGCACCTCTTCGGGCAATTGCGCTGCGGCTTCGGACAATTGGTCGAGCATGGCCAGGGTCTGCTCGCCGGGGTAGTCGAGCAGGAACGCGGCCAGCCGCCACACGACCAGGCGGTCGCGCTCGGCCATCTCGGTAACCGGTTGGGGCCGTTTACGAATCGACAGCAGACTCATGGCGCGACACCGCTCACCGGAGTGTCGGCGACGGCAGCGCCGTTGCTGCCGTTGCCGTTACCGGCGCCGTTGCCGGTCTCCCCGTTGTCGGCGGTCTTGCCATTCGCGGTCGGCAGGAGTCCACTGGTGCTTCGCCCGTCCCAGTTGAGCAGGTTGATCCGGCCCGACTTCTCCTCGGGCGCGGCCTGATTGGTGTCCGACAGCGAGAACTTCTCGACGACCTGGTCGAACGCGGTCATGCCCGGCCCGCCGTCGGTGTCGAGACTGCACCCGGTGGCCAGCGAATCCAGTTCGTGCGCCTTGGACGTCGCGCCCATCGGGATCACATACCGGTGCTCGTACTTGGCGATGGCGAGCAGCCGGTACATGGCTTCGATCTCCTCGGGCTCGAGACCGATCGACGGCGCGATATCGGGTTCGGGTTCCTCGCCGAGGTTCACCGAACGCATGAACGCCCGCATACCGGCCAACCGCTGCAACGACGAGCGCACCGGCCCGAGCTCACCCGCGGTGAACAGCTCGGCCAGGTACTCCACCGGGATGCGCAGCGCGTCGATGGCGCCGAACAGGTTGCGCGCGTCCTCGCCGTCGTGGCCGGTCTCGGTGAGCACATCGACCACCGGCGACAGCGGCGGCACGTACCAAACCATCGGCATCGTGCGGTATTCCGGGTGCAGCGGCAGCGCCAGCTGGTAGTCGACGATCAGCTTGTAGACCGGCGAATCCTGTGCGGCCGCAATCCATTCCGGTGAGATCCCGGCCTTCTCGGCTTCGGCGATCACGCGCGGGTCGTGCGGGTTGAGGAACACACCGAGCTGCGAGGTGTAGAGATCCTGCGGATCGGTGACCTGCGCCGCTTCGAGCACCGCGTCGGCGTCGTAGAGCATCACGCCGATGTAGCGCAGCCGCCCGACACAGGTCTCCGAGCACACGGTCGGGATGCCGACTTCCACACGCGGGTAGCAGAAAGTACATTTCTCCGCCTTGCCCGTCTTGTGGTTGAAGTAGATCTTCTTGTACGGGCAGCCGGTGATGCACTGCCGCCAACCACGGCATTTGTCCTGGTCGACGAGCACGATGCCG
Source organism: Nocardia sp. NPDC058519 (assembly GCF_042719755.1). Lineage (NCBI taxonomy): Bacteria > Bacillati > Actinomycetota > Actinomycetes > Mycobacteriales > Nocardiaceae > Nocardia > Nocardia sp. NPDC058519. The sequence goes on along the minus strand of NZ_JBHXNK010000030.1, from coordinate 45,749 downwards.
TCTTCCTCGCGCTTGTAGATCGCGCCGGAGGGGCACGACGCGGCGCAGGAGGGGTTGAGGCAGTGCTCGCAGATGCGCGGCAGGTAGAACATGAAGGTCTCTTCGAACTCCAGTTTCACCTTGGTTTCCAGCTTGCCGAGCATGGGGTCCTTGCCGACCTGCTCGGGACCCGAACCCAGGTCGTCGTCCCAGTTCGCACCCCAGGTGACCTTGGTGTCCTCACCGGTGATCAGCGACTTGGGCCGCGCGACCGGGGTGGTGTCCATGGGCGGCGACGACAGCAGGTTGTCGTAGTCGTAGCTCCACGGCTCGTAGTAGTCGTCGACCGTGGGCAGGTCGGGGTTGGCGAAGATGTTCATCAGGCGCTTGAAACGCGAGCCCGACTTGAGGGTCAGCTTGCCGCGCTTGTTGAGCGTCCAGCCACCCTTCCACTTCTCCTGGTCCTCGTACTGACGCGGATAACCCTGTCCCGGACGGGTTTCCACATTGTTGAACCACACGTACTCGGTGCCGCCGCGGTTGGTCCACGCCTGCTTGCAGGTGACCGAGCAGGTGTGGCAGCCGATGCACTTGTCCAGGTTCATGACCATGGCGAGCTGAGCCATTACACGCATGTCAGTACTCCACGTTCTGGTTGCGGCGGCGGATCGTGGTGACTTCGTCACGCTGGTTTCCGGTGGGGCCGTGGTAGTTCAGGGCGAAGGACTGCTGGGCGTAGCCGCCGATCAGGTGCGAGGGCTTGATCAGCACCCGGGTGAGCGCGTTGTGGATACCGCCGCGCTTGCCCTTGGCTTCCTTCGTGGTGTCCTCGGCGCCTTCGATGCGTGGCACGTCGACCGCGCGGTCCTGGGCGTGGTACATGAAGACCGTGCCCTCCGGCATGCGGTGCGAGACGATCGCGCGGGCGACGACGACACCGTTGCGGTTGATCGCCTCGATCCAATCATTGTCCGCCACACCGATTTTCACCGCGTCGCGGTCCGACATCCAGATCGTCTGACCGCCGCGCGAGAGCGTCAGCATGTGCAGGTTGTCCTGGTAGGCCGAGTGGATCGACCACTTGGAGTGCGGCGTCAGGTACCGCACCGTCAGGCCGTTGCCACTCACATTGCCGATGCTCGGCTCCGCGAACAGCGCCGACATATCCAGGGGCGGACGGAAGATCGGCAACTGCTCGCCGAGTTCGATCATCCAGTCGTGGTCGAGGTAGAAGTGCTGGCGACCGGTGAGGGTGTGCCACGGCTTGAGCCGCTCGACATTGATGGTGAACGGCGAGTACCGGCGGCCACCGGATTCCGAGCCCGACCATTCCGCCGAGGTGATCACGGGTACCGGGCGAGCCTGGGTGTCGGCGAAGGTGATCCGCTTACCCTCGGCCTCTTTCGCGAGGTCGACCAGTTCGGTGCCGGTGCGACGCTCCAGCGCCTCGAACCCTTCGACCGCGAGGCGGCCGTTGGTGGTGCCCGACAGCGACAGAATGGCCTCGGCCGCGTGGGTGTCCTTGGCCAGCGACGGACGGCCCGCGGCGATGCCGGAGACGATGGTGCCGTTCTGCCCGGCCAGGTACGCCACTTCTTCCTCGGGGAAGGTGGTGATGCCCTTGGTCGTCAGACCCAGCTTCTCCACCAGCGGTCCGAGCGCGGCCAGCTTCTCCGCGATCTTGGTGTAGTCGCGTTCGATCTCCACGATCTTGGGCATGGTCTTGCCCGGAATCGGCTCGCACTCGCCGGCTTTCCAGTCCAGCACCTTGCCACCGGCCTGCGCCAGCGCGTCGGGAGAGTCGTGCTGCAACGGCACCGCGACGATGTCCTTGCGGGTGCCGAGGTGCTTCTCGGCCAGCCAGGAGAACCCACGCGCGATCCGGTGGAACGCCTCGAAGTCGGTCTTGGCCTCCCACGGCGGCGAGATGGCGGGGGAGAACGCGTGCACGAAGGGGTGCATGTCGGTGGAGGACAGGTCGTGCTTCTCGTACCAGGTGGCGGCGGGCAGCACGATGTCGGCGAACAGAGTGGTGCTGGTCATGCGGAAGTCCAGTGCGAGAAGCAGATCCAGCTTGCCCTCGGCACCTTCCTCACGCCATTCCAGTTCCTTCGGGCGCACTCCGGTCGCGTCGGTGGTCTGCAGGTTGGAGCCGCAGCCGAGCAGGTGCTTCTGGAAGTACTCGTTGCCCTTGCCCGAGGAGCCGAGCAGGTTCGCGCGCCACACGGTCAGCACGCGCGGGAAGTTCTCCGGAGCGTCGGGGTCTTCGCAGGCGAAGCGCAGGTCGCCGGATTTCAAACCGTCGACGACATGCTCGGCGGGGGTCCTGCCCGCTTCGGCGGCCTCGTCGGCGAGGTCGAGCGGGTTGCGGTTGAACGTCGGGTAGCTGGGCATCCAGCCAAGACGACTCGCCAGGGCGATGTTGTCGGCGGCGGTGCGACCGGCGAACTTGCCCTTGCCCAGCGGCGATGCGAACGAGTCCGAGGTGAAGGGGTCGTAGCGCCACTGATCATTGGTGAGGTACCAGAACACGGTGCCCTGCATCTGGCGGGGCGGGCGCTGCCAATCGGACGCGGAAGCCAAAGTGGCCCAGCCGGTGACGGGACGGCACTTCTCCTGGCCCACGTAATGGGCCCAGCCGCCGCCGTTCTTGCCCTGACAGCCGGTGAGCAGCGTCAGGGTGAAGAAGGCACGGTAGATCTGATCGGAGTGGAACCAGTGGTTGGTGCCCGCGCCCATCAGGATCATCGAGCGACCGCCGGAACGTTCGGCGTTGTCGGCGAATTCGCGCCCGATCCGAGCGGCCTGCGCGGCGGGAACGCCGGTGATGTTCTCCTGCCAGGCCGGGGTGTACGGCGACTCGGCGTCGTCGTAGCCCTTGGCCCACTCGCCCGGCAGGCCGTCGCGGCCGACGCCGTACTGCGCGAGCAACAGGTCGAAGACGGTGGTAACCCGTTTGCCCGCAACGATTTTCGTCGGCACGCCGCGGATGATCGATCCGGCGACATCGGTGTCGAAACGCGGCAGCGCGATGGTGGCGGGCGCGTCGGCGGAATGGCCGAGCAGGGTGAGCAGCGGGTCGACGCCCTCGAGGTCGAGGTTCCACTTGCCCGCGTCGCCCTCGCCGAAGCGGTGGCCGAGCGAGCCGTTGGGCACGACCGGGTTGCCCGCCTGGTCCAGCAGCACCGGCTTGTGTTCGACGCCTTCGCCGGTGTGGCCCAGATCGGCGGCGGTGAGGAACTTGCCGGGAAGGGCGCCGTCCTGATCTGCCGCCTCGTCGAGGCAGATCAGGTACGGCAGGTCGGTATAGGACTTGATGTAGTCGGTGAACATCGGAGTCTGCTTCTCGATGAAGAACTCCTTGAGCACCACGTGGCCCATCGACATCGCCAGCGCGGCGTCGGTACCGGGGCGCGCAGCCACCCATTCGTCGGCGAACTTGGTGTTGTCGGCGTAGTCGGGGGAGACCACAACGACCTTCTGGCCGCGGTAGCGCGCCTCGGTCATGTAGTGCGCGTCGGGGGTGCGGGTCACCGGGACGTTGGAGCCCCACATGATGAGGTAGCCCGCGTCGAACCAGTCGGCGGACTCCGGCACGTCGGTCTGGTCACCGAACACCTGCGGAGAGGCCACCGGCAGGTCGGCGTACCAGTCGTAGAACGACAGCATGTAGCCACCGATCAGCGACACGAAGCGCGCGCCCGTGGCATGGCTGACCATCGACATCGCGGGGATCGGCGAGAAGCCTGCCACGCGGTCGGGTCCGTACTGCTTGATCGTGTACACATGCGCGGCAGCCGCGATCTCGGCGGCTTCCCACCACTCGGCGCGGACGAAACCGCCCTTACCGCGCGCGGTCTTGTACGCCTTGGCCTTGACCGGGTCCTCGACGATGGACTCCCAGGCCAGCACCGGGTCCTTGAGCTCGGCCTTGGCCTTGCGGTACAGGTCGAGCAGGGTGCCACGCACGTACGGGTAGCGCACGCGGGCAGGGGAGTAGGTGTACCAGGAGAAGGAGGCGCCACGTGGGCAGCCGCGCGGCTCGTACTCGGGCTTGTCCGAGCCCACCGACGGGTAGTCGGTCTGCTGGGACTCCCAGGTGATCACGCCGTCCTTGACGTAGATCTTCCAGGAGCACGAGCCGGTGCAGTTCACGCCATGGGTGGAACGCACCACCTTGTCGTGCGACCAGCGGTCCCGGTAGAACTCGTCGGCATCGCGGCCGCCGACCTTGTAGACGGACCGGTTGTCGGGCGAGACCTCGCCCCGCTGGAAATACTTACCGAGGTTCAGCAATGTGTCGCCGAAATCGGCGGGCGACGGACCTTGCGTACGCGAATTAACCACGACGCCCCCTTCGAGCTGTGAAATCGGGCTGTTGGGAAAACTGTAAGGAGGCGGACTCCTTCGGCAAAACGAACTTTTCACATCCGGATTCGGGCGTCGGTGAGGTGTGAGGTCGGCGAAATGTCGTGGTCACGGGGGAGGTACGCGGCGGCGCCCGCGATCAGGGGCTCACCAGGGTGAATGTGCCGCGAGCTGGCCGAACGCGGTGATCGGGGGGTGCGTCGGGGGGTCGGCGGTGATGCTTCGGAAACGCTTGGTTCTCCCGCGGTTTACATTTGTTTACACACCCGGTGTGCCCGTTGAACAGCGCGGATGTGACGCCACACACAGCTATGGTCGAGCGGGGACGGCATTGCGCGCGGTGTCGAGCCGGTCGGCAGCGGCAGGGCGAACCCGGTCGTACCGGACGATCGTCGCGCTCCGTGGCAGGGGTCGCGGAGTCGATCCGGGGAGCGTCCGGTCGGCGGCGGGTGTCCGGCGGGGGGCTGCGATCGCGACGGCCGTGGTGGCCACGGTCGAGCGGTGCGGAATCCTATAGCAATGCTGAACGGAAAGAATTAGAATCCTTTTAATTCGGTTCAGCACACCGCATTTCGTGACCACGAACACAGTTGCCGAAGGTTAACTACCCAAATGGCGCGGCGCCAATATAAAGAAACGGCATCTTTTCCGGTCGGCGGTTGGTTCGAGCTTGAATAGTCCTCCAGGATGAGCCTGTGCAGACAGGAAGGGTTGGGGTGCTACCGAAGCCATCGTTCGACGGACCCGATGGGCCGCCGAAACCGCCGACGCTCGGCGGATTGCTGCGGCGACTTCGCGACGATCGGCGGATTTCGCGGGAAAAACTCGCCTTCGCGGCGGGGGTCAGCTCGAGCTACATCACGCATTTGGAGAGCGGGGATCGAGACCGGCCGACACGTGCGGTGATCGAAGCGCTCGTGCGCTACCTCGACCGGATCGCACCGGTGACCGATATCGAGCGCAGACATCTTTTCGATCTTGCCGGGCTCGCCCCTGTCGACAATCCGACGGTCGAGGATCTGCGAGCCGAGATCAGCGCCGAGATGCGCCGGACATTGGCGCTACAGGAACCCGATCTGGCGGCCTATGTCGACACGCGCTGGAACGTGCTCGCGGGCAACGAATCCTACGACCGCGCGTTCCCGGGACTGGTCTCCGACGTCAATATTCTGCGCTGGTTCTTCGGCAATCCGCTCTCACGCAAAGTAATGGTGGAATGGGAGAAGGAGTCCACGCTCACCGTGCACTGGCTGCGCGGCCTGATCGGCCAGCAGGTCGGCGGTGACTGGGCTACCGAACTGCTCGACGAATTGGCGCAATATCGCGACTTCCGCCGAATCTGGGACGACGGCGACACCGTCTACGGTCGCGAGCACACCGCCATGCGGCTGTGTGATCTGCACACCGGCGCGAACTACACCGTCGACGTCCAGCTGTTCCGGCTCGACTCCGTCGCCTATCCCGGCCGCATCCAGTACTACCTGGGCGTTCGCGGTCCCGACCACTAGATCCCGGCGACCGCCACCGGCTCGACGGCGTACGGGGCGCAGGCCGTGACCAGCGCGGCCAGCGCCGCGGCGACCTGCTCGGGATGGGTCAGCGCGCAGCCGTGGCCCGCACCCGCCACCGTGCGCACACCGCTCGCGCCCCTCAGCCCGTCCGCCAGCCGCGCGCACTTGTCCGCGGTACTGCTGTGGTCGTGTTCGCCGCGCAGAACGAGCGCGGGCACGCTGATCTCACCGAGCCGTCCACAGACCGAATCGCGCCCGATCAGGCAGTCGGCCGCCGGCCGGATCGCGGTGCGATCGGCGGCGAGCCAGCGGGTGATCCAGGTCTGCCAGATCTCCGGGTCGGTGCCGCCGATCAATCGCGGCGCGAGGTCCTCGGCCAATGGCCGCAATGCGCCGCCGCCGCACCATTCGTCGAAGAAGTTCTCGTAATAGGTTTCGTCATCCCTGGTGCACGCGTCGGCCTCGGTATCGAGCAGCGCCAGCCCGGTGACGCGTTCGGGGGCGAGTAACGCCATCCGCAGTGCCGCGTAACCGCCCTGGCTCACGCCGCCGACAATCGCGTTCTCGATGCCGAGTGCGTCGAGCACGCGCAGTCCGTCGGTGGCCAGATCCCAGTAATCGAAGCGTGGGTTGTCGCCGTATCCGGTGCGGCCGTGACCACGGGCATCCCAGGCCACCACATTGATATCGGTGTGTGCCAGCACCTTCCGGATCGGGTCGAACATGGATTCGTCCATGAGGAATCCGTGGGCGAGCAGCAGGGTCGGACCACGGACGGCATCGGTGCGGAAATGGATCTTTACAGAATCGGAGTGCACGAAGGGCATGGTCGAAACATACAAGCGAATGAGTGGATTTCGCCCGGTTGCGGGCCGAATGCGGTGCCGCCTGTTCGGTGGAGCGCCGGTCCCGTGAATTCACTGGCGAGTGTTGGTACCTCGCCGGGGACAACTATTTGTGCGCGCCCTGTGGACATGTCTGTTCATGACGGATTGGATAGGAGGCGTACCGATATTCGGCTCGAATCGGAAAACGGGGATATTGATGAGGGTTACGGAGCAGGGGCTGGACGCCCACATAAGTTTGGCCGCCGCGGGCGACAGCGTGTCGGCGACATTCGCGGTGTGCGACGCGGAGGGCAGGGCGATCTGGTACGGCCCGTTCATCGACGCCGACGCCGACCATCCGCGCGGCGACCAGCTCGCTGCCGCGATGGGTGCCGCAGGCCGCGCGATCTGGCTCGCGGGCCGAGCACGCGAGGACACCGGGGTCGAGAAGGTGACATTGCACCTGGCGGTCAGCGAGGACGGACTCGACGCCATCACCCTGGCCTGCACCGCGTCGATGGCCGGCCTTGCCCTGGATCTGATTGTCACCGAGGACAATCCGGCGCTGGACTGGTGCCAGGCGTTCGGCGGGCTCGACTGGACGTCGGGCCCGTTGACCGACCTCGTCGATCCAGAGGTACCTCAGACTATTCCGACGCTGCGCGCGATCACCGGCGGCCTCGACCAGCAGTCCGAACCACAGGAAAGGCTCGACATGCACGAACTAGCCCTCGATCCCTCGATGGAACTGCGCTCGGCACTGGAAAGTCTGTTGCTGCACGACGCCATCGGCATGGATGCCAAGATGCGCCACGCCATCGCCGCCGTCGTCCACCTGGCCGTCGACACCCCGCACGGCCCGCCCGAGGACGCCGAGGAATTCCTCGGCCGCCTCGACGCCTCCTGGCTGGTAGCGGCCTGGCTCGGCCACGACACCGAACTCTCCCTCATCGCCACCCTCGCCGCCGGCGAGATCCCCGCCCTGTCCTGGTGCGAACTGATGTTCACCACCACCCTGGCACCGTGGTCGACGAGCCCCGTCGCGGTACACGCGCGCCGGGTATTCGGGACGGTGCAGCGGGGTGCGTCGTTGGGCGCGGTCAGGGCCCAGGTCGGCTGAGCAGCGCCGGGAGTCAGAACTCGATATCGGCGAAGGAGCTCACCCAGTGGTGGGGTGGGCGTGCGGGGTTGGGTTCGCCGGGGCGACGGATGCCGATGACCTGCCAGCCCGCGGCGACCGCGGCATCGAGTTCGTCGGGGTGGTCGGACAGGAACAGGATTTCCGGTGCCGGGACGGCGATGCGGTCGGCGATGACAGCGTAGGACCCGGGCTCGCGTTTGGGGCCTGCGCTGACCAGGTCGAAGTGATCGGTGATGAGACGGGAGAGGTCGCCGGCTTCGGCGAAGGTGAACCAATCTCGTTGGTTGCGTTCGGATCCCGAGGAGTAGACGTACAGGACGAAGCCGGCGTCGTGCCAGGATTTGAGGGCGGGGACCACGTCGTCGAAGAAGCGGCCGTGCAGTGCGCCCGCGCGGAAACCCTCGGCGCAGATGGCGCCCTGGGCGGCTTTGAGTGGCTCGGCCTTCACGTCGGAATGCAGCCAGGCGGTGAGGACGGCGGCGATTCGGTCGGTGTCCGCGGTGGGTTCTTCGGCCAGTTCGCGGGTCTGCGCGATGACCGATGCGGCGGGGCCGGAGGCGTTTTCGGCCAGCCAGGCGGGTAGATGCTGTTCGGTGTAGCCGTAGAGGTCGGTGCGGACCGCATCGGTGGGACTGGTGGTGCCCTCGATGTCGAGGACGATCGCGCGGGTCACGCGAGCAGTTCGTCGAGGGTGGGGAAGCCCGCGCTGATCTTGTCGCCGGTGAAGTCGCCGACCCAGCCGTCGGCCTCCTCGAAGAAGCGGATGGCGATGAAGTCGGGGGTGGTGCTCATGTCGAACCAGTGCAGGGTGCCCGCGGGGACCGAGAGCAGGTCGCCCGCCTCACAGACCGTCGCGAGCACGGCATCGCCCACGTGCAGGTAGAAGCAGCCGCGGCCGGCGGCGAAGAAGCGCACCTCGTCCTCGGCGTGGCGGTGCTCGTCGAGAAACTTCGCGCGCGCACCGGCGGCCGTGGCGGGCCACTCCGGGTTGTCGGCGTCGGGGTGGATGCGGGCGATGTCGATGTGCTGGTAGCGGCCCGAGGCGTTGAGTTCGGCGATCTGCGGGCCGTAGTGGGCGAGCAGGGTGTCGGAGTCCGTGGCGGCGGCGTCGGCGAGCACGTCCCAGTGCGAGTAGGCGATGCCGTGCTGTGCCAGCTCGGCGCCGATCTCGGTGGGGTCGGTGGTACGCACCCGGACGTCGGCGGCGTTGTCGGCGGCCATCACTTGCAGCAGGGTCATGTCGGTCCGATCTCGAGAGGCGTGGCGTCGGTACGTCCCGTGCGCGCGATCAGCTCGCACAGGGCTTCCAGGCATTCGGCGCGATCACGCGCCTGCGCAAGAGTGTCACCCCAGGTGGTGATCCCGTGCCCGGTGATGAGCAGAATCGGTGGGGCATCAGGGTTTTCGCGGAGATAGGTTTCGATATCTGTGCCGATGCGTGGGACGTCCGGCCAGTTCGGGAACACCGGGATCGCCACCGACGACGGGTCGGCGAGGCCGAATCCCTTGAGTAGTTCGAAACCGGTGATCCGCACAGGAGTCACCGTGCCGCCGGGCCGCGCGGCGGTGGTTGCCAGCGCGGTGGCGAACGGGGAGTGCACGTGCACGACCGCACCGGCGGGGCGGGTGCGGTAGACGGCGGTATGGATGCTGGTCTCCGCGGACGGTTTCCGGTTCTGGCCGGGGCGCGCGGTGGTGTCGGCGATCGCGACGAGCACTGTGTCGTGCGCGCTCAGTTCGCCTTTGGACAAGCCGCTGGCGGTGATGAGGGCATCCTCGCCGCCGGGGACCCGCACCGAGATATTGCCTGCCGTGCCCGGCATCCACCCGCGCTCATAGAGTTGACGCGCGGTGGCGGCGATCTCCTGACCTCGGGCGTCGAACGAATCCGAATTGCGGTAGACCACACCGTTTTCCGTGACCACCGCGGTGACGAGGTCGGTAGGTGTCACGTCGAAAGCCGGGTTGAACACCGCAGTGTCCGCCGGTGCTGTCGCGACCCCGCCGAATCCGGTGACCTCGGCAGCGGCTCGCTGTTCCACCACGATCTGCGCGCCGGTCGCCATCGCGGTATCACGGGTGGATTCCGGGGCGACCACGATGAACGGGATGCCGTGGTGGCGTGCGGCCAGCGCCAGGGTGAAGGTGCCGATCTTGTTGGCGACGTCACCGTTGGCGGTGATCCGGTCCGCACCGACGAGCACGGCGTCGACCTGACCGGTCGCCATCGCCCATGCGGCGGCGGAGTCGATGGTCAGCCGGTGCGGGATGCCCGCCTCGGCCAGCTCCCACGCGGTGAGCCGGGCGCCTTGCAGCAGCGGACGGGTCTCGTCGACGATCACGTCCTCGACGGCGCCGCGCTCGTGCAGCACCCGCAGCGCGCCGATGGCGGTACCCACCGCGCTGGTGGCAAGGCGGCCGGTGTTGCAGTGGGTGAGCAGCCGGAGCGGACGGTCACCGCACAGACGTTGCACCAGGTCAGCGGCGTGGGTTGCGGCGGCCAAGTTGACTCGCCCGTCCTCGGCGAGCATGTCGAGGGTCTCGGCCAGCACCGCGTCGACACCGTCGGCGATTCGGCCACGCACCCGGTCGACCGCCCACGCCAGGTTGACGGCCGTCGGTCGAGCCGCGGCGATCCGGTCGGCCTCGGCCTGCACCGCGGCCACGTCGACCACCCCGTCACGCGTGTGTACCCGCGTCGCGATGACCACGCCGAACGCGCCCGCGATCCCGATCGCCGGAGCGCCGCGAATGGCGAGCGTGGTGATCGCGTCGATGATCTCGTCGACGGCGCGCAGGCGCAGTTCCCGCACCTCGTGCGGCAGTCCGCGCTGGTCGATGGTGACGAGCGCGCCGTCGTCCCAGATCAGGGAACTGTCGTCCATCTCCGGCGTCCTGTCTGCGTGGCATTTCTGGCTGGTAAACGGTATCCGACCTGGTCGCGCCGCGATCCTCGGGGCCCGCGCTGAGCGTGCGCCCGTCGCGCGGACGGTCGAAGTATCGGCGACCGGCGATCGGCGCACGCTGCGGTCCATCACTCCGCGGCGTACTCAGCCTCCCGCTCCACCGCCTCGATCGTCCGCTGCGGGACCTGGATAGGCCCCGGCGTGTAGGTGATCGCGCGCAGGCCACCGGAATAGCGGAACGGTCCGCGGCGCTCGCGCAGGTCCCACGAGACCGGGCCGCGCGCGTCGACGCCGACCGATATCCCGGTCCACGGCGCCATGCCGACCAGTTGCACCTGGTCGGTGAGCTCCGCGAGCGGTGTGTCGTCGACCTGGAGGGTGAAGTCCCAGCGCAGTCGCGGCTCGACGGTGGCTCGCACGGTGATCTCGCGCGTCCCGACGGGCAGCGGCACGCCGACTGACGCATACCGCCCGTAGCTGTTCACGCCGAGCACTACTTCGCCGTCCTCGATGTAGAGCAGGTACCCACCGAGCGGGTCACCGTGCGCGACGAGCACGCCCTCGTCGCCGAGCTGGAAGCCCTGAGCACCGGTCAGATCGGCGGTGATGGTGAAGTCGCGGTAGGCGATGAGGCGTTGGGAACGGTAGCGCTCCAGGGTGGGGGTACCGGGCAGAAGCCGCACGGGAGCGGCGAAACGCGCTTCCTCCGGGCGGCGGCGGAACAGGTCGGCGCGGGTCAGGAGCGGGAACACCGTGTTGGCCCACGCTGATTCGTCCCAGGCGGCGGCCAGTTCGGCAGCCTTGTCCGGGTACTGCGCCGAAAGATCGTGCAACTCTGTCGGATCGGCGCGCACATCGAACAGCTGCCAGTTCGGAGCGTCGATGTCGGCATCGGAGTCGTGCAGCGACAGCAGTTTCCAGCCGTCGCGGTAGAAGCCACGGTGGCCGGTCATCTCCGAGTACTGCTCGGTGTGCCGCGTCGGTGCTGCCGCATCGCGCAGCAGTTCCGCCGCGGAGACGCCGTCGAAGTCCTTGGCGGGCAGCCCGTTACGCACAGAAGGCCGGTCCAGACCCGCCAGCTCGAGCAGCGTCGGCGCGAGATCGGTGACGTAGGCGTATTCGTGGCGGATGCCGAAATCGGTATCGTTGCGCGGCAATCCCTTCGGCCACGACACGACCAGTGGCACGCGAACGCCGCCCGCGAAAGTCTGGCCCTTGTAGAACCGGAACGGGGTGTTGGACGCCTGACCCCAGCCGCGTGGGTAGTGCACGCCCAGTTTCGCGGTGCCGATCAGGTCCTCGTCGTGCGGGACATCGCCCACCCAATCGGGGTCGTCGACGTGGGCGAACTCGGCGAAATAGGAGCGGGTGCCCTCCGGCCCGCCCTCGGCGGTACCGCCGTTGTCGGAGGTGAACACGATGATGGTGTTGTCGAGTTCGCCGAGGTCTTCGAGCAGGTCCACGATGCGGCCCAGGCTCTGGTCGATGCTGTCGACCATGCCCGCGTACACCTCCATGTACTTGGCATAGCGCCGCTGCTCGTCAGCCGACAGCGAATCCCACTCCGCCGCTTCGTAACCCGGCTCGGTATTGCGCGGCTTCTGTTCGGTGCCCGGTGGGAACAAACCCTGGGCCAGCTGCTCGGCGAAACGGCGCCTGCGCAGCTCGTCCCAGCCCTCGGCGTAGCGACCGCGGTACTTGGCCTGGTCCTCGGCCTTGGCCTGGAGTGGTCCGTGCATGGCCACGTGCGCGAAGTAGAGGAAGAACGGCTTGTCCGCGTCGTGCGCGCGCAGGTCCTTGATGTAGGACAGCGCCTTGTCGGTGAGATCGTCGGTGAGGTAGTAGCCCTCCGGATACTCCTCGACATCGACCACCGAGCTGTCCGACACCAGCTGGTTCGGGTAGTGGAAGGAGTTCAGGCCTTCCAGCGATCCGTAGTAGCGGTCGAATCCGCGCTGGGTCGGCCAGGAGTCCCGATGCGCCGACGGGTTCATCGTGGCATCGCGCACCAGGTGCCATTTGCCCACCGCGTAGGTGGCGTAACCGTTGCCGCGCAATATCTCCGGCAGTGTGAGTACGTCGTCGGCCAGTTCCAGCCGCAGGCCCGGATAGCCGGGATCGGCATTGGCGACGAAGCCGAAACCCGCACGGTGGGAATTGATTCCGGTCAGCAGTGCCGCCCGCGAGGGCGAGCACAGCGGCGTCGTGTGGTAGTTCGACAGCCGCACACCCTCGGCCGCGAGACGGTCGAGCGTCGGCGTCTCGATCTCCGAACCGAAGGGGCCGATATCGCTGTAACCCATGTCGTCGACGAGGACGACGACGATGTTCGGCGAGCCCTCGGGCGCGGTGGGCGGGTAGGTCCAATCGGGTGTCGACTCCGCGGACGTGCGACCGGCCGAGCCGCCGAAGGATGCGTAGCCGCGAGCATGGGGTGGAACAGGCATTCTGGCAGTAAAGGCGACATATCCGCTGGTCACCAGGGTTATGTGCAGTGTGCGTGGAATCGGTGACCGGTGCGCCGCAACTTGTTAGCGTCACTGCCGTGCCCACGAATCAGCCACCCTGCTGCTGTTCGTGTCGCGTCCTGCGCGGCTGACGAACGCCCACGACGTTCGCGGCTGAGCCGTGTGTTCCCTTCCCTGCGGTGCGCTGTGCACCCTCCTCGGCCCGCCGCGCGGGCCGATGCGTCTTCGAGGATCTTCACGATGAGTTCTACGTCGAGTGGCTTCGGCCGCCGAAACTTCCTGCGCACCAGCGGCATCGCCGCCGCGGCCATCTTCGGCGGTGCCGCGCTGGCGGCCTGCACCTCGGCGGTCTCGGAACAGAAGGCCGGTGGGGACGACGCGACGCCGGTGCGCGGCGGCACCCTGAAGGTCGGCATCCGTGAGGACCTGGTGCCCGCGAACCTGCTCACCAACACCGCGGCGACCCCGATCGTGATCGGCTTGGTGTACGAATCGCTGATCCGCTACCCGAACGACAGCCTGGAACCGCAACCGTTGCTCGCGAAGTCGTGGCAGCTCGCCGCCGACGGTCGCTCGCTGAGCCTCGACCTGCGCGACGACGTGAAATTCCATTCCGGGCGCACCTTCACCGCCAAGGACGTGGAGTTCTCGCTGCGTACCTACGCCGACGCCAAATGGTCGGCGCAGCTGCGTAGCTCGGCGGCCGCCGTCACCGGGTTCGACATCGTCTCGCCGACGCGGATCGTATTGCAGCTCGCCCACCCGCTGAGCAATATCTACGACCTGCTCGACACCGTGCCGATCATGGACAGCGAAACCGCCGACAAGCTCGGCACCGGCGACACCTATATCGGCACGGGCCCGTTCAAATATGTCGAGCGGGTCCCCAACTCGCAGTTGATCTTCGAGAAGAACCCCGACTACTGGGTGCCCGAGCGTCCCTACCTCGACCGGGTCGAGGTCTCGATCATCCCCGACCCGAACGCGCTGCTCAACGCATTGAAGTCCGGTCAGATCGCCGCCGCGCGCGAACTCGGCTACCGCGATGCCGAAAACCTCGGCAAGAGCGGCGGATTCACCGTGCACGATCTGGAAGGCGCGGAGCTGCAAGCCTATGTCGGCGTCAATGTGACCGAACCGGCGCTGGCCGATGTCCGGGTCCGCCAGGCCATCGCCTACTCCCTCGACCGCGAGCGCATCATCAACGAGGTGTTCCGGGGCGCGGGATATCCGCTGAACGTGCCGTGGCCCAAGAACTCGCCCGCCTTCGACGAATCCCGCAATACCAAATACAGCCGTGACATCGGCAAGGCCAAGCAACTGCTCGGCCAGTCGGCCAAGCCGCCGAAGCTGCCGCTGACCTTTCCCCCCGGCTACGGCGAGGTCGCCCAGATCGTGCAGGCCAACCTCGCCGATGTGGGCATCGAGGTCGACCTCGACCCGGTCGACGCCGCCACCTTCGTCAAGCAGCTCACCGGTCAGCAGTTCCGTGGCCTGTGGGTCACCGACCATTCGTGGGCGCAGTTCGTCCCGTCGACGCTCACGGTGAGCGCCTACCCGTTCAACGCCCGCCGCAATGCCTCGCGCTACGAATCGCCCGCCTACACCGCGGCCGCTGACACGGCCTGGCAGCTGCCGAAAGGCACCGGGCCCGATGCGGTGCGCGCCTATCAGGCCGTCACCGATCAGCTGCTCGAAGGGCTGTTCCTGATCGAGATCGGCGTACGTTTCCAGCAGTACTCCACCGTCAACAAGGTGCACGGTTTCGCCTGGACCAAGCGACGCGAACCCGTCCTCACCGACACTTTCCTGTCATGAGGCGCTACCTGCTGCACCGTCTCCCGTCGGCGCTGCTGGTGCTGTTCGGCGCCTCGGTGCTGATCTTCCTGCTGCTGCGGCTCGTCCCGGGTGACCCGGCCACCATCCTGGCGGGCAACGACGCGACACCCCAGGCTATCGAGGTGATCCGTCACCAGTTGGGTCTCGACCGATCGATCCCGGTGCAGTACTTGCAGTGGCTCGGTGATCTGTTCACCCTCGACCTCGGTCGCTCCTACATCATCGGCGGAGAGATCACCGACCTGGTCGGCCGTGGGCTCACCAACACACTGGTGCTCACCGTGACCGCGCTGCTGCTGGCCGTGCTGGTGAGTCTGGTCGTGTCGGTGGCATCGGTGCTGTGGCCGAGCCGCTGGTTGAATACTGCTGTCGCCGCGGCCAATACGATCGCTGTCGCGCTGCCGACGTTTGTGGTGGGCCCGCTGCTGGTGCTGGTGTTCGCCGTCGCGATTCCGGTGCTGCCCGCCGGTGGGGTGCCGCCGGACGGATTTATCGCGCGGCCCGATATCGCGGTGCAGTACCTGCTGCTGCCCGCGATCTGCCTCGCGCTGCCGGTGTCGGCGGCGCTGACCCGGTTCCTCACCGAAGCGCTACGCACCGAACTCGCGAAACAGTATGTGCTGACGGCACGTTCGCTCGGTGTCGGCTATCGCGAGATCGTCACCCGTGGGGCGCTGCGCAACGCACTGCCGACCATGCTCACCGTGCTCGGCATCCAGACCGGGCAACTGCTCGGTGGTGCGGTGCTGGTCGAAGCGGCCTTCGTGTGGCCGGGGATCGGGCAGCTCATCGAACAGGGCATCAGCCGCCGCGACTATCCGCTCGTGCAGGTGCTGTTGCTGCTGTCGGTGGCGGTGTTCGTGGTGATCCAGCTGATCACCGATGTCGCGCATGCGTGGCTGGACCCGCGAATTCGCATCGGAGGACGGTCATGACGACGACGAAACCTGCTGTCAGAGCGCCCGATTCATCGCGAAACGAAGGTCCGTTGCGGGCACTCGGTCATGGACAGGGCCTGGCCGGGGTGCTGCTGGTCGTCGTGGTGGCGCTGGCCGGGGTGTTCGCCGGGCTGCTCAGCTCCTACGACCCGCTCACCCAGATCCCCGGTGCCAACCTGCTCGGGCCGAGCGCCCAGCACTGGCTCGGCACCGACCATCTCAACCGTGACGTGGCCGCGCGGGTGCTTGCCGGTATCCGGATCGACCTGCTGATCGCGCTGCTCGCGGTACCGATCGGCGCCGTGATCGGTGCGCTCATCGGGCTGGCCGCCACCGTCCATCCGATCGCGGACGTGACTGTCCAGCGGGTCTTCGATCTGATTCTGGCCTTCCCCACGTTGATCTTGGGGATCACGCTCGCCGCGATCACCGGGCCCGGCTGGCACGCGGTGGTCATCGTGATCGTCGCCGCCGAGATCCCGATCTTCGGTCGGCAGATCCGCACGGCGGTACTGGCCGTGCGCGAACAGCCGTTCGTCGAAGCCTCTGAGGTGATCGGCGCCGACACCTGGTGGACCCTGCGAAAGCATGTGCTGCCCAATGTGATCGAGCCACTCGGCGTGCAGTTCGCGCTGTCGCTGTCGGTGGCGGTGTTCATCGAAGGCGCGATGAGTTTCATCGGGATCGGCGTGCTCCCGCCGCAGCCCTCCCTGGGTTCGCTGATCGCCGCCTCGATCGCCAACCTCGACGCGAATCCGTGGATCGCGATCGGACCCCTGGTTGTGGTGGCCGCGTTGACCCTGGGATTCCTGTTGATCGCCCAAGCATTGGGCCGGGCAAGGAGATTGGCATGAGCACACCACCTGATCAGCGCGACCCGCTGCTCGAGATCGACGAGTTGACAGTGGGATTCGGGGACAAGACGGTCGTCGACGGGGTGAGCTTGCGGGTACGCCGGGGCGAGGTCGTCGCCCTGGTCGGTGAGTCCGGTTCGGGAAAATCGCTCACCGCGCGATCGGTGCTCGGGCTGCTGCCGGAGACCGCGCGGGCGGGCGGGTCGATCCGGCTCGCGGGCACGCAGGTCGTCGGTGCGGCTGAATCCGTGTTGCGGGACCTGCGCGGTACCAAGGCAGCCATGGTCTTTCAGGAGCCGCAGACCGCGCTGAACCCGGTGCAGAAGATCGGCACCCAAATCGCCCAGGCGCTGCGCGCGCACGGTGTGACAGACAGGGCTGCCGCGCGAACCCGCGCGATCGAACTGCTGACGGCCGTGGATATCCCGGAACCGGACAAGCGTCTCGACTGGTATCCGCATCAACTCTCCGGCGGGCAGAAGCAGCGCGTGGTCATCGCGCTCGCCCTGTCCGGCGAGCCCGAACTGCTCATCGCCGACGAGCCGACCACCGCACTCGATGTCACCGTGCAGGCCGAGATCCTCGACCTGCTGCGCTCCCTGCAACGTCAGCGCGGCACGGCGATCCTGTTCATCACCCATAACCTCGGGGTGGTCGCGGAGATCGCCGACCGGGTCGTGGTGATGCGCGAGGGGCGGGTGGTCGAGGAGCAGACGGTGTTCGGGTTGTTCGCCGAACCGGGGGAGGAATACACCCGGACGCTGCTGGCCGCGGTGCCACGGTTGCCCGCGGTGTCGTCGCGGGGTGAAGATCCAGAACCTGCGATCGATGCGGATTCCGCCGCCGTTGCCTCGGGTAATGCCGAGGTCAGCGAGGCTGCGTCCGGTGCCGGTGCGAAGGTTCGGGGTGAGGCCGCGGACAACGGCGAAGCTGGTGGGGTTGTCGACGTGGCCGGCGCGTCCGATCCCGTCGACGATGAGTCGGAAGCCCTCGCGGCCGAACCGGATGACGACGTTCCGACGGAATCCTCGGAACGGAGTGTCCGCCGGATTCTGCGGCGGGTCGTCGTCCGTGGGCCTGCCGTTGTCGCCGAAAAGGGCGGCGGGCGAGCTGAATCCGACTACCGGGATGTGCTGCGGATCGACGATCTGTCGGTGGTATATCCGGGACGCCATGGCGGTGCGTCTTTCCCCGCGCTGCAAGACATTTCGATCACCCTCGGCCCGCGTGAAGTCCTCGGGCTCGTCGGTGAATCCGGGTCGGGCAAGAGCACGCTGGGACGCACCGCGCTCGGACTCGTCCCCTCGACGTCGGGACGCGTTGAGCTGCAAGGTGTCGCGCTGGCGGGATTGTCGCGGCGCGAGCTGCGTGGACTGCGCAAACATGTCGCTCTGGTGCATCAGGATGTGAGCGCCTCGCTCGATCCGCGGCGCACAGTCGCCGACGCGATCGGCGAACCTTTGCAGGTGCATCGGGCGGCATCAGGCGCGCTGTTGCAGGCCAAGGTCGCGAACTTGCTCGAATCGGTGCGGCTGCCAAGGGATTACGCGCAGCGTCGGCCGGGGGAGCTGTCCGGCGGGCAGCGTCAGCGGGTGGCGTTGGCACGCGCGCTGGCCTTGGCGCCGCGACTGCTGGTAGCCGATGAGCCCACCAGTGCGCTCGATGTGTCGGTGCAGGCGCAGGTGCTCGACCTCTTCGCCGACCTACGCGCCGAATACGGCTTCGCCAGCCTGTTCATCAGTCACGATCTGGCCGTGGTGCACCAGGTCGCCGACCGGGTTGTGGTGCTGCGGCAGGGCCGGATCGTCGAAACCGGCGAGGTGCGCGCGGTATTCGCCGCACCGGCTCAGGAGTACACCCGCCGCCTGGTCGATGCGGTGCCCGTTCCCGATCCGTCGACGGCGCGGCGGGGGCGGGACGAATCCGCGGCAGGCGCGCTACTGAGCATCGGGGCATGACGTGGACGAGCCGCCGGTAGCGATACCGGCGGCTCGTCGACACACGTATTTCAGTGATGGCCGGGGCGGCGCTGCTGATCACGCCGATCGTCCTGGCCTGCTCGCGTCATCCCTTGCGAGTCCTGCCCCTGCTCCTGCCGCTGCTCCTGCTGCTGGCGCGGCATCTGCTTGGGCATCTTCTTCGGTGCTTTTTTAGACTTGTCAGCCATCTCCACACGGTCCTTTCCGAGGGATAAGTGATTAAGCCTTCAACGCACTGTCCGACGCAATCCACCTCGCGTGCGGGGCGTCCCACGCCTGACTCGTCCAACAATAAGCACCAATACGGCGCGAGGGTAGACCTGAGGCCAAAATAGGTTTCCTACCGGCGTGAATGCGGCGTGTCAGTGCCTCCGATCCATCGGTCCGGATAATCCGGACCCCGCCATTCTGTGCCTACTCGAGAATTGTGGCGAGAACGGGGTATTCGATCTCGGTCATATTCACGAGCCCCGGCAAGAGTTCGGTCAGGAGGGGAGTGGGAGGAACTCGACGGTTGATCCGTCGGTGGCATCCGGGGGGACGATGACCAGGCCGTCGCGGTCTATCAGGCCGGCCAGATGGGCGGTGCGGACTGTGGGGTCGCCGAGCCAGCCGCCGTCGGGGGCGTGGCGGGCGGGGGTGATGCGTTGGACCGGGGCGGTGATCTCGGCGGCGTTGTGGAGGGGGCCGAGGATTTTTCGGAGGAGGGGGGAGCCGGTGCGGGCGGCGACGATCGCCGGGGTCAGGGCGAGCAGGACCGCGATCGCGGCGAAGGGGTTGCCGGGGAGACCGAGGATGGTCGGTCCGGTGGGGAGTTCGGCGACGATGGTGGAACCGCCGGGGCGCAAGGCGAGTCGGGGGACCAGGATGCGGGCTTCGGCCCGGGCGATGGCGGTGCGGAGCTGGTCGGCCGCGCCGCCGCCGGTGGCGCCGACCACGACGAGTAGGTCGAAATCGGATGTGTTGGTGAGCATGTCGTCGAAGCCGTGCGCGGTGTCGCGCAGGTGGACGCGGTCGATGACGCGAACCCCGCAGCCTGCGAGTAGATCTGGCAGGACGGGGCCGATCGAGTCACGGGTCTGGCCGGTCTGGAGGGGGCCGGTGCTGCGAATCTCGTCGCCGGTCATGACAATTCGAGCGCGAACCGGCCCGCGGACCGTACCGGTGGTGACCTCGACCGAGGCCGCGGCCGAGCGCAGGGCGACGGTGACCGGCGTGCCCGCCGGTGCCACGAGATCGCCGGTCTTCCTGTCCTCGCCGCTCTTTCGGACATCGCCGCGGATCGGGGTGTCGGGCAGGCGGGTCAGTTCGTCCCCGGTGATGGTGGCGAATTCGTCGCGCAGGACCGACGTGGTGCCGTCGGGGACGTGGGCGCCGGTGGCGATACGCACCGCTTCGCCGGGACGCAGACCCTCCGGCCGCGCGCCGCCCGCGAATCCGACGTCGCGACGTAGCTGCCACGGGCCGTCGCCACAGACGGCGTAACCATCCATGGCCGAGACGTCGAAGCGGGGCAGTGGGCCCGCGGCGGTGATCGGCGCGGCCAGAGCGGCACCGGGTACTTCGCTCAGCGCGGCGTCGTAGGCGACCAGGGGAGTCAGGCCGGTGCCGATGCGTTCGCGCGCTTCGGTGAGGTCGAGGCGGGCCGACGCGCGGTCGGTGGCCAAGGATTCGCGGGCGCGGCGGACCTCTTCCTCGGTATCGCAGTCAGCGATATCCGGTAGCTCGACCAGGATGGTCTCGGCGGGCACGATGGCCTTCATCGGCTGGTTCACCAGTGAATCCAGGCCGGCCAGCGCGGTCACCAGCGCGCTGCGCCGCCAAGCGCCGACCAGATACTGCGGGCGACCGGAGGCATCGATCGCGAAAACGGCGTCAGCGGTGGATTCGGTCGCGCTGCGCAGCAATTCGTGGACGGTGGCGTCGGTGAGGAAGGGCATGTCGGCCGCGAGCACGACCACCCAGGGCGCGGCGGAATCGAGTGCGGTGAGGCCGGTGCCGATCGCGGAGACCGGGCCGGAACCCGGCGGCACCTCACGAACCTGCCCGAACCGGGGATCGAGCTGACGATGCGGCCCGACCACGACGACCTCGGCGCAGTCGCGCACCGAGTCCAGGGCCGCGTCGAGCATCGACCGACCACCGATCACGATCGCCGGCTTGTCGACCCCGCCCATCCGGCTGGCTCGCCCGCCCGCGAGCACGATGGCATCGGCGGCGGTCATCGGCTGATCCTGGATCGGGTAATCGGCACGAAAGCCATGCTAGTAGGCGTACTGCCCGTGCTCGAGCCGCGCGACCGAGCGCCGCTCAGAGTCGCGCCGTGCGCAGGACGACACGGCCGTCGACGATCGGCACGCCTTCTTCGGTGAGCAGCCGCAGCTGGCGGGTGGCGAGGTGTGCGGCGGGGCGGCCGCTGGCGCCGATGACGCGGTGCCATGGCAGGTCCGCGGAATCGGTGCGCATGATCCAGCCGACGGTGCGAGCCGAGGACAGCCCGGCCGCGGCGGCGATATCGCCGTAGGTCGAGACGCGGCCGGGCGGGATCGCGGCGACGAGTTCGCGAACCTTCTCCACCTGTTCCTCCGTCGTCACGGCCATCGGGCTACAGGACCGTGGCGATCAGCGCGGCGGTCTCGGCGGGGCGGGCCTGGGCGACCATGTGGTCGCAGTCCCAGACCTCGGCGGTGAAGTTGTCGAGGTGGGCCGTGAGGGCGGCCAGGAACTCCGCGGTGACATACGGCGGCTCCACCTTGGCGGCGCGAACCAGCACCGTCGGCAGGTCGGCGGGCGGCAACACGAACGGTCGCGCCAGCTGACCCCAGTACGAGGTGATCGCGGGCTGGAAGATGCGCCAGCCGACCCGGCCACCCTCGGTCGGCACGAGGTGCTCGGCCAACTCCCGCTCCAGGATCTCGGGCGCTACTTCGTCGGGTCCCCACGCACTGACCTGCTTGTCGGAGCGGGCTTCGGCTAGGTCGGTGTAATCGGGGGAGGCGAGGTTGGCCGCGGCGACCTGCTCGATCAGTTTCGCGTCGATGCCGATGGCGGGATCGAGCAGGACCAGCGCGCGCACGAGGTCGGGGTGCTGCCGGGCCAGATGGATGCCGGTCGCGCCGCCGAAGGAGTGGCCGACCACGACGACCGGGCCGTCGGTCTCGGCGCGCAGCAGCTGCGCGAGATCGTCGACGATCGTGTCGAAATCCCACGGCGGCAGCGAGGTGGAGCGGCCGTGTCCGCGCAGGTCGGGGGCGATGATCCTGGCCTGGGGCAGGTGCTCGGTGCCGAGGGTTTCCCACCGGTTGCCATGGCCGGTGAGACCGTGCAGGGCGAGGACGACGGGACCGTCGGCGGGGCCGAATCGGTGCACATGAAGCGACGACACGACTGTCATTCTGGCCGGTCGCGCCCGGTCGCGCAGCGTGTCCCCCCGGTAGGGGTGCGCCGGTGTGTCGGACTGGTCTGTTGCAATAGCCGATGTGGTGCGATCGGATAGCTCGGTGCGACTCGTGCGCCGGACAACGCGGGCGCCCCGGCCGCGGGCCTGGGGTGCGTCCGTTCGCGCGCTGTTCGCCGAGCAGGCCCAGCCCGCGCCGGCACGGCCGGGGTGGCGGCCGTGGCAGGTGCTGGGTGGGCCGGGCACGGGCAAGACCGCGCTGCTGGTCGACCTGGTGACCGCGCGGATCGCCGACGGCGCCGACCCGGCATCGGTGCTGGTCCTCACTCATACCAAGCACGCGGCCGCCGCGCTGCGCGATGCGATCACCCACCAGCTGGGACCCGCCGCGGGTGGTATTCCGGGCGCGAGCCGGGAACCGATGGTGCGGACGCTGCACTCCTACGCGTTCTCGGTGCTGCGCCGGCACGCGGAACTGCACGGTAATCCGCCGCCACGGCTGCTCACCGGCGCCGAGCAGGACGCGGTGCTCAGGGAGATGCTGCTGGGAGATCTCGCCGACATCGAAGACGGGGCAGGCGGCTTGTGGCCGCCGCGATTGCAGCCCGCGCTGGCATTGGGTGGGTTCGCCGAGCAACTGCGCGATCTGATGTTGCGCGCTACCGAGCGCGGACTCGGGCCGGAGGACCTGATGGCACTCGGTCGTGAGCACGACAACGATGCGTGGGTGGCGGCCGGGCGCTTCCTCCAGCGCTACGAGCAGGCGTCGATGCTGCGCTGGTCGGTCGGTGTCGCCGCGCCGGAGGCCACCGCGCCCGCACTCGATGCCGCGGAACTGGTCGGCGCGGCTCTCGACGCGCTGGCAGGCGACCGGAATCTGCTTGCCGCCGAACGGGATCGGATCCGCTACCTGCTCGTCGACGACGCACAGCACCTCGACCCGCAGGCCGCGACGCTCGTACGCGCCATCGGCAGCGGCAGCGCGAGCACCGTGGTCACCGGCGACCCGGATCAGGCGGTCTTCACCTTCCGTGGCGCGGATTCGCGCTTCCTCGCCGACCTCGACACTGTCCCGCAGCGTCGAATCATCCTGCGGCACAACTATCGCAGTGGTGCGCCGATTCGATTGGTGAACGCGCGCATCGCGGCGAGGTTGCCAGGCAGCGCACGGCACCGGGTACTACCGGGACAGGAGAGCGACTCACCCGAGCCCGCCGAAACCTGGGGACGGCCGGTAGCGAGCGAGGATTCGGCTCCGGGTGACATCGATCTGTTCGCACCCGGAAACCGAACCGATCGTGCCGGACACGATTCGGCGGGTCCGCATCATGGCGAGTTATCGCACCGGGCAACCACATCCGACGATGTGCCGCCTGGGAACGAATCAGACGTGTGGCCAGGGCCGGAGTATCTGCCGCCGCTCGATGAACCGCCTCCGGATGACGAGTCGGAGTCATGGGTGCCGCCGGAGGACCTGCCGCCCGTCGACGAGTCGAGTGTGCGGGTGCGTGTGCTGTCGACGCCCGCCAAGGAGGCGGCGCTGATCGCCGACCATCTGCGCCGCGCGCACCTCACCGATGGTGTGCCGTGGTCGGCGATGGCGGTGATCGTGCGGTCGGTGCCGTTGTCGCTGGCGCCGTTGCGGCGGGCCCTGCTGGCGGCGGGGGTGCCGGTGCGCAGGCCCGCGGTGGCCGAGCCGTTGGCGCGGCGGCGAGGAGCGGCGTGGATGGTGCTCGCGCTGCGGGTGCTGTTGGCGGGGGATTCGTCGCGGCCGGGTTCGCGACGGGCGATCGATGCGATGTTCTCGCCCGACGACGCGATGGATCTGCTGTCCGGACCGCTCGGCGGGGCAGACCAGATCGCGCTGCGCCGATTGCGTCGCGGGGTACGGCGCAGCGTGCTCGACCTGGAACGCACCGGTGCGCTGGCCGAGCCCTTCGCCGATGGCGCCGACCAGTTCCTGCTGTGGGAGGAAGCCGCGCCCGCGCCGGAAATGCCTGAGCCCGAACCGGATCCGGTCGACGACGACTGGCTGCCGCCGCCGGACCCGGATGATCCGCTGCGCCCGGAACCCGAACCGGACTGGGATATCGCCGAGCGGCTGCCCGACGATATCGACCTTCTCGATGTCGAGAACCCGCCTGCGGCGAACACAGTCGTGGAAGTCGTCCGCCCGCAAGCGCCCGCCGTGCCGCTGATCGACCAATCCTCCGCCGAGGTACTGCGGGACCTGATCGTCGGCGTCGGTGAAGAGCGGTTGCTCGACGGGCTCACCGAAGTCGAAGCCGCGCCCCTGCGTCGCGTGTTGCGTGCGGTGGCGAAGGCGAAACAGACCCAGGCCAGGGGGCAGGGTCTCGAAGACGTGCTGTGGACATTGTGGACGAATTCGCGGCTGGAGCGGCGCTGGTTCCGGCAGTCACGGCGCGGCGGCGCGTCGGGCATGCAGGCCGATCGCGACCTCGATGCGGCCGTCGAATTGTTCGACGCCGCGGCCGCCTACGTCGACCGGCTGCCGAAGGCGAGCATCGACGGATTCGTCGAATACCTTCTGCACCAGCAACTTCCGCAGCAGGGTCGCCCGTTGACCGCCGAGGGTGAGGCGGTGACACTGCTCAGCGCGCACGCCGCCGCGGGCCGGGAATGGGATGTGGTGGCGGTGGCGGCCGTGCAGGAGGGCATCTGGCCCAACCCGCGCTCGCGGGGCACGCTGTTGCACACCGAGGATCTCGTCGACCTGGTCGCCGGGGTGGATCCGAGCGCGACCGTGAGCCGGGCCGCGCCGATCCTGGCCGAGGAACGCAGGCTGCTGCTCGTCGCGTGCAGTCGGGCGCGACGGTCATTGCTGGTCACGGCTGTCGAATCCGCTGCGGGAGACCAGGATCTGGTGCCGTCGCGGTTTCTCACCGAACTCGTCGGCGACGACGACAGCGGCGAACCCGGCGCGTTGCCCGTCGCCGATCCGGGGCGTGCGCTGGTGATGCACGCGCTGGTCGCCGAATTGCGTGGGGTGGTGTGTGATCCCCGGGCCGACCCCGAGCGTCGCGACCGGGCCGCACGCCAGCTGGCGCGGCTCGCCGACGCGGGCGTGCCGGGGACCGACCCCGACGACTGGTACGGCACCGCCGAACTCAGCTCGCAGCGCGAACTCTGGGACGACGACGATTCGCCGATCGGCTTGTCGCCCTCGACGGTCGAACTGCTGCGCACCTGTCCGCTGCGGTGGGCACTGGAACGGCACGGCGGCACCGACGGCGACAACCCGCACGCCGTGAAGGGCAACCTCGTGCACACGCTCGTGCAGGCGCTGGCGGGCGATGTCCCCGAGGCGCAGGTACGGGCGGCGCTCGACCAGGCGTGGAAAACGGTCGACCCGGCCGACGGCTGGCATTCGCGACAGGAGCTGCGCCGCACCGAGACGATGCTGGAGACCTTCCTCGCCTGGGTGCGCACGACACGCGGTGAGCTCACCCAGGCCGGGGTGGAGGTGCCGGTGGACTGCGTGTTGCCCGCGCGCACGGAAGGCGCACGGGCGGTGCGGATCCGGGGACGCATCGATCGGCTCGAACGCGATGCGCAGGGGCGCTTCGTCATCGTCGACGTGAAAACGGGCAAGACCCCGGTCAGCGAGAAGGCGGTGGCCGACCACGCACAGCTGGCGACCTATCAGGTGGCGGCCGCTCACGGCGCCCTGGACGAGGAGGAGCCGGACGAGCCGGCCCCGGTGGTCGACCCCGGTGGCGCGCGGCTGGTCTATGTCGCCAAATCGAACCGCAAGACCGGCGCGGCCGAACGGACGCAGAGCGCACTCGACAGCGACGGACTCGACCAGTGGCGCACCACCATTCACGATGCCGCCGACGCGACGCGCGGGCCCGGCTATCTGGCGGTGCGCAATGACGGGTGCAGGCATTGCCCGGTCGCGGGCAGCTGCCCGGTGCAGGACACCGGACGGCAGGTGACCGACGAGTGAGCGGCGTGCGCGTCACCCCGCAGCGGTTGGCCGACGCGCTCGGCCTGCCACCCCCGACCGATGAGCAGGCGGCGGTGATCGCCGCGCCACCAGGGCCCACCCTGGTCGTCGCGGGCGCGGGCGCGGGGAAGACCGAGACGATGGCCGCGCGCGTGGTGTGGATGGTGGCCAACCAGCTGGTCGCCCCGGACGAGGTGCTCGGGCTGACCTTCACCCGGAAAGCCGCCCAGCAGCTGACCTCTCGTATCCGTACGCGGCTGGCACGGTTGGCGGGCGCGCCGCTACTGCGCGAGATAGACCCCAGCGGCGCGTTGCGCACGATCGTCGCCGGGGCCGAGCCGGAGATCAGCACCTACCACTCGTACGCGGGCAGGCTGCTCACCGCACACGGGCTGTTGCTGCCGGTGGAGCCCTCGGCGGCGCTGCTCACCCAGACCCAGCTGTGGCAGCTCGCGCACGAGGTGGTGCGGTCCTGGGACGGTGACCTCGACACCGACCGCACCCCCGTCTCGGTGACCGAGGCGGTGCTCGCCCTGTCCGGGCAGCTCGCCGAACACCTGGTGGAACCGGAGCAATTGGCCGAGGCGCACGCCGAGCTGGAGAAACTCGTCTACACGCTGCCCGCCGGTCCACGTCAACGCGGCGGACCGAGTCAGGCGCTGGTCGGCGTGGTGACCGCGCAACGTGAGCGCGTCGCCCTGTTGCCGCTGGTCCACCAGCTCGCCGAAGCCCTGAACCGGCGCGGCGCACTGGATTTCGGCTCCCAGATGTCGCTGGCCGCGCAGCTCGCCGTCGACCACCCGGAAGTCGCCGCCGCCGAACGCGCTCGATTCAAGCTGGTCCTGCTCGACGAATACCAGGACACCGGGCACGCCCAGCGTGTGCTGCTCTCGGCCCTGTTCGGCAATGCCGAAGCGGTGCAACAGGGTCGGCCGAGGAAGCCGGTTCGGATTCGGGGTGACGCGCAGCCGACTTCGACGCACGAGGCCGACACCCTGTTCTCGGTGGACGATCAGGATTCGGCACTCCCGCAGGTTCGCGACGACGGACATGCGGAGGCCGCCACAAGCGGGGGCAACCGATCCTCGCAGGCACTCGCGGTGACAGCGGTGGGTGACCCGATGCAATCCATCTACGGCTGGCGTGGCGCTTCAGCGGCCAACCTGCCGAGGTTCGCCACCGACTTCCCCGCTGCGCCAGGAGTTCCCGCGCCGGTGCTGCCGCTGTTGACCAGCTGGCGGAATCCGCCCGAAGCGCTGGCGTTGGCGAATCTGGTGGCCGACCCGTTGCGGATGGTGGCGCGTGCGGCCGGTGGGGCGACGGTGGACGCGTTGCGGGCCAAGCCGCAATCGCATGCGGGGGTAGTCGAGTTCGCGCTGACCGAAACCATCGCGCAGGAGCGGGACTGGATCGCCGAGCGGTTCGCGCGCGAGTGGGCGACGGCGCGGGAGCACGAAGGCCCGCCACCTACTTCGGCGGTGCTCATTCGGCGTAATGCCGATGCGGCACCACTCGCCGAGGCGTTGCGCGAACAGGGGTTGCCGGTCGAGATCGTCGGGCTCGGTGGGTTGCTGGCGACGCCGGAGGTCGCCGATATCGTCGCCACGCTGCGGTTGATCGCCGAACCGGGGACCGGGAGTGCGGCGGTACGGATTCTCACCGGGGCCCGGTGGCGGATCGGGGTGACGGATCTGGCCGCACTGGCGCGGCGTGCGCAGATGCTGTCCATCAGCAGCGTGTCGGGTGCAGGCGACGCCATCACCGATGCCGCCGGACTCGCTACGGCGCTGCGTGAGGTCGCACCCGAGCCGACCGAGCGGGCGGGTCTCGCCGATGCCATCGCCGACCCCGGTGCGGTGGAACAGTATTCAGAGGCAGGGTTCGCGCGGATCGCGGCTCTGAGCGAGGAGCTGGCCGCATTGCGGGAGCGCAGTGGGCAGCCGCTGGTGGAACTCGTCGCCGATGTCGAACGGACCATCGGCGTCGGGGTCGAAACCCAGGCCAGGCGCGCTATCGCAGGTGGCGGCGCGGGGCGCGAGCATCTCGACGCCTTCGCCGAGGTGGTCGCCGGGTACGCGGCCGACTCCCGGGCATCGCTGAGCGGCCTGCTCGCCTTCTTCACCGCGGCCGAATCGGTCGAAAACGGTTTGGAGCCGGGCGAAGTCGAGGTCGCGCGCGACCGCGTGCAGATTCTCACCGTGCACGCCGCCAAGGGCCTCGAGTGGGAAGTCGTCGCCGTGCCGCATGTGAGCGCTACCGTGTTCCCGTCGACGACGGCGTTGAGCACCTGGCTCGGCGCACTCACCGAACTGCCCACCACCCTGCGCGGCGACCGCGCCCAGCCGGACGCGTCCGAGGGCGTGCCCGTGCTCGACCTGAGCGCCGTGGGGGACCGTTCCGAACTCGAACACGCGATCGCCGACCACAAGGACGCGCTCAAGAGCCGCCGACTCGACGAAGAACGCCGCCTGTTCTATGTAGCTCTCACGAGAACCGAACGGGTGCTACTTGTTTCGGCCTACTACTGGCCGGAGACGGGCAGCTCGCAGAAGGGTCCGTCGGAGTTCCTGCTCGAACTCAAGGAAGCGAACGAGAATCCGGACAGTGCGGCCCACGGCGTCGCCACCATCGCCCGCTGGGACGACAAGCCACCACCGGATGCCGTCAACCCCTTCGCCGACAACCCGCCGACCGCCCAGTGGCCGCGTGACCCGCTCGGCAACCGTCGCGATCCCATCGAACAGGGCGCCGCGCTGGTTCGCGAAGCTCTCGACACATTACGAAGCGGCACAACGATTTCCGGTAGCGCATCCGGCGATCAACTCGAGTCGGCGGAGCTCGTGGACGACGACCCCGAAGGCTGGGTCAACGATGTCGACGCGCTCCTCGCCGAATTCACCGCGGCCGAACTTGCCGAACAACAGGTGGAACTCCCGGGCCAGCTCCCCGCCACCGCCCTGGTGGAACTACGGGCCGACCCGACCCGGCTGGCCGCTCGGCTGCGCCGCCCACTTCCGTACCCCCCGAACCCGATGGCCCGGCGCGGCACCGCCTTTCACGCCTGGGTGCAATCCTGGTTCGGCACCGAACAGCTGCTCGGCCTCGACGAACTGCCCGGTGCCGCCGACAACACCACCGAAATGGGCCGCGCCGACCAGGAACTCGCCGCCATGCAGTCCGCCTTCCGCCGCTCACCGTGGGCGCACCGCAACCCTGTCGATGTGGAAGTGCCGTTCGAAACCAGCATCGCGGGCACGGTGATTCGTGGCCGCATGGACGCCGTGTTCGCCGAACCCGGTGGCCGCTGGATCGTGGTCGACTGGAAGACCGGCGCCGAACCCGGCCCCGCCGACGAGCCCGCCGTCGGCATGCAGCTGGCCGTCTACCGCCTCGCCTGGGCCCGCCTGATGGCCGCCCGCACCGGCGAGACCGAGGACCGGATGCTCCAACGCGTCGGCGCCGCATTCCATTACATCCGCTCCGGCCGCACCATCGCCCCCGAGCAACTCGCGGGACCGGCCGAACTGGAGCGCCTCATCCGCGACGCCGCACCGGAAAACACCGACACAGATCCACACGAGACCGACTGAGCCGATAGTCTTGCCATCGCTGAGGAAAGCTCGAGGTACACAAGGCCGGTCACGCGGCGGCGCAGCCGCCGGTTTTCGGCCGCCTTGATCTGGACTGACCAGAGGGTGCGACGAAGGAGTGCCCGCCGGGAGGGAAGATCAAGGTTAATAGGCCGAAAACACGCGGCGCCAGCCGCCAGAATTACAGGAGCAGCATGTTCGGTGACACGCGCAACCCGGTGGGGTTGAGTAGCAGTCCCGACTACGCCCTGGTCGGTCTGTTGCGGATCCCGGCGGCGCAGTCCAGCCCGTGGGTTTCGCTCACTCGTCGCGTGTTGTTCGCGATCTCACTGCTGTTCACCGCCGCGACCGTGGTTTATGTCGGCCGCCACGGCTACAGCGACAACACCGGCGACGAGCTGTCGTTCCTCGACGCGATGTACTACGCGACGGTGTCACTGTCGACCACCGGTTACGGCGACATCGCCCCGGTGACCCCGACGGCACGGTTGGTGAACATCATCGTCATCACCCCACTGCGCGTCCTGTTCCTCATCGTGTTGGTCGGTACCACTCTCGGCGTGCTGACCGAACGGTCGCGGCAGGCATTCAAGATTCAGCGATGGAGGCACACCGTGCGTAATCACACCGTCGTCGTCGGCTACGGCACCAAGGGCCGGACCGCGATCGATGCGATGGTCGGTGACGGGATTCAGGTGTCCGACATCGTGGTGGTCGATACCGACCCCGTCGCCCTCGAGGCAGCCGCCGCCGCGGGGCTGGTCACCGTGCACGGTTCGGCGACCAAATCCGACGTGCTGCGGCTGACCGGCGTGCAGCGTGCCTCCGCGGTCGTCGTCGCCACCAATCGCGATGACACCGCCGTGCTGGTGACGCTCACCGCCCGCGAACTGAACAAGACGGCCAAGATCTCCGTGGCCATCCGTGAAGCGGAGAACACCCACCTGGTCCGTCAGTCCGGCGCCGACTCGGTGGTGGTGTCCTCGGAGACCGCGGGTCGGCTGCTCGGTATCGCCACCACCACACCGACAGTCGTGGAGATGATGGAGGACCTGCTCACGCCCGAGCAGGGCTTCGCCGTCGCCGAGCGCGAGGTGGAGGCGGGCGAAGTGGGCGGATCGCCGCGCCATCTCAGCGACATCGTGCTCGGGGTGGTGCGCAACGGCGCGCTGATCCGGGTCGGTGAACCCGAGGTCGACGCCCTCGACGCGGGCGACAAACTGCTCTACATCCGCCGCGCCGGAAAGTAGTCGCGTCGGCGCCCACTATGCTCGGCATCGTGTCGTTCCGGCTGAAAAACGTTCCGCTGCTGTCACGTTCCACCATCGACCGGGCCGAGCACGCCCGCCTCGATCCCGGCGCCCTGCGCGAAGGGTGGGGAAAAGCGAAGATTCTGCGTATCGACGCGCGCGGGAAAGTGCGGGTGGAGGGCGACAAGATCGTCTTCGACGCGGCTGTTTCGGTGGCCGAGGAGCCCGGCGCAGGCGCGGTTTTCCTCGGTGTCGTCGATGGCAGTCACCTCTGGGCGGTTCGGGCGCACGACCTCGACGGGACGCTGAAGGATCTGCGGACGCTCGGCGCCGTCGACGACTTCACCGCGGAGCTGCTGTCCACCGCGTACGCACTGCTCAACTGGCACGATCGGGCCGGGTTTCACGGTGGCGACGGCACGGCGACCACCTCTGCGCGCGGCGGTTGGTCGCGGCTGACCACAGCGGGCGAGGAAGAATTCCCGCGGATCGACCCCGCGGTGATCTGCCTGGTCCACGACGGTGCCGATCGCGTGCTGCTCGCCCGTCAGCAGAGCTGGCCGGAGACGATGTTCTCGCTGCTGGCCGGCTTCGTCGAGGTGGGCGAATCGCTGGAGCACTGTGTGGAACGGGAGGTCCGCGAGGAGGTCGGCGTCGACCTGCGCGAAATCCACTACCTCGGCAGCCAGCCGTGGCCGTTCCCGCGCTCGCTGATGGTCGGCTTCGCCGCGGTCGGCGACCCCGCCCAGGAACTCGTGTTCTCCGATGGCGAGATCGCCGAAGCGTATTGGTTCACCCGCGACGAGGTCCGCGCCGCCTTGCGGGTCGGCGACTGGTCGGCGCGGCAACCCGGCGCACGGCTGCTCGTTCCCGGATCCATCTCGATCGCGCGATCGATCATCGAGTCCTGGGCGGACTGACTCGGCGAATCAGGCCTGCTTTGCGGCCAATGCCTGCTTGACCGCGGCCAGCGACGGGTTGGTCGCGGTGGAGCCGTCGCGGTACTTGATCGTCGGCACGACGTGGTTGCCGTTGTTGACGCTGCCGACGAACTCGGCCGAAGCGGGATCGTCCTCGATATCGATCACCGAGTAGGTGATGCCCGCCTCGTCGAGCTGGGTCCGCAGGCGCCGGCAGTAGCCGCACCAGGTGGTCGAGTACATCGTCAGATCTGGGGTTGCTTCAGTCACGCGATGTGCAACGTCGCGAAGTGGCGTCGTGTTCCTCGGATCGGCGGGCGTCGCGGTTTGTTGTCGGGGGGCGCTGTCATGATGGTGCGCGTGCCAGCACTCGATCTCACCGCCCTCGACCCGGAACAGGCCGCCGCGGTGCGAGCACCGCGGGGGCCGGTCTGCGTTCTCGCCGGTGCGGGCACCGGAAAGACCAGGACGATCACGCATCGGATCGCGCACCTGATCGCGGGTGGGCATGTGAAGGCCGACCAGGTGCTCGCGGTGACCTTCACCGCACGAGCGGCGGGGGAGATGCGCAACCGGTTGCGCACGATGGGGCTCGGGGGCGACGCCGGACAGGTGCAGGCGCGTACCTTCCACGCCGCGGCGCTGCGGCAGCTGCGGTATTTCTGGCCGCAGGTGGTGGGTGATGTGCCGTGGCGATTGCTCGACAGCAAGTTCCCCGTGGTCTCGCAGGCCGCGCAACGGGCGGGGCTGCGCGCCTCCACCGAAATGGTGCGCGACCTGCTCAGTGAGATCGAATGGGCCAAGGCCTCCCTGATCGCGCCGGAGGACTATCCGGCCGCTGCCGCCAGGCATCATCGGGACGCGCCGGTCGATGTGGCCAAGGTCGCCGAGGTGTACCAGGGCTACGAATCCGCGAAAGCCTCCGCCGACGGCCTGCTGCTCGACTTCGACGATCTGCTCCTGCACACCGCGGCCGCGCTCGAGGACTACCCGGCCGTCGCCGACGAATTCCGCGGTCGCTATCGCAGTTTCGTCGTCGACGAATACCAGGACGTCACGCCGCTGCAGCAGCGGGTGCTCGACGCGTGGCTGGGCGAGCGCGACGACCTCACCGTCGTCGGTGACGCGAACCAGACCATCTACTCGTTCACCGGCGCCACCCCGTCCTACCTGCTCGACTTCTCCCGGCGCTTCCCCGATGCCACCGTGGTCCGGCTCGAACGCGATTACCGGTCGACACCCCAGGTGGTGTCGCTGGCCAATCAGGTCATCGGTGCCGCACGCGGCCGCATCGCGGGTACTCGCCTGGCGCTGATCGGCCAGCGGCCGACGGGTCCCGAACCGGAGTTCGCCGAGTACGCCGATGCGCAGGCCGAGGCCGTTGCCGTCGCCGTGCAGATCGAGAAACTGATCGCCGCCGGGACGCCGGCTGCCGAGATCGCGGTGCTGTACCGGACCAACGCGCTGTCGGAACCGTTCGAACAAGTACTCGGTGCGCGCGAGATTCCGTTCCAGGTGCGCGGTGGCGAGGGGTTCTTCCACCGTCAGGAGGTGCGGCAGGCGGTGTCGGCGTTGCGTCAGGCCGACGCGCGCGACGACCTGCCCGACGAGGCACGCAGTGGCTCGTCACTGATCACGCTGGTCCGCGCCGCGTTGGCACCGGTCGGGCTCACCGCGGAGGAACCCGCCGGTGCGCAGGCGAAGGAACGGTGGTCCTCGCTGCTGGCGCTGGTGCAGCTCACCGAGGAACTGGTCAGCCATGACGACGAGATGGATCTCACAGCGCTGCTGCGCGAGCTCGCGACCCGCGCCGAGGCCAAGCATCCGCCGACGGTCGACGGCGTCACCCTGGCGTCGCTGCACGCGGCCAAGGGCCTGGAATGGGATGCGGTGTTCCTGGCCGGGCTCACCGACGGCACGCTGCCGATCTTCCACGTGCTCGGCCGGAAGAACGCGGCTGTCGACGAAGCGGGACTGGAGGAGGAGCGCCGGCTGCTCTACGTCGGCGTCACGCGAGCCCGCGAACATCTGAGCCTGTCGTGGACCCAGCGGCGACTGCAAGCGGGCGGGGACTACCGGCCGGTGACCCGGTCGCGGTTCCTCAACGGGCTGATTCCGGACGGTTCTTCGGCCTCGCGGATCGCCGTCGAAGTCCCGGCCAAGGCCGATGCTCCACGTCCGCTGTGCCGGGTCTGCCTCAAGCCGTTGATCGGCACCTACGCCACCATGCTCGGCCGCTGCAGGCGCTGCCCGGGCGAGGTCGACCCGCAATTGCTCGAGGCGCTGAAGGAATGGCGAGCCGAGAAGGCCGAGGCGCTGCAGCGACGTGACTTCGTGGTGTTCACCGACACCACACTCACCGCCATCGCCGAGCAGCTGCCCGCCGACGACGCCGCGCTGGCGGCCATCGCGGGGATCGGCGCGAAGAAGATCGAACAGTACGGCGCCGACGTGCTCGCCATCGTCGCGTCACGTTTGCGGGCAACGGCACAAAACCCCAGGTAGAAAATAGGTTGTTAGGTTCTCGATCATTGCCTATGGTTGAGAGCACGCACCGAGAGTGATCTCGGTGCGCGGTAATTGTTCACACACGAGTTCAGGAGGGAGGCAGACACATGAACACGAACACGAACACCACGTTCGATGCGATGAGCAATCGCGTCCTGGTGAACGCATTTGTCATGTCCGCCTCCCGGGGGGTCCTCGCTCTGCAGGGGACCGGCCTGTCCGGCGGCGATGCCAAAGCTTCAATTCATCTCCTCCAGGACAAGCCCAGCGTGGGTTGGCAGCCGACCGCCGTTTCGGCACCGGCAGCAATCGCCGATGAAGCCGGTTACGCACCGGAGTTCACCGGCGCAATCCGCCTTCGCGTCCACCCAGCGACCGTGATCAGGTCTCGACAGAGATGTCGAACTAGGTAGGGAACACCTCCCAGACCTCCTGGCCACGGATCGCGAGAAGCGAAATCCGTGGCCATATTTTTCGGCTCCACAGCCGTAGGCACCGGGTTCGCACACCGAACATTCGACCGCTGCAAACGAGCTGAAGGAGAACGACGTGTTCACCGCCCAGGACTGGCCGACGGCCACTACTGACGTGACATGCCGAACCGTGGCGCAGACCCCTCGCGTCCGTGAGGTCACCAAGACTCTGCCCTGTAGGGGCGGAAACCCCGATCTGTGGTTCGCCGAGAGCCCCACAGATCTCGAGCAGGCCAAGGAACTGTGCGCGGCCTGCCCGATCCGCAAGGGCTGCCTGACCGCGGCCATCGATCGTGCCGAGCCGTGGGGCGTGTGGGGCGGTGAGATCTTCGACCAGGGTGTCGTGATCGCCCGCAAGCGCCCCCGCGGTCGCCCGCGCAAGGTCGCGATCATGGCATGAACCCGGGAAAAGGGTTGTACCGCAAGCGAACCGCTCACCTCGTCATGGTGAGCGGTTCGTTTTGCGTTGTGGGGGATGTGTGTCGACGCCTAAGAGGCTTGTTCGGCGCGGAAGCCAGGCACCCAGGTGCGAACCAGGTTCATGAAGCCGAGTTCCGCGTCGAGCTGGGCCAGGATGCCGACCGAACCGCCGAGCACCCGGAAGACGGTGAGGTACTCGGCCGGAAGTTGCAGGGCGCGAGCGGTTTTCATCTCGGGGCTGGTGAACTCGGAGGCCTTGCCCGCTACCCGCTGCATCCATGTGCGGGTGAAGTGGAACGTGTCGGTGCGAATCGGGTCGCTGAACGGGCGCAGGTACGCCTCGATCTCCTCGTGGGTCACCACACGTCCCGGAATGACCCAGCCGTGCTCGTAGAGCAGCTCGGTGAGCGCCGCGTGCTCGTCGGCGACAGCGAGGGCCAGCATTCGGCCCAGAATGTCCGGGAAGCCGTCCGGCATCGGCGCGCAGGCGCCGAAGTCGAGCACGGCCAGGGTGCCGTCGGCGCGCACCAGGAAATTGCCGGGGTGTGGGTCGCCGTGCAGCAGGCCGACCAGTTCGGGCGAGCTGAAGTGGAAGGTCCCCATCAGCTCGGCGATCCGGTTGCGCTGCGCCAGGGTGCCCTCAGGATCCTCGGCGCCCGCCTTGATCAGCGCCGATACCGGGGTGCCGTCGAGCCACTCGGTGACGATCACCTTCGGGGCGCCCGCCACCACCTTCGGGACCGTGATGGTGGGGTGCCCCTCGAACGCGGCCGCGAAGCGGCGCTGGTTGGCGGCCTCGATGCGGTAGTCGAGTTCTTCCTCGGTGCGTTCGGTGATCTCGGCGAGCAGCGGCTTCACATCGGCACCGGGGATCACCGACGAGAGCAGTCCGGTCATCCGGGACAGCGTTTTCAGGTCGGCACGCAGCGCGTCGTCGGCTCCGGGGTATTGCACCTTCACCGCCACCGCGCGCCCGTCGGACCACACCGCACGGTGCACCTGGCCGATGCTGGCCGAGGCGGCCGGGGCGTCGTCGAAGGACTTGAAACGTTCCCGCCACTTGGTGCCGAGCTGCTGGTCGAGCACACGGTGCACGGTCTCCGCAGGCATCGGCGGTGCCGCGGCCTGCAGCTTGGTCAGCGCTTCGCGATAGTGCTCGCCGAACTCCTCCGGGACGGCGGCCTCCATCACGCTCAGCGCCTGCCCGAACTTCATCGCTCCGCCCTTGAGCTCACCGAGCACGGTGAACAACTGCTCGGCGGCTTTCTGGTTCAGGTTCGCGTTGATCTGCTTCTTGTCACCGCCGACGAGCTTCTTGCCGAACCCGACAGCGGCTCGTCCGGCGATGCCGAGGGGAATCTTGGCCAGCTTGGCATTGCGGCTGGAACTGCGGCGCACGATCTCGGACACGGTACCCATCATGGCTGAACCCGCGGGGTGTGTGCCATGGGAATGCTCACACCGGCCGATGCGGCGCCCGTCACCGGGAGGTTTCCGGCGTACGTGCGGTCATCTTCCGGCACCCGCATTCCTGATGCGGTAGCCACGGTCGGCGCTGGATCTCGTGGGTATCGAGGTCCAATTCCACGGTGGCGTCGAGTGTGCGCGGTGCCCGCCGAGGTGAACAGGCCACGATTGCCTCGAGTTCGCGCAGTGCCAGCGCGGTCGTCGCCGCGATGCCTGCGGGGGAGGCGTGTCCGGTGCGGCCGAGGAGCTGGGCGGCCAGATGCGGCCAGTCGGTATCGAATCCGGCCCGGGTCAGGTCGGCACAGCGCAGGCAGCTGGTCTCGCCGGGCAGCACGAGCGGGCCGACCACGCCGACCCCGTCGCGGACTCGCACCTGCAGGTGCGGTACCCGGCGCAACACCAGATCCACCGACAGTCCCGGATCGATCATCAACGCGTCGGTGAGCACCACCAGATCGCCCGCGGCGGCGCCGACCGCAGTGCCGGGCCGGTACTCGCGCGAGCGGGTCGGCCGAAAACCCATGCGCCGCAATCCGATCGCCACGGCATCCGAGATCGGACCGAGCCCGTGCACCGTGATGCCGCGGATCTTGCCCAGTTTGGGTTCGGGTTCGAGCAGCAGGCCCGCACGCTCGATCGCGGCGAGCATGCCCATGGTGCGGTCGGGGCTGATACCGAATTCACCCGCACGCCAGATGATCTGGGGCCGCGATCGCAAGCCGTCGAGCAGGCGCAGGAAGGCGAGCACGGTACCGGTGTCGTGGTCGGTGGTTTCCAGGAGCAGGGCGCGTTCGGGGTCCCAGCCGAGTTGGACCGTGCCGGACGGGCGAACCAGGGTGGTCACTCGCGGGTGGAGCATCGGGCCGCGCAGTGGGGAGGTGGTCGTCATGCCAGAAGTATCGGTACCCGGCGAGCGCCCAACGTGCGCCGAAAGTGTAGTTATCCACAGGCTTTCGGCGTGTCGGCCTATGGATCTCGAATTGTGAACAGCCGCTGCACGGCGGGTCGTCGCCACATTTTCCGGCGAACGTTAGCCGCGGAACCGTGTTGCGCCACCGAGATCGGAGATTTTCTCACCGACCTCGGTGGCGGTGCCGATCAGGACTTGCCGGTGCCGGAATCCGGGCCGGAATCGCCCTCGTCACGCGGGGTTTCGTCGGAATCGGTCTCATCGGCCTCGGCTTTGCCGAGATCGGCCGCGTGGCGCTCGCGCGCCTCGGTCTCGGCCAGCTGGGCCAGCGGATCGTCGAAAGCGCCTGTGCTGCCACC
The DNA here is from genome assembly GCF_042719755.1 of Nocardia sp. NPDC058519. Classification (NCBI taxonomy): domain Bacteria; kingdom Bacillati; phylum Actinomycetota; class Actinomycetes; order Mycobacteriales; family Nocardiaceae; genus Nocardia; species Nocardia sp. NPDC058519. The sequence goes on along the minus strand of NZ_JBHXNK010000030.1, from coordinate 7,675 downwards.
GATAATGGAGTCGATGAAACCGGCAGGTGAGTCGAGGTCGGTGGAATCGGGCAGCAGATCGGGGTGTTCCCACACCTTGTCGCGCCGCTCCATCCCGACATCGGTGGTCAGCCGCCGCCACAGCGCCGAAGCCTCACGCACCTTGCGCGGCCGCAACTCCAGTCCGACGAGCGTGGCGAACGTCTGCTCGGCGGGCCCACCGGTCGCCCGGCGGCGGCGCAGCGTCTCCGACAGCGCGCCCGCGCCAGGCAGGCGCTCACCCACCGCATCGGTGACCACGACATCGACCCAGCCCTCGATCAGCGCCAGCAGGGTCTCGAGGCGCTCGAGCGCCTGCTTCTGCTCGGGCGTGGTCTGCGGCTCGAACGTGCCCTGGGAGAGCAGTTCCTCCAGCTTGGACGGGTCGCTCAGCGACATCGGGTCGATGCCCTGCGCGGCTTCCTCGATCGCGGAGAAGTCCATCTTGATGCCGCGCGCGTAGTCCTCGACGGCGCCGAGCACCTGCTGACGCAGCCACGGCACATGCGCGAAAAGCCGCTGGTGGGCGGTCTCACGCGCCGCCAGGAAGACCATGATCTCGCTCTCGGGCTGTTCGAGCCCCTCGCTGAACGCCGAGATCGCGGTCGGCAGCAGCGCCGCGGTACCGGCCGGGCCCAGCGGCAGACCGATATCGGTGGAGGTCAGCACCTCCTTGGCCAGCTGGCCGAGTGCCTGACCGAGCTGGGAACCGAACGCCAGCCCGCCCATCTGGCCGAGCATGCCGACCATCGGTCCGGCGAACTGCTTGGCTTCCTCGGGCAGCTGCGCGGTCCACATGCCCGAGATCTGCTCGGCCACCGGATCGCACAGGCGCTTCCAGGTGGGCAAGGTCTCTTCGATCCAGTCGTTCGGGGTCCACGCGACCGTCTTGGTGGCGCCTGCGGGCAGCACGGTGGCGCCGTCGAGCCACAGTTCGGCCAGGTGCGCCGCGTCGGTCACCGCGGTGGTGGTGCCCGCGGTGATGGGGGCGATGGTGGAGCCGAGCTGCTGGCGGGCCAGTCGCTTGGCGACGTCGTAGTTGACCGGGCCGGACTGCGCGCCGCCGGGACCCATGCCCTGGCCCATGCCGCTGATCATCTGCCCGAGCTGGCTCAGCATCTGGCCCAGCTGCGACGGATCGAACCCGCCTGCGCCGCCCGCTCCGAACCCGAACGGATCGTTTCCGCCGGGTCCGTTGCCCTCGTCGCGACGCTTGCGGGAATCGTCGTCGTCGCCGGTCGAGAAGCCGAAGGGGAGATCGCTCATACCTCTTACGTTACGCGGGACCCAGGGGCCCACGGTGTTCGCGCATCGCGAAATCGCGGCGGCATCGGCCGCGCCGCAAAAGCGTGCCACTACCGTCGGTCGCGGTTGCTGATCACTACTGTGGTCCGAGTGAATCGTCGGATCCTCACCCTGATCGTCGCCCTCGTCCCTGTCCTCGTGCTCGGCGTGGCCGGCAGCGTGGTCACCGTGCCGTTCGTCGCACTCGGCCCCGGCCCCACCTTCGACACCCTCGGCCAGGTCGAGGGCAAGCAGGTGGTCGATGTCACCGGCGCACCATTGGATCCCACGAGCGGGCACCTCAATATGACGACCGTGTCGGTGCGCGACGGGCTGAACCTGTTCGAGGCGTTCGGGTTCTGGGTCAGCGGTGAGCACGGTCTCGTGCCGCGCGCCGAGGTGTACCCGCCCGGTGTGTCGCGCGAGGAGGTCGACAAGTCCAATCAGCAGGACTTCAAGGATTCCGAGAGCGATGCCGAGGTCGCCGCGCTGCACTACCTGAAGATGCCGACCGTCGTGCTGGTCCGCGGACTCGGTGAAGAGGGCCCGGCCAAGGGCGTGCTCGAAGTCGGCGACGAGCTGATCAGCATCGACGGCACCCCGATCACCACGCCCAAGGACGTGATCGACATCGTCGGCACCAAGGCTCCCGGCACGACCATCACCGTGGTCTACCGCCGCGGCGACGCCGAACAGACCAGCCAGATCACCCTGGCGCCGCGTCCCGACGACGAGGCACGGGGCTACCTCGGCATCACCCCCGGCGAAGGTGGACGTCCGCCGCTGCAGGTCGAGTTCAACCTCGCCGATATCGGTGGGCCGTCGGCCGGGCTGATGTTCAGCCTGTCGCTGATCGACAAGCTCTCGCCGGGCGAACTCAACGGCGGCAGGTTCGTCGCGGGCACCGGCACCATCGACCAGGACGGCAAGGTGGGCCCGATCGGTGGCATCCAGTACAAGATGATCGCCGCGCGCGAGGCAGGCGCGGAAACGTTCCTCGTCCCCGCCGACAACTGCAACGAAGCCGCTCAGCGGGCTCCCGAGGGCCTGCGATTGGTGAAGGTCGACACCCTCGACAGCGCGATCGCGTCGCTGGCCGAGATCAACGCGGGCCGCGAGGCGATCACCTGCGGGTAGCTCACTCCAGCGTGTGGTGCAGGGCCTCGACCAGGCCCGGTGCCAGGTTGGGGTAGGTGCGCAGGTCGAGATCGCCGAAGCCGTCGTCGTCCTCGGGGCGGATCTGCAGCAGGCACAGGGTGGCGCCGTGGCGCAGCACGCCCGCGATGAGGCGCGCGTCGCGGCGACCCGGATGCGCGTGCGCGGCGGCACGCCCGGCCGCGTCCGCGGCCTCGTCGTCGGCGAGTAGCGGAACCAGCGCCTCGTCGAGATCGCTCTCGGCGTCGGGCGGCAGCACCACGATCTCCTGCACCAGCACACAGCCCTCGACCGCGGGCGGCCAGGTGGTGGTGGCCAGGAACTCGTCGAGCGCCATCGACCCGCCGGTGATGTCGTCGGGGAAGGCTTCCTGGGCAACGGGGGTCAGCTCGCTGCCGTCGTCGAGCTGGTCCTGCAGGTCGGGTTCGGCCGCGGCCAGGTCGGCGGTCGGCACCAACGCGAACATCTGCGGCGGGTTTCCCCAGCCCTCGGCGTCGGCGAACTCGACGACCTCGCGCACACAGCGGGCGAGGAGAACTTCGGCGTGCTCGTCTTCGGTCACCCGCACATCCAATCATTTTCGGCCCAGACGCTTGCACGGTGTCCGATTTCCGTAGAGTGGGCGCCAACGGTCCGGTAACGGATCGCCCGCAACATTCGGACTGCGGTGACTGCGCCGATCACGGTGTGGAACCGCCGGAGCATGGAGAGTGGCACCGTGGGCATGCGGCCCCCCACCGGCTTACCTTCGTTGTCCCGACGCAGCCGTGTGCTGCTGGTGACAGCAGTCGTCCTCGCGGCGTTGCTGCTGCTCGGGCCCCGCTTCACCGATGCCTATACCAATTGGTTGTGGTTCGGTGAGGTCGGTTATCGCAGTGTGTATCTCGGCGTGTTGCGCACGCGGCTGATCCTGTTCGTGGTCGTCGCGTTGCTCGTCGGCCTCGTGGTCTGGGCGGCGCTGCTGCTGGCCTATCGGTCGCGTCCGGTCTTCGTGCCGGTCGCCGGGCCCAACGATCCGATCGCGCGCTACCGCACGACCGTGATGAGCAAGCTGCGGCTGTTCGGCGTCGGCATCCCGGTGCTGCTCGGCGTGCTGTCGGGGCTGGTCGCGCAGTCGAACTGGGCGACCGTGCAGCTGTTCCTGCACGGTGGCGAGTTCGGTCAGCAGGACCCGCAGTTCGGACTCGACATCGGTTTCTACACCTTCGATCTGCCGTTCTACCGGATGGTGCTGAACTGGCTGTTCGTCGCCGTGGTGATCGCGTTCTTCGCGAACCTGGTGACCCACTATGTGTTCGGCGGCCTGCGGCTGGCCGGGCGTGAAGGCACCCTCACCAGGGCCGCGCGCGTGCAGCTCGCGGTGATCGCGGGAATCTTCGTCCTGCTCAAGGCGGTGGCGTACTGGTTCGACCGGTACGACCTGCTGTCGAGCACACGCAAGGAGCCGACCTTCGGCGGTCCGTCGTTCACCGATATCAACGCGGTGCTGCCCGCCAAACTGATCCTGCTCTCGATCGCGGTGATCTGCGCGATGGCGTTCTTCGCCGGGATCGTCTTGCGTGATCTGCGGGTTCCCGCCATGGCGGCGGCGCTGCTGGTGCTGTCGTCGATCCTGGTCGGTGCGGTGTGGCCGATGGTGGTCGAGCAGTTCTCGGTGCGCCCCAACGCGGCCGAGAAGGAGAGCCCCTACATCGAGCGCAACATCATGGCGACTCGCGAGGCGTACGGGATCACCGACGACAAGGTCGAGTATCAGGACTACCGGGGTAGTTCCACGAAGAGCCCGCTCGAGGTACCCGCCGACGCGGCGACCATCGGCAACGCGCGCCTGCTCGACCCGAACATCCTCTCGCCCACCTTCACTCAGCTGCAGCAGCGCAAGAACTTCTACGGCTTCCCCGAGTCGCTCGACATCGACCGCTACAACCTCAACGGCGACCTCCAGGACTACATCGTCGCCGCCCGTGAGCTGCACCCCCAGGCCCTGTCGGGCAACCAGAAGGACTGGATCAACCAGCACACCGTCTACACCCACGGCAACGGGTTCGTCGCCGCGCCCGCCAACCGCGTGAACAAGCCGCAGTCCGAGGCGCAGAGCGCCTCGGGTGGCAGCGATTCGGGTTATCCGCTGTTCATGGTCAGTGACCTGTTCACCAAGGTCGAGGATCAGCAGATCAAGGTCGACCAGCCGCGCATCTACTACGGCGAGCTGATTTCCCAGACCGACCCCGACTACGCCATCGTCGGTACCGCCGAGGGCCAGGCGCCGCGCGAATACGACTCCGACGAGGCCCAGTTCACCTACGACGGCAGTGGTGGCGTGCCGATCGGGAACTGGTTCAACCGGCTCGCTTTCGCGGCCAAGTACGCCGAGCGCAATATCTTGTTCTCCTCCGCCATCAGCGAGGACTCCAAGATCCTGTTCAACCGCGGTCCGCGTGATCGGGTGCAGAAGGTCGCACCGTGGCTGACTACCGACGGCAACGCCTACCCGGCGGTGATCGACGGCCGCGTCAAGTGGATCGTCGATGCCTACACCACGCTGGACAAGTACCCCTACGCTCAGCCGACCTCGCTCGACGGCGCGGTCGAGGACAGCATCGACAAGAAGACCGGGCGCGTGATCCCGCGCAAGGAGGTCAGCTACATCCGTAACTCGGTGAAGGCCACCGTCGACGCCTACGACGGCACCGTCACCCTGTACGAGACCGACACCGTCGACCCGGTCCTCAAGGCCTGGCGCGGGGTGTTCCCGGACGCGGTGAAGCCGCAGAGCGAGATCTCCCCCGAGCTGCGCGCGCACTTCCGCTACCCGGAGGACCTGTTCAAGGTCCAGCGCGACATGTTGACGAAGTACCACGTGGACAACCCGCGCGAGTTCTTCACCAACAACGCGTTCTGGTCGGTGCCGAGTGACCCGACGATCGAGGGCGGCACCTTCAACCAGCCGCCGTACTACGTGCTGCTGGGCGATCCGAAGACCACCAAACCGGTCTTCAACCTGACCTCGGCGATGGTCGGCTACAACCGGCAGTTCCTGTCGGCCTACATCTCGGTGCGCTCCGACCCCGACGGGTACGGCAAGTTCACCGTGTTGCAGCTGCCCACCGATTCCCAGACGCAGGGCCCGCAGCAGACACAGAACTCGATGACCACCGCCGACGCGGTGTCCCGAGAGAAAACCCTGCTGTCGAACTCGAACAAGATCCGCTACGGCAACCTGCTCACGCTGCCGGTGGCCGACGGCGGCATCCTCTACGTCGAACCGTTCTACAACGAACGCAACACCGGTTCGTCGACCTTCCCGCAGCTGCTTCGCGTGCTGGTGAGCTATCGCGACGCGGCGGGCAGCGTGAAGGTCGGGTACGACTCGACATTGGCCGGGGCACTGAATCAGGTGATGCCGGGTGCGGGTTCGCTGGCGACACCGTTCGGTGGCGATCCGGCGGTGAAGCCGAAGCCGGGAGCGACCCCACCGGTCGACCAGGGCACCGTCACGCCGCCTGTCGGCGGGACGACACCGCAGCCGGGGACCACACCGCCCGCGAGTTCGCCGACCCAGGAGGCCGCGGCCGCCGAGGTCAGCCGCAAGATCGAGGCGGTGCGCACGGCGATGCGGACCGGCAACTTCACCGATTACGGTAAGGCGCTCGAAGAACTGGACGTCGCGATGAAGGCGTACCAGGACGCCGCAGGCCGGTAACCACCGGCACGCAAGAAAGGCCCCGTCGCGATGACGGGGCCTTTCTTGTGCAGGGGGAACGGTGGATCAGCCGCCGATCGAAGCGATCAGCGGAGCATTGGCGTTCAGCAGGTCCCGGTACTGACCCGAGACACCGTACTGGTCGGCCAGGGCCTGGCCCGCGGCCTTGGCCTGGTCGACGGCAACCTGGACATCGGTCTTCGCCTGGGCGGGCAGCTCGACCGGCAGTTCGACGGCGGGCTCTTCGGCCACCTCGGGCTCGGACGCCCCCGACTGCAGGAACTGGCCGCAGTGCGGCCAGGCGCCGACGCCCTGGCTGGCGAGCACGTTCTCCGCGACGCGGATCTGCTCTTCCTTGCTGGCGTTGTGCGCCGAACCCTGGCCGCCGTTGGCCGCCCAGGTGCTCTGCGAGAACTGCAGCCCGCCGTAGTAGCCGTTGCCGGTGTTGATGCCCCAGTTGCCACCGCTCTCGCACTGAGCGACGCCGTCCCAGTTGTAGGCGGCGGCGGAGGCGGTGCCGGTGGCGAGGCTGAACGGAACGGCAACCAGGGCGCCCGTGATGGCGGCGACGCCAAGGGCGCGGGTGCTGAATTTCCGGGTCTCAGTCATGGGGGAGACGCTAACCAATGAATCGGCACCGATCACATCTTGATAACGAGCGGATTCTATGAATGGAATAGGCGTCTTATCAATGTTTACGCTGCATAGCCAGTGGGAATACCTAGATTCCGGTCGGTCTGTTATTGGTCCGTTATGTGTTCGGGATCACGGGGTGATAGTGACGCCGCTCACCGAAACTCGCCTCCGACGCGCGTGGTTGCCAGAATGTGTGATGGCTGCCACATTTCGATGACCTCGAAGTGTGGTGTTGCGTGGCGAATCGGTCGGAAAACTGGTGCTGACCTCGCGATTTGGCGCCTGCTCGCACCTGTGTGTAATGTTGTGTTCACACCGACGCGGGGTGGAGCAGCTCGGTAGCTCGCTGGGCTCATAACCCAGAGGTCGCAGGTTCAAATCCTGTCCCCGCTACAAAACGAAAGGCCCGGAACCACTGGTTCCGGGCCTTTCGCGTTATTCGAGACTAAGCGTCGAGGTCGCTGGCGACGAGCTCGGCGATCTTGTCCAGGGTCGGCTGATCGTCGCTGGTGATGGTCACCTCGGCGCCCTGACCTGCGCCGAGGGTCATGATCATCAGCGCGGAACCCGCGTCTACCGGGTCGCCGCCGGTGACCGCGATGGTGACGGGAACGCCCGCCGCGCCGACCGCTTCGGCGATCAGGGCCGCGGGGCGCGCGTGCAGGCCGACCGAGGAGCCGACGGTGACGGTGGTGCTTGCCATGGGATATCTCCTACTTATCTGGTAACGACTGGTTCGGATGCACCCGACGCCTGCATAGTTCCTGACCCGTTGAGGTCTTCTGCGAGGCTGAGCGTGGGTGCGATGGGTCGATCGTTCGCGGCGTGACCGGGTGACTCTTTCGATATCTCCTAGGGCGATCGACCCTTCACACAAGG
>NZ_JBHXNK010000029.1:890-97420 GCF_042719755.1 Nocardia sp. NPDC058519 | reverse complement strand
ACGGGCAGGAAGGAGACTCGGTTGAAGCTTTGACCGCCTGACCAACTGCGGTCACGCGGGGATCATCCCGTTACACCACGCATTTGGACTTGACCTGAGTTCATCGCGCTCGGCGCCCGCATGGGTCAGCTGGGGGGCGATCTGGATGTGCTGTCCGCGCAGTTGCGGGCGGAGGTATCGCCTGTCGCGGGTGCGGCCCCAGATGCCGGAGGCGCGCAAAGTGTTGCGAGGCAGTCAGTTCCGGGTGCGGTTCCTGGATATGTAGCTCCGGTTGGTGGCCCGGTGTACGGGTCGGCGGGTGGGCGGCACGGCGGGCCGATGGGTGCCGCGCCGTACGCGCCGAGTGGAGTGCCTGCGAATTGGGTGGGTCCGGCTGGGGCGCACGGTGGCCGTGCTGCGCCGTACGGTGGCCGTGCTGCGCCGTACGGGTCGGGAGGGGTCCCGGCGAATTGGATGGGTCCGACTGGGCCGCATGGTGGGCGTGCTGCGCCATACGGGCAGGTAGGGCAGCCGCCGGGTTGGGCGGCCGGTCGGCCTGGGGATGCGGGGCGTGGCGGGAAAGTTGGGCCTGCGCGGGAGGCCGGGGTGCCGTGGTGGCAGCGGGAAGGGGTGATTTCTCGGGTGCTGGCGGTGGCCGGGGTCGGGGTGACCTTGGTCGGGGTGTTGATGCTTTTGGTGTTGGCCGCGCAGGCGGGGTTCTTCGGTCCGGTGGCGAGAGTTGTTGCCGGAGCCGGACTGTCGGTGGCTCTGGTTGGCCTCGGCTGGCGCGTGTTCGGGCGGCCGGGTGGTCGCGTTGGTGGAATTGCCTTGGTGGCCACCGGTATTGCCGGGTTGTATCTGGATGTTGTCGCGGTCACCGGGTATTACCGGTGGATTCCAGGTGGAGTCGGGCTTGCGGTGGCGCTTGTGGTGGCGTTGGCCGGGGTGGGGATCGCGGTGCGGTGGCAGTCTCAGCCGTTGGCGGTGGGGGTGGTGCTGGGGGCGGCGGTGTTGTCACCGGCGTTGACCACCGAATTGATGTTGCTCGGGTTCTTGGTGGTGTTGCAGGCGGCGGGGGTTCCGGTGCAGATGCGCAGGGATTGGCCGGTGCTGCACGTGGCACGCACCTTGCCGGTGGTGCTCGCTGTGCTGGGGCTGGTGGCGCTGAGCGGGATCGAGGGGGCGATCTCCGGCACGGAGGCGGAGCAGCGGCAGGGGCTGCTGCTCGCCGCGATCGCCTGTGCGGTGGTCGGGCTGGTCGGTGCGCTGCTCGCCGTGCGGCGCAGGCCCGGCGACATCACCGCGAGCATCACGATCGCGCTGACCGCACTCCCGGTGCTCGCCGCCGCCGTGCTGTTCGACCGCGTGGTGAGCGCCTCGATCACGGCCGTACCGGCCACCGTGCTACTCGGCCTCGCGGCCACGCTGATTCCGCGCCTTTCGGCTGAAATCCGTAGGCACGCGGAGTCGCCGGCAGGCCCAACGAAAGCCGCGACAGCTCCCGACGCACTTTCCGGCCACGCGAACGCTGCAGCCCTGGCCGGCCCCGCAAGTGCCGCGGTGGTTCCGGGTCCCGAGGGTCCCGGGCTTGTCGGACCGTTGCGGATTGCGCGGCACACGGCGCTGGTTGCGGGATTGACCGGAGCCGTCGCCTTGTTGCAGACCTGCACCATCGCGTCGGGCGGTCACCCTCGACTGCTGCCGACCATGTTGTTCGCGGTCGGCCTCGCGTTCCTGGCGGTTGCCGCGGCGAGTCGCACGCGGGTGGCCGCTGGGCTCGGTATCGCGTTCGCATTGCTGGGCGGGCTGGTGATGCTGGCGATCGCCACGCCGGAAACGCTTGCACTGCAACGACTTGCCGACGACAAACTCGATGTCTCGACGGCGGTGGCCGCGGTGGTCGGGCTTGGCGTGGCGGCGATGGTGGCGTGGACTGTGCCGCGGTTGCCACGGTGCGACGATCCCGCGCTTGTCACCGGTGTATGGATCGCGGTGAGCATCGCCGGGCTGTACTACGTGTTGGTCGCCGCGGTGTCGTTCGGCGTATCCCTAGGCGGCGCGGACGGTTTCATTATCGGCCACAGCCTCGCGACCATCGTGTGGATGGTCGCGGCGACCGGCTCGCTGTTCTACGGTCTGCGCCGACTGTCCAGTTCGCCCGCAGTCGCGAAAGTCTGCTTGGTCTCCGGCCTGCTGGTCGCCGCGGCCGCACTGGCGAAACTGTTCCTGTTCGACCTCGCGACCCTGTCCGGCCTGGTCCGCGTCACGGCCTTCCTGGCGGTCGGAATCCTGTTGCTACTCACCGGAACCCGCTACGCCCGCGCCTTCGCCGACGCCGCAACCCCGCGTCAGACCCCTTGAGAAACCGAAAACCGACCCGGCCGCAAACCTGGTGTGCGCCCTACTGAACTCCGTGTACAGCTTGGGCCGGGCGAACATCCGTCCACCGGCGATCCCCGAACTCTCAGTCGTCCTCACGTCGACGCAGAAGTTCGTTCACGCTGACAGTCCGGCCCTCGTTACCGGAATGGCGACCCTCGTCCGCGGGTGTACCGCGGCGAGACGAGCGCAACTGAGCCATCCAGTTCTCGATCTCATTGCGGGTATCCGCCTGGGGTTCGCCGGATTCCGGTGCGGTGGAATCGGTTTCGACCGAGGCCGACGGGGCCGGGTCGGAAGGCTCCGAGGGCGAGGCGGCGGGGGTCGGGACGGCGGTGAAACCGGAAGGCGCCTGCCACTGACCCGGGGTGCCGGCCTGGTCGGTCCGTACCTCGTCGGCAGGTTCCCGATCCGGTGTTGCCAGTGAATCCGGCTGCCGGGGCGAAGGCGCGGTTTCGCGCTCGACCTCGGTGAATCCCGGTGGCGCCACCTGCGGACGCAACACGCCTGCCGGGCGAGTCGAATCCGGCTGGGCACCAGCTGGATTCGATGCACCGGCGAAGTTCGCCGGTTGCTCCACGGCGGGACGGGCACGGTCGCTCGCACCGTCCGCCGAGGAGGGCGTGACCGGCGAGAACCGCGGTCCGCTGTCCTGGTCCGGCGTATTGAAACCGCGTGGCGTGCCCGGGCTCGTCATGCCGTTGTTCCACGGGGTGCTCGGCTGCGGTTCGACGGGCACCGCAGTGCCGAAAACGCTCTGCGGCGGGATCGGCGCATCGGGTTGGGTCTGCGCGCGAGCCGCGTTGCCGGGGTAGGACTCGGCGCGATGCGCGCCGGGTGCCGCGGAGAGGTCGGGACTCGATGGCTCGAATCCGTGCGAATCCGTGTCGCGCACTGCGGCATCAGCCTGGTCGGACGGACGGCTCGGCTCGGCCGGGGTGCCCGAATCGGGTGCGGGAGAGTCGGGCGTGACCGGCCGGAGATTCGACGAGGTCACCGGGCTGAACCCACTGAAGGTTCCGCTCGGCGGGGTTTCGCCCGCCCGAGGTGCCGGTGTCGACTGGCTCGGCGGCGTATTGACGATCCTGGGTGCGGGCGGTGGCACGATCCCGCGGGGCGGCGGGGTCACCATGCTCGGCCTGGCCGGGGGGACGATGCTCGGCCGTTGCGGCAAATCCGCTGGGGGCGTACCGAATCCGACGCCATCGCCGGTCTCGTCGGGCGTCGACACCCGGGGTGCCGGCGGAGTTTCGCCGATCACTCCTGGCGTGTACCCCGCGGGCGGCTGCACGCGTGCGGAGCCGCGCGGCGGAACACCGGTGACGATGCCGGGCAGGTCGAGGCCGGACCCGCTGTCGACCGGGCCGGGGCGGGAGATCGAAGGGCCACTGGGGGTTTCGGCGTCCGGCGCGGTGGTACCGGCGTTGCCGTTCGTCTGTCCGCGCCCGTTGGCGGGGCGAGTGGCACCGCCGGGGCCGGTTTTGGGATCACCGAGGTCGGTGAGAGGTATGGGGGGTGTGCCGAAACTCGGCCCCGAATAGCCCCGGTCTTCGTCCGCGGCCGTATCCGGGGTCGAATCGCCATGTCCCTGGGCGGGATCCGGAGTGTTCGGCTTCATGATCGGGAGAACCTGGGTCGGCTCGCCGGACACGTACTGCGGCAGGTCGAGACCGGAGTCCTCCTGCTTCGCCGCATCGTCCTGATCGGCTTTCGCGGGTGTACCCGGCTTGACCACCGGCAATTCCCGCGTCGGCTCACCCGAGGACAACATCGAGGCGCGGGGGCGCGTCGGATCGGGCGACATCGGCTGGCGCGCACGTGCGGGCTCGGCGGATTCGGCATCGGTGATCTTGTCGATGCGCTGGGTCGGGGCCTCGGCCTCGATCTCGGCGACCGTGCGCGGCCTGCGGGGGGTGCGGGCCAGCTTGGAGTCGGGGACCGCCGTCATCTGCATGGTCGGCGGGTCGGTGATCGGGGTGGTCTTCACCAGGTCGACCACACCACCGTGCTCGGGGCGTTCGTCGTCGAGGATGGGTTCGCCCAGGCCGATCTTCTCCTGGATCCGCTTCATCCACTTCGGCGCCCACCAGCAGTCGTCGCCGAGCAGTTTCATGATCGCGGGGACCAGCAGCATGCGCAGCACGGTCGCGTCGATGAACAGCGCCGCGATCATGCCGTAGGCGATGTACTGCATCATCACCATGTCGGAGAACGCGAACGCGCCGGTCACCACGAGCAGGATCAGCGCGGCGGCGGTGATGATTCGCCCGGTTTGGGCGGTGCCTATTCGGACGGCCTCGGTGGTGGACGCACCTTGGGCGCGGGCCTCCACCATGCGGGAGAGCAGGAAGACCTCATAGTCGGTCGACAGGCCGTAGATGATCGCGATGATCAGCATCAAGACCGGCGCGCTGATCGGCTGTGGCGTGAAGTTCAGGAGCCCGGCACCGTGACCGTCGACGAAGATCCACGTGAGGATGCCGAGGGTTGCGCCGAGGCCGAGCGCGCTCATCAATGCGGCCTTGATCGGCAGCACCAGCGAACCGAACGTCAGGAACATCAGGATTGTGGTGGTGACCAAGACGAGCAAGATCATCCACGGCATCAGTCCCATCAGCGTGTCGATGCTGTCGGCCATCAGGGTGGGCTGACCGGTGACGTACATCGTGACGCCGTCGGGTATTTCGATCGAGCGCAGGTAGTCGATCGTCGGCTCGGCGTTATTGGTGGGATCGACCATGGGCGCCGAGGTACGGAACACCTGGGGGTTGGTCGGCGACTTGACCGGCACTTCGAACGGGCTGACCAGCCCGGGAGCTTGATTGGCTTCCTTCCAGACCTTGCCGATCGCGTTGGTGTTGTCCGAAACGAAGACCAGCTGGATCGGGTCGGTCTTCTTCTGTGGGAAGACCTCGTAGAAGTGCTCGAGCGCGGAACGAGCGGGGTCGTCCGGCGGGAGGTACTTCTCGTTGATGCCGCCGAACGCCAGATCCTTGACCGGGATGATCAGCAGGAGCAGGCCGATGGTGATGGGGATGGCGATCTTGAGCGGGTGCTTCATGACCCAGCGGGTCAGGTTGCCCCAGAAGCCGTTCTCGACCTGCTCCGCGGTCTTGGTCTTGCGGAACCGCTTGAGACCGAGCATGTCCACGCGCGGACCGAGGATGGACAGCATCGCGGGCAGAATCGTGACGGCGGTCAGCGCCGCCAGGGAGACGGCCGCGATGGTGCCGTACGCGACCGACCGCAGGAAGCCCTGCGGGAAGATCAGAATGCCGCCGACGCTGGCGATGATCATCGTCGCGGAGAACACCACTGTTCGCCCAGCGGTCATGACCGACCGTCGGACGGCGGCTCTGGTGCCGTAACCCTCGGCCAGCTCCTCGCGGAAACGGCTGACTATGAACAGCCCGTAGTCGATCGCCAGGCCGAGACCGATCATCGAGACGACACCGGTGACGAAGAAGTTGACCTCGGTGAAATTGGTCAGCGCCATCACGATGCCGGTGGCACCGAGGATCGTCAGACCACCGATGATCAGCGGCAACGCGGCCGCGACGATGCCACCGAAGATGAAGAACAGCAGGATCGCCACCGCGGGGAAGGCAATCACTTCCATCCGCTTGGAGTCGTGGTCGAGGGTGTCGGTCAGGGTGACCGCGATGGCCTGTAGGCCCGAGACCTCGACGTCGACGCCGGGGATGTAGAAGACATCCGCCACGGCGCGGTAATTGGCCATCATGACGGTGTCGTTGTCACCTGCGATGGCGATCGAGGCGAACGCGTGCTTTTTGTCCTTGGACCCGAAGGCGGACGGCACGGAGGGCGCGTCGCCCACCTTCCAATAGGTGCCGTTGATCTTGCCGATCTGATCGGGGTGTTCGGCGACGGCGGTAGTCAGGCTGTCGACGATCTTCTTCGAGAACTCCGGGTCGTCGATCGTCTTGCCCTCTGGAGCGTTGTACATGACGATCACGTCGGCGTTGTGGTCGCGCCCGTAGGAGCCGTCGGCGATCTGCGCTCCCTGCACCGACTCCGAGCCCGGATCGAACCAGCCGCTCTGAGATAGCCGAGGCCCGAGCCCCATGCCGTAGGCACCCAACGCCAACATGGCTCCACCGACAACCACGATGACGGCGAAGCGGAACCGATAGACCAGATCGCCCCAGCGGGTGAACACTTAAGCGACTCCTTGACCAGGGCGAGAAGTGAGTAGTGCCGACAGCGGCCGGAAAGGCTGCAGCCACGCACCCTCGTCGGGCAGCGACTCGAGACTCACCCGCGGTAGCGGTTCCCGGAACACGCCGGGGATGTCCTCGAGGTCGACGAACCCGAGGGTATCCGAAGTGACCGCCCAACTCGCGTGCTCACGGAATCCGAGCACCTGAGCTGGGATTCCCTTGGCCGCGATGGCCTCCAGCGGTTCACGGAACGCCTGACCATCGGCCGAGGCGACCATGATTCCGGCTAAACCACCGTCGCGTTGACGGGCCGCGATGTGCGCGAGCATGTCGGCGTCGACATCGGAGTCTTCATCGATCTTGGGCTTGGCGAACACCGCGAAGCCGACATTGCGCAGCGCTTCCACCCAGGGGCGGACCACGTCGGCGGTGCCGGGCGCGATATTGGTGAAGACGGTGGCCTCGGCCTCGATGCGCCCCTTGGAGGCGACCGAGATCTCGGCGGTGCGGGCCAGCAACCAGCGGCCGAGCGCGTCGAAACGGGGGCGATAAGCGGCGGTGGGACGTCCACCGAGGATGGCGCCGAGCCCCATGTCGAGGTTCGGCGCGTCCCAGACCAACAGGACACGCCGAACATCGGAACCGCTCAACGCCTCGGAACCGGAGCCTGCCTGGGCGGGCACCGGCATCTCGGGGGCGATCTCACTCACGCTCATCTGTCGATCTTCCCCCATATGAACTCGTTGATGGCGCTACCGGCGCGCAGGCCTTTGCCTTCGAACTTGGTGACGGGCCGTTCGAAACCGATCGGCGCGGTCGTGCGGTTGGCGGCACTGTCGCCACCGGTGGTGTCGTTCAGGCCGGTGAACAGCGGTTCCTTGGAGCCTACTTCGAGAATATGCTCGGCGTAATCCGCGTGGTCGGTAGCCACGTGCAGCACCCCGCCGGGCTTGAGTCTGCTGGCGATCAGGGCGAAGGTCGGCGCCTGGAGCAGCCTGCGCTTGTGGTGGCGGGCCTTCGGCCACGGGTCAGGGAAGAACACCCGAACGCCGATCAGCGATTCCGGGGCAACCATGTTCTCCAGTACGTCGACGGCGTCGCCGCGCAGCAACCGGATGTTCTCGATCTCTTCGCGCTCGATCTGCTGAACCAGCTGGGCCAGACCCGGCTGGTAAACCTCGATGCCGATGAGGTTCAGGTGCGGTTCGGCCTTGGCCATGGCGGCCGTCGCGGTGCCGGTGCCGGTGCCGATCTCGATCACCAGCGGCGCCTCGCGCCCGAACCAGGCGTCGGCGTCGACGGGATCGTTGGACACATTGCGCCCGATCACCGGCCACGTCTTGTCCCATGAGGCCTGCTGGTTCGGCGTCAGCGCGCCCCGCCGCGTGCGGAAGCTCGTGACGCGGGGGTACAGCCGGGAGCCGGTGAGCGAGCGTCGGCCCGCGTCGTTCGGCATCTCCGACAGCTTGTGGCTGGTCGGCTCGGCGTGGTCGGCGGCGTCGTTCACGTCGACCATTGTCCAGCATGCGCACAGCCGCGTCGCAGGCGAGTTCGTGCGACCGCTGATCCGCCCAGGTCGGCAGAAGGTTCGCCCCGGCCCCTGCTCGGCCCGGATCTGACACAATGCCCTCCGAAAAGGGGGTGTGCGCAATGCCGACAGTCACCGAATTCGCACAGACACGGCCCGCGGACCAGCTCGACGAGCTGATCTCGGTTCTCAGTGCAGGTCGCGGGGGTGATCCGGGGATCGCCGACCAGGCCGCGGCCGCCGCGGCGCGCCGTCGCCGTCCGCTGCACATCCAGATCACGGGACGTGCCCTCAGCGGGCGGACCACCGTGCTGGCCGCGCTGGCGTTGTTGTCGGCGCAGGAGACCGCGCCGGTCGATCAACCCGAGCTGCCGGACCCGGTGCTCGACGGCGATCTGGTCATCTATGTGCTGGCCGGTGCGCCGCAGGCCGCCGACTATCGCCTGCTCGCCACCGTGCCGCAGGGTCGCGGTGTGGTGGTGCTCAACAAGGCCGACGCGGTGGGCGCGCGCTGGGGCGAGGCCGTGGCCGCCGCGCAGCGGCACGCGCAGGAACTCGGGCTGCCGATCGTGCCGATCGTCGCCTCGGTCGCGGCCCGGACCAGGGCAGGTGCGGTCAGCGCCGACGACCTGAGCGATCTGCGCAGGCTCGCGGTCGGCCCTGATGTGCCCTCGGTGCTGGCTGCCGATCTGTTCATCGGCAGCGGCTCCGACCAGGAAGCGCGCAGGCGGCTGATCGCCAACTGGGATCTCTACGGCGTCGACTGCGCGCTGTCGGCCCTGCGCGCCGACCCTGACCTGCCCGCCTCGGCGCTCATCCAGATCCTGCACTCCGCGAGCGGGATCGATCCGCTGCACAAGCTGGTCCACCGCCGGTACGAGCAGGTGGAAGCGGTGCGCGGCGGTGAACTGCTCGACGAGCTCACCCGGCTGGCCGCCCGCGCGGTCCCCGGCGACGGTGGACGAGGCCGCGAGCTGATCGAGCACTATCTCGCCGGTGACGAAGCGCTCTGGGCCGGATTGTGCGCCGGATTGGCCTGCCCGCAGGTCTCGCATCTCGCCGCCGGCTACCCGTCACCGGCGCCCGTCGACGCCGACGAGGCGCTCGCCCGCGCCACCCGCTGGCGTGCCGTCGTGTCCAGCGACATGCCCCCCGCTGCCCGCCGCGCCGCGCTGCGCGTCCACAACGGCTATGTCAGAGCCTGGGAGCGGATGTCCAGTGCAGGCCTCTGAGGTCCCGCCCGAACAAGGATCGGCCGAGGATCCGGCCGCCCTGCCCTCAGCGGTGGACGCGGTGATCGACCGGTGGAACCCGCAGGGCGGCGCGCTGCTCCGGGCGATGGCCGAGGCGGGCGAGGGCACCAGCATCACCTTCTACGCACCCGACGACGCCAACACCACCCTCCTGCGCACCGAACTCGCCCGCTTCGAACCCCATATCGAGCTGGCCGACCCGGCCGCCCTCACCCCCGAAAACGAACCAGCCGCAGCCCTGATCCTCTTCGACGCGGGCAGTGTCCTCGGCGCCGACATGTTCGCCCTGATCGACCGCCTCCGCGCCGCCGACCAGCGAATCCTGCTCGCCATGAACGGCTTCCACGCCTATCAGGACTGGCGCGCGACCCGCGCCCGCAATCTCGAACTGCTCGCCGCGCGCGGCATCACCGACCTCGACATCGTCGCGGTCTCGGCGCGGCTGTCCGCCGCGGCCCGCGCCACCGACGACTCGGCCCTGCTCGATCGCTCCGGCGTGGCCGGACTGCACGCCACCCTCGCCGCGGCCACCGCGCGGCGACCAGCCGACGGTGCCCAACGCCGAACCGCCGTCCGCGCCCGCGTACTCGCCGACACCAGGGCCAGAATCGACGAACAGATCACCGCACTGCGCTCGGGCACCGACACCGCGCGGATCAGAGAGGAACGCATCGGTCTGGTCGCCGAGCGCGACGGCGGCCGTCAGACCGGTCTGGCCGCCGTGCGTAGCCAGGTCCAGCTCGCCCGCGTCGACCTGACCACCGAACTCGGCGCCATGGTGCGCGCACTGCACACCCGGTGCCGCGCCGAGCTCGATCGCTGCGACCGCGCCGACCTGCGCGCCTACCCCCACCGCTTGCAACAGGCGGCCGGTGAACTGTCGGTCGCGGTCGACGCCGTCATCGACGAGCGGGTCATCGAAGCCGCCCGCCGGATCGGCACCGCCGCGCCCGCCACCCGGCGCCGCGATCCGGCGCCTCGGGTCGGTCCAGATCCCGACAAGAGACACCGTGGTGTCGAAGATCACCTCATGATCGCGCTCGGCGCGTCGGCGGGTGTCGGCCTCGGCAGGTTGATCGTTGCTCCGCTGTCGCTGGTCCCGACACTCGACGTGGCGAGCGTCCCGGTGACGCTGCTGCTCGGCGCGGGCGCGGCCGCCTGGGTCGTGCGCGCCCGCGGCCAGCTCGCCGAACGCAACCACATGGCCCAGTGGGTCTCCGAGGCACTGGTGAATATCAAAGCCCAGCTCGAACAGCGTGTCGCCGCGGTGCTGGTGGATATCGAGGCCGAACTGGCCGAGCACGTGGTGCGAGAATCGACCGCGCGGGCGGTGGCCGTGGACCGGCGTGTCACCGAACTCGACGCGCTCGCGCGCAGGCTCGTCGCGGAGCGTCCCGCGCAGCTGACCGCGTGCGAGCGTGACATCGTCACGCTCGATCAGCTGTGAGCGTGGGATTGACCGATACACCTGTGGGTACCTGTTAGGGAGCCCGATGCCGTATCGGTGGTCATATCGCGTTAACCTTGAGGCAGGAACCTGGGCGTCCGCTCTTGCCAGTCGATGCGCGGCCACCGTCCGTGTACGGCCTTCCTCAGCCGTCTATCGGGGTTGTGCGACGGTTGGTCACTGCGGACGCCTTACCCGCCCATGGTGGCGATCGATGGATCGAACAACCGCCCATCTCAGGAGAGTTTTCATGACCTCAGCGACCATTCCTGGTCTTCGTGGATCCGACGGCAAGGCGCCGACCGAGCACAGTGAACTGCTCGCCTGGGTACAGGAAGTCGCAGAGCTCACTCAGCCCGCTCGCGTGGTCTGGGCCGACGGCTCCGACGCGGAATGGGATCGCCTGACCACCCAGCTGGTCGAGGCAGGCACCTTCAAGCAGCTCGACGAGAAGAAGAAGCCCAACTCCTTCCTCGCGCTGTCCGATCCCTCCGATGTGGCCCGCGTCGAATCGCGCACCTACATCTGTTCGGCCACCGAAGCCGAAGCCGGTCCGACCAACAACTGGGTCGACCCCGCCGAGATGCGCGCCACCATGACCGAGCTGTACCGCGGCTCGATGAAGGGCCGCACCATGTACGTGGTGCCGTTCTGCATGGGCCCGCTCGGCGCCGAGGACCCCAAGCTGGGCGTTGAGATCACCGACTCCGAGTACGTGGTCGTCTCCATGCGCGTGATGACCCGCATGGGTGCCGCCGCGCTGGACAAGCTGGGCACCGACCGCCCGTTCGTGAAGGCGCTGCACTCCGTCGGCGCGCCGCTCGCCGAGGGCCAGGCCGACGTGCCGTGGCCGTGCAGCGACACCAAGTACATCACCCACTTCCCCGAGGACCGCGAGATCTGGTCCTTCGGTTCGGGCTACGGCGGCAACGCGCTGCTCGGCAAGAAGTGCTACTCGCTGCGCATCGCCTCGGCGATGGCCCACGACGAGGGCTGGCTGGCCGAGCACATGCTGATCCTCAAGCTGATCTCGCCCGAGAACAAGAACTACTACGTCGCCGCCGCGTTCCCGAGCGCCTGTGGCAAGACCAACCTCGCGATGATCCAGCCGACCATCCCCGGCTGGCGCGCGGAGACCCTCGGCGACGACATCGCCTGGATGCGTTTCGGCAAGGACGGTCAGCTCTACGCCGTGAACCCGGAGTTCGGCTTCTTCGGCGTCGCGCCGGGCACCAACAACAGCTCCAACCCCAACGCGATGGCCACCATCGACGCGGGCAACACCGTCTACACCAACGTCGCCCTGACCGACGACAACGATGTGTGGTGGGAGGGTCTCGAAGGCGACCCGCAGCACCTGATCGACTGGAAGGGCAACGACTGGACCCCCGAGTCCGAGGGCCACGCCGCGCACCCGAACTCGCGCTACTGCACCCCGATGTCGCAGTGCCCGATCCTGGCGCCGGAATGGGACGACCCGCAGGGCGTGCCGATCTCGGCCATCCTGTTCGGTGGTCGCCGCAAGACCACCGTCCCGCTGGTGACCGAGTCGTTCGGCTGGGAGCACGGCGTGTTCATGGGCGCCACCATGGGCTCCGAGCAGACCGCCGCCGCCGAGGGCAAGGTCGGCACCGTCCGCCGCGACCCGATGGCGATGCTGCCGTTCCTCGGCTACCACGTGGGCGACTACCTCAACCACTGGATCGACCTCGGCAAGAACGCCGACTCGAACAAGCTGCCCAAGATCTTCTACGTCAACTGGTTCCGTCGTGGCGACGACGGCCGCTTCCTGTGGCCCGGATTCGGTGAGAACTCCCGCGTGCTGGAGTGGATCGTCGGCCGCATCGAGGGCCGCTCGGGCGCCACGGCCACCGCGGTCGGCAATGTGCCCTCGGCCGCCGATCTCGACCTGAACGGCCTCGACGTGGTCGCCGCCGACGTCGACGAGGCGCTCGCGGTGAACGCCGACGAGTGGCGCAACGAGATCCCCTCGATCGAGGAATGGTTCGAGTTCGTCGGCGACAAGCTGCCCTCCGGCGTGCGCGACGAGTTCGAAGCACTCAAGGAGCGCTTGGGCTGATCCGCCCCGTAAACACAGAACCGCCCGTACCGTTTCGGTACGGGCGGTTCTGTTTGTCCACAGTTCGTCGGACGATTTCCGCGGACTCTTTCTGGGTACTTCTGTCGGTGTCAGAGAGTCGCTGGTGGCCTCAGCGGCGATGTCGCTTATATTGCCTCTCGAGCTGAAACTCCTGCGAGACTCCTGCACCGCCATGCGGTCAACGACGAGATCGACGCTGAGAGGTGGTTTGACGCATGACCGATCTGGTGACCGGATCCGAGTCCGACACCTATTCGAGCACGCCCCTACTGCGCGTGGCGGGCCGCCTGGAGCGGGTCCTGCCCCCGGGCTGGCGGGTCGAGGTCGTCGACCTACCTGCCCGGGGTGAGGTTGCCGCGCAGCCGGTACTCCGGGTCCATATGCCGGAGAACTAGGAAGCGGTGGGCGCAGTCCATCCCATGGGCATGAGCACGGACTTCTGTTCGCAGAAGGCGTCGAGGCCTTCCGGGCCGTTCTCGCGGCCGATGCCCGAGTTCTTGTAGCCGCCGAACGGTGCGGTCGGGTCGAAGGCGTACCAGTTGATCGCGAAGGTCCCGGTGCGGATCCGGGCCGCCACCTCGACGCCGTGCTCGATATCGGTGGTCCACACCGAACCGGCGAGACCGTAATCGGAGTCGTTGGCGATGGCGATGGCCTCGTCCTCGGTCTCGTACGGGATCACCGAGAGCACCGGGCCGAAGATCTCCTCCTGGGCGATGGTGCTCGAGTTGTCGACGTCGGCGAAGATCGTCGGCTCCACGAACCAGCCGCGCTCCACACCCTCGGGCCTGCCGCCGCCGAGCACCAGTCGCGCGCCCTCGGCCTTGCCCTTGGCGATGTAGCTCTCCACGCGGTCGCGCTGCTTTTCGCTGATCAGCGGGCCGAGCACGGTCGCGGGATCGGTCGGGTCGCCGGTCTGCATGGTCTTCACGTGCGCGACCAACGCATCGACGATCTCGTCGTAGCGACTGCGCGGGGCGAGAATTCGCGTCTGCGCGACGCAGCCCTGACCGCTGTTCATCAGCCCGGAGAACGCGAGCACGGGAATGCTCGCGGCCAGGTCGACGTCGGGCAGCACGATCGCGGCCGACTTGCCGCCGAGCTCCAGCGACACGGTCTTGAGCTGCTCACCCGCCAGCGCGGCCAGCTTCCTGCCGACGGGGGTGCTGCCGGTGAAGGTCACCTTGTCGACGCCGGGGTGGCCGGCGAGGTATTCACTGGCCTCGGCTTCGGCGGGCAGCACCGAGAGCACGCCGTCGGGCAGGCCCGCCTCGGTGAAGATGTCGGCGAGGATATTGGCGGTCAGCGGAGTCAGCGGCGACGGCTTGAGCACCACGGTGCAGCCGGCCAGCAACGCGGGTCCGAGCTTGTTCGCCGCGAGGAACAACGGGACATTCCAGGCGGTGATCGCGGCGACGACACCGCGCGGTTCCCGTGAGACACGCGAGGTTCCGAACAGGCCGACCCGAGTCTCGTTCCAGGCGAAGGTCTTCGCGAGCTCGACGAGCGCGTCCAAAGCCGCGACGGCGGGAATTTGATTGAGCGTCAAGGCCGCTAACGTCGTCGCGCCCATCTCAGCGGTGAGTGCGGCGAGCAATTCCGGCGAACGCTGCTCGATCAGCCGGGCAACCTTGCTGAGTACCTCGGCTCGTTCCAGTGGGGGCGTCGATGGCCACGGCCCGCTGTCGAACGCGTCGCGCGCCGCGGCGACGGCCGCGTCGACATCGGCGTTCGTTACCGCGGGCACGCTGCCTACGGTCTCCTCCGTTGCAGGGGAGACCACAGAAATGCGGTCACTACCGGCCGGGGTGGTCCACTTCCCGCCGATGAACAGACTGTCGTAGTGCATGAGAACACGTTACAGTTTTGCGGGCGAATTGTCTGCAACCTGTTCTAATTCGCTGTGGCGCAACGACTGTGAAGATTGCGAATTCCAACCTGTCGGTTCGCTTTTCGGGGAAACGCACTATTGCGTTCCGGTGGTGAAAAGGGGATGCTTTAGCTACTGATCAGCTCGCTCGATTCATCGGACATTAACAGCGAATTGGGGAGACCGACTCATGGCTGTGCAAGTGATCGGCCGATCGTTGATGACCAGCGACCAGACCGACCATCAAGCGAAAAGTGTGGGCAGTGGCGGATGGGTCGTCTCATTCCTGCCGGGCCGCACGCTGACGATCGAGCAGGCGACTGCCGCTATCCAGGCCGCTGAGGCGGTCGCGATGGTCGGCGCGCTGGCCGATCAGGTCGGCCTGACCACGTTGGAGACCGTAGGCCTGGCGATTCAGGAATCGCCGTGGGTCAGGGTGTTGCCCGAGCCGATACGGAGGTCACGCCGCTTGAGCTGGCTGGCGTGATCACGCTTTGGTGGCAACCACTACCAAGTTGCTGACCAGTAGCTCCCGGATCACCGGAACTCGGACGAGCCACCAGGCCCAGCGCGGGTGATAACGCGGAAAAATTGTCCGCACATCAGCTGAAGTCGTTGCCGCCCAGTGCAACCCATCTGCCGCCGATACCGCGAACAGTGATCGCCCGAACCTGTTCTTCGGTTCGTGTCCGTGCTTGCGCCGGTATCGGCGGGCCGCGAACTCGCCACCGAGGTAATGCCAGAGGCCGGTCTCGTGACCACCGAACGGTCCGTGCCACACCGTGTACGAGTACACGATGAGGCCGCCGGGCTTGGTCACCCGCACCATCTCGTCCGCCATCAGCCACGGCTGCGGCACGTGCTCGGCGACGTTGGAGGAGAAGCAGACGTCGAAGGCGTTGTCGCGGAACGGCAATGCCATCCCCGACCCGCGCACCGAACCGGATACCCGCAGCCCGGCCGCGTGCATCTCCGACGGGTCGGGCTCCACCGAGACATAGCGTGCGCCTACCGCGGTGAACTCGTCGGCGAAGTAGCCGGGGCCACCGCCGACGTCGAGGATCACGGTGCCGGTGAGGTCGCGGCCGGTGATGTCGGCGTAGAAGTCGCCGATCAGCGCGGCGCTGTCGGTGGCGATGCCGCCGTAGAAGCGGGCCGGGTCGGACTGCTCGAAGCGGAAGCTGGTGAGCAGGCGCAGCGAGCGGCGCAGGTCGGCTCGGCGCGCGAACCTGGATCGGTCGCGTCGCGCGACGGGCTGCTCGGTTCTCGGCTTGGTGGCGGTCGACACGGGCAGGAGTTTATTGGGAGCGCATTCGGGTGCGGCAGGTGTGGGGTGCGTTGGGGGCATGATCACGCGGTCTGGGCGGACACTGTCGATACATCCGTGTTGCGCAGACCACACCCGCTAGTGTGGGGGCCGACGTTTGTCTACCACCGAACCGATTGCGAGCCCCGACCGTGCGTGAAGTCCTCCTACTCTGCTGGCGTGACACCGGGCACCCACAGGGTGGCGGCAGCGAGCGGTATCTGGAGCAGGTCGGCGCGCAGCTGGCCGCGCGTGGCATCAAGGTCACCCTGCGTACCGCCGGTTATCCCGGTGCCCCCAAGCGCGAGCGGATCGACGGGATCGACATCAGTCGCGCGGGCGGGCGCTTCACCGTGTATCCCCGCGCGCTGGCCGCCATCGTGGCCGGCCGGCTCGGTTTCGGCCCACTGCGTGGCCTGCGCCCCGACGTCGTGATCGACACCCAGAACGGCATCCCCTTCTTCGCCACCGCCACGGGCGTGCCCTCGGTGGTGCTGGTGCATCACGGGCACCGCGAACAGTGGCCGGTGGCCGGTCGCCTGGTCGGGCGGATCGGCTGGTGGATCGAATCCACGCTGTCCCCGCGCGTGCACCGCGACAACCAGTACCTCACCGTGTCGCTGCCCTCCGCCGAGGAGCTGTCGGTGCTCGGCGTGGACCGTGAGCGCATCGCCGTGGTCCGCAACGGTGCCGAACCGGTCCCCGCCGAGGTCGTCCCCGGCGACGATGCCACCCGCGCCACCCACCCGCGCATCGCGGTGCTGTCGCGCCTTGTCCCGCACAAGCAGATCGAAGACGCCCTCACCGCCGTCGCCCACCTGCGCGAGCGCTTCCCCGACGTGCACCTCGACGTCATCGGCGACGGCTGGTGGGCCCCCAACCTGCGCGCCGGTGCCGACGCGCTCGGCATCGCCGACGCCGTCACCTTCCACGGCCACGTCGACGAGCGCCGCAAACACGAGATCCTCTCGACCGCCTGGGTCCACGTGATGCCCTCGCGCAAGGAAGGCTGGGGCCTGGCCGTCATCGAGGCCGCCCAGCACGGCGTGCCGACCATCGGCTACCGCAGCTCCCGTGGCCTCACCGACTCCATCGTCGACGGTGTCACCGGCCTCTTGGTCGACGACGCCCCCGCCCTCGCCTCAGCCGCCGCCGACCTCCTCGCCGATCCCGAGACCAGACTGGTCATGGGCGAAAAAGCCCGCGCCCGCGCCAACGAGTTCTCCTGGGAACAGACCGGCGCCGGGGTGCACATGGTTCTCGCCGCCGCGGCTTGCGGAGAACGCGTCTCCGGGTTGGTCGCGTCGCGCGACTGAGCGCGCAGTCATCGACCGAGACGTCGCTGTCATTCGACGACGAGCAGGCCGGGCATGCGGCCGCGAGGATCCTCAGCCGCGTTCAGTGACACTCCGGCTCGCAGGACGGCGCTCCAACGGTGTGCGGTAGGGGCGTAGCGCGGCGCCGATCAGTCCTGCGAGCAGAAGTCCGGCCCAGAGAAGGTGGGCTGCGGTGGAGATTCGGCGTTGGGCTGGGGTGGCGGTGTCGAGGGAAGTGAGGGAGGGGACTCGGTAGAGGGAGAGGTCTGAGTCCTGGTATTCGAGTTCGGCTGTGGCGAGGGTGTTCTCGGAGGTGCCGAGGGGGCCGGGGGTGGTGCGTTCGATGAGGATCCAGCCGACGCCGAGGGCCGCCAGATCGGTGGCCGGGGCGCCTCGGAGTAGTGCTTCCTCGACTGTGCGGGCGCGGTTGCCTTCGCCGGTGACCGCGTAGCCGCGGACGCGGAGTTCGCCGGTCTGCAGGACGTCGTTGGGCAGGATGCGGGGAGCGGGGTCGAGGACGGGAGCTGTTCCGCTGTAAGGGAATCGGCGAAACATTCCGGCGGGGAGTACGGCTACGTCACCGGGCGCGTCGATGTGGTCGACGACCTGTTGCCAGCCCGCGGGGTAGTGGACGGGACGCATCGCGCCGCCGACTCCCCAGGCCAGGTCGGCCAAGGGGAGGGTTATGAGAAGAATGAAAAGGGTTGCGGTGGCTCGTATTCCGAAGTCGCGTCGGTGGGTTGTCGAGTGGGCAACGGATTCCGGCTCGGTGTCTGCTGAGTCCGCGTCCGGCTGCCCATCGGTCAGCAGTCGGCGGCTCGCCGTAGCGACGGTTCGGCACGCGGCCGCGGCGCACAGCGCGTACGCGGGCATCGCCAACGCGACGTACTTCTGCGTATCCCGCAGTAGCCCGGCACCTGGAACGTGCACCATCAACCATTCCCCGGCCGCCAGCCCCCAGCTGGTCGCGCCGAGGGCGGGCAGCACGATCGCCACCGCCGCGATCACCAGCAGGGCCCGCCCGTCACGGCCGAGCGCCCACACCGCACGCACCCCGCAGGCGACGATGCCGAGCAGCAAAAGCGTGCCGACCAGGGCGAGCGGGGTCGTGCGGCTCGCGGGCACGGCCTCGCCGTTCCAGATCCCACCCAGCCCGGCGAGGCTGCCGAGCGTGCCGAGCCACGGTTCGGCACGTGCCGCGAACGCCGAGACCCCGGCCGGGTCCGACGGCTCGGCCCCCGATCCGAGCGCGGTCGCGGTCAGCCAGGGCGCGCAGGTCGCGATCCAGACAACGATGGCAGGGAGGAAGGCTCGCCGCCCGACCAGCGCGAGCCCGATGACAGCGGCCAGCAACGAGCCGGTCGGCGTCAATCCGGCGGCGGCGAAGCTCGCGGTCAGCGCGGCCCATCCGCCGAGAGTTCCCCAGCGGGCGGCAAACCCGAAGCGTCGGGTTCCGCTGGGTTCCGTTCTGCCCGTGACTGTTCGAATGCGCGCGGCGGCGAGGGCGGTCCATGGAAGGGCTGCGTACCCGGCGAGCAGGCTCCAATGCCCTTGCAGAAGACGTTCCGCGACATAGGGATTCCACAACGCGAGGGTCGCGGCGACCAATTGTGCTCCGGTGGAAGCGGAGACGAATCGTCGTGCGAGTATCGCCGCGCCGTACCCGGCCGACCACAGCGCGACGATGAGGATCGCCTTCACCAGAATCCCGCCGTCGATGACCGGCGAGAGCACCGCGAGTAAGGCGTCCTGCGGGACGGCGCGAGGTGCGGCGGCGCCGAGGCCGAGTGCTGAATCGGTGAGGTACGAGCGCGGGGTGCTCACCGCGTCCCGCAGCAGCAGATAGCCCGATCCGGCCAGCGGTCCGACGATGATCATCGTGAGCAACGCGCAGTATCCGGCCACCAAGGCCCTTGCTCGCGCGCTACTCGTCACGTCCACGCACCTTACGTCCCGTCGGGCGGCGCCGTGGGCGGGGTCGAATAGGCGCTGTTCGGGGCGCGATCGCTCGAGGTGAGTCCGCTCGGGCTCACATTTTCGGGGTAGGCGTGATGGCGAACACAGTGGGGTGCGACGATGAGGCGTGTCCTCAGTCCGCCGCCCGCCCGTCGTTGCCGATCTGACCTGGGTGACGGCTGGCGCGATGACCGCCAACGTCGCCGGTTACCTGCTGCAGTTGCTGGCGGCGAGCTGGCTGGGGGTCGAAGGCTACAGCGAGTTCGCGAGTCTGCTCGCGGTGCAGTTGTTGTGCGCGGTCCCCGCCCTGGCCATGCAGAACGTGGTCGCCAGAGAGGTGGTGCGCGGGTCGTCGACGCGGGCCGTGCGGGCGATGATGTGGCGGTGCGCCGCGTTGGTCGCCGCGGTCGCGGTGGTGCTGATCCCGGTGGTGGCCGGCGTGCTGAACGTAGGCGTGTGGGCCGCGGCCGCCGCGCTCGGTGCGGCGCCCGCGTTGGTGATCCTGTCCGGCGAGCAGGGAATCTTGCAGGGCGGCAACCACTTCCGCGCGCTCGCGACGGTGCTCGCGATGGCGGGTACGGCACGGGTGCTGCCCGCGCTTGTCGCGCTCGCGCTGGGCGGCGGTGCTGCCGGTGCGCTGTGGGCGGGTGCGGTGGGCATCGTCGGCGCGGCGATCGTCGCCGGTCGAATCGCTCGCTCGACCTACGCGGCGGATCAGGCGACCGAGCACGGCAGCGATGCCGGCAGCCGAGAACCGGCGGTCGATACGAAGGCCGTCGGCGTCATGCCGGTGCTGCGTGCTGTCCAGGTGCAAGCTGCGCTGATGGCACTGTCCTCGGTCGACCTGATCGTGGTCCGCATCGTGCTCGACGAGGTCGACGCGAGCCGCTATTCGCTGGGCACCATCGCCACCAAGATCGCGTTCTGGCTGCCGCAAGCGGTCGGTGTGGTGCTGTATCCCCGCATGGCCCAGCCCACCCATTCGGCCCGCGCGATCCGCGACGCCCTCTCGGTGCTCTCGGTGATCGGCGTCGTCGCGGTGCTCGGCGCCGCGCTGGCCGCCCCCTTGGCTCCCCTGTTCGCCGGCGCCGACTACGCGCCCATTCAGGGCATGCTGTGGCTGTTCGCCCTGCACGGCGCGATCCTGGCGGTCCTCCAGGGCGCCCTGCTCTCCGCGATCGCCGTCGAACGCACCGCGCTGGCCGCTGTCACATGGATCGGCCTGGCCCTCGAGATAACCCTGATGCTCACCTTCGCCCGCACCATCGAATCCCTGATCGGCACCGCTGTCTCCATAGCCGCCGTCACCACCACAATCGTCGCGGTGGTCGTCCTGCGAACCGCCCCCCGGACCCAGCTAAACCCCGGTATGTCTCTACCCGGAGGGGCCCGCCCCGATCTGGACTGACCGGAGGGTGCGACGAAGGAGTACCCGCAGGGAGGGAAGATCGGGGGCCCGAAGGGCCCCGACTCGAGCGCGTCAGCGCTCCAACAAACACAGCAAGGTACACCGCCCCGGGCCCGGTTTTACCTGAACAGCAAGGTACACCGCCCCTGGCCCGGTTTTACCTGAGCAGCAAGGTCCACATCCCCGACCCTGGTCCAACCTGATGTGCCCCCAAAACACGACGGCCCCGGTCAATGACCGGGGCCGTCGATCAGCATCAGTACTCAGGGACGCTTGTCGGTATCAATCTGCTCGGTCGGCGCGTCGTAGTCCCCACGGGGGAACTGCGTAGTCGGCGCGTCATCGCCATCCCACCGACCGGCGGTGTCGTCGGGCGCGGCAGTGGGCGCAGGCGTCGGACGCGACCTACGAGGGCTCGCATGAGCCGCAGTGCCACCACCGCGAAGCCCGAGGAACAATCCGGCCAGCAGCGCCAGCACACCCAGCACGCCGAACACGATCGGCACCACACGCCCGAACAGCGACAGCTTGTCGGTGTTCTCCTTGGCGATGGCGATCTGCGACTCGATGGTCGCCTCGTCGAACACGATGTGCGACTTGAGCGCCGTCACCTCGGGCTTGTCGCCGGACCGCGCGTAGAACAGGTGGATCGCTTCCCCACCCTTGATCACGGTGCCCGTCTGCGGCTCGACCCACAGGTCACGCACGTTGGTGTAGTAGCGCGTCATGGTGACGGGGGTGTCGCCACCCTCGACGCCCCACTTGGCGGCGGGCAGGGTGAGCCGGTTGGTCGGCGACTGCACGACGTCCCAGGTGCTGGTGACGGGCGCGGTCATCTGGAACCGGTACACCTTCATGCTGTTGATCTCGGTCTCTTCGATGAAGTTCGCGTCGAAGGACTTGCGCACGTTGATGTCGAAGTACGGGTAGGTCTTCTTCTCGGTGCCGATCGGGAAGCGGTAGCCGATGCCGGTGTGCTGCACCGGCTCCATGACGCTGCCGTCCTTGTTCACGGTCACCGCGATCGACCCGTTGGGTTCGGTGTCCACCGGCATGCCGGTGGTGCGCGAGATGGTGACACGGTCGATGGCGGCGGTGAGCAGGCCGGTGTCGCCCTGCACGTCGGTGCGCCGCAGAGTTGTGCCCGCCTGCAGCGTCATCTCGTCGGCGTCGGAGGGCTCCTCGACGGTGACGAAACGCTGGGAGATCAGCGGTACATCCTTGTCGACTACGGCGGCACCGTCACCTGAGGTCAACGACTTGGAGTCGAGGACGAGGCTTTCCTCGTCCTTCTGACTCTCCGCGATCGTGGTGATCTCGAGATCGAGTGGAGTCTTGGCTACTTTGCTCACCGTGTAGGTGGGGATCATCAGCGCGGCGACGAGTAATGCCGCGCCCAGACCCACGAGCACACAGGCGACCGTTCTTCTGGTACCGGCACTCAGTGCCATGCAAACTCTCCTCGTCGTTCGAACACGGATGGCCCGGTGGTCTGGTATTGCGCCACAGGCACTCGTGAGCCCCGACACTAACAGCCCAGGCCCCGAAGGTGCGGTGCTGTGCCATGGAAATCGCCGACACGGCAGACTGGACATCGATGACGACCGCTACCGCCCCCGTTTCGCCCCCGCGCGCGTTCATTCCCGCCCTCGAAGGGATGCGCGGGATGGCCGCGCTCGGTGTGCTGGTCACACACGTCGCGTTCCAGACCGGAACAAGCCGGATACCGGTCCTCGGCCCGATCCTGGAACGCTTCGATATGGCGGTCGCGGTGTTCTTCGCGCTGTCGGGTTTCCTGCTGTGGCGTCCGCACGCGGCGGCCGCGCACGGTCTCGGCCGCGCGCCGAGGACCTCGCGCTACCTGTTGCACCGGGTGGCCAGGGTCATGCCCGCGTACTGGGTCGTCGTGGTGTTCGTCTTGCTGTTGCTGCCCGGCGCGGCGCATTCGGCGAACCTGCGGGTGTGGCTGTCGAATCTGAACCTGCTGCAGGTGTTCGTACCGCTGACATTGACCGATGGGCTCACACAGATGTGGAGCCTGTCGGTGGAGATGGCGTTCTACCTGGTGTTGCCGCTGCTGGCCTGGCTGGTCGTGCGATTGCGCGGCCCCGCGGCCAGGTGGCGGGTGCCGGTGCTGTGCGGGCTGGTCGCGGTGTGTCTGACCTGGAACCTGTGGCCGATCCCCACGCCGGACGCGATCCACGCCGACAACTGGCTGCCCGCCTACATGCCGTGGTTCGCGGCGGGCATGCTCCTGGCGGAACTGATCCACCTCGTGCGCCCTGATGTCCGGTGGGCCAGGATCCTGTCGAGTCAGCCGTTGATGTGGGCGGTCGCGCTCGCGGCGTTCCTGCTCTCGGCGACCGAGTTCGGCGGCCCGGCCGGTCTGGAACGCGCGCAACCGTGGCAGTACGCGATGAAGATGGTGCTCGGCATGATCCTCGGCTTCTGCCTGCTCGCGCCCCTGGTGATGCGCCGGGCCGATGCCCCGCACCGCTGGCTGGAATCGCGAACCGCCGCGATCCTGGGCCGCTGGTCCTACGGCATCTTCCTGTGGCACCTGGTGGTTCTCACCGTGGTCTTCCCGGTCTTCGGCATCATGCCCTTCCAAGGACACTTCCTCTACGTGCTCATCCTGACCACCGCCCTCACCCTCCCGCTGGCCGCCGCGAGCTTCGCGCTGATCGAAGAACCGGCGCGCCGCTGGGCGGCCCGCTGGGATCGGCGGGCCGCGGCCGCGCGCGCCGAACGCGAATCGGTCGATAGTTCGGCTGCGAGCTGAGTCGCGGTCAGCGGCGGCGTGGGAGTGCCGCCACCCCGACGGCGACGACCGCGATGACCGCCGGTGCCTGGGCCCACAGCGAGCCACCCATGTATTCGGTACCGGAGCGCCAGGTCCCGGTCGACAGGGCCGCCGCCGAGACCAGCGTCCCGATGCCCGCGAGCCAGGGCAGGGTCCGCGCCGTCGTTGCAGGCCGGAAGTAGCTGCAGCCCAACGCGATCAGCGTGCAGGCCGCACCGAACGGTCCGGAGATGACCGCGATCACGCCGGTCAGCCCGATCGCCGAGATCCAGTTGACACCCCAGGTGGTCGGTGCGGGGCCGACATCGGCAATCGCACGTCGGCGCGGAATCGCGAGCAGTACAAGGGGAATCAGCAGCAACAGCCCGCCGAAGATCGCCAGCCGATACCAGCGGTCCGCCGGGAACGACACCGTGATCTCCCCGCTGGTTCCTGGCGGAACGAGCCACGCCTGCTGCCAACCGTCGACGACGATGGGCGAGAGCTCCCGCCCATCCGCGGTGTGCGCCTGCCAGCCGACATTGGTGCTCAGCGGCAGAACCAGCACCTGAGTACCCGAATCTCCTGCACCGGCGGGGGTTTCCGGTGCCGCATCGGGAGGCGTGGCCGTGGTTTCGCTGGCGTCGGTCGGGGTGCTGGTCTTGCCGGGGTAAGGGTCGGTGCGGGGCAGGCGTAGCCGGTCGACGGTGAACAGTTCGGTGGGGGCGACGGTGAGGTCGGGGTGGCCCGGGAGGAGTTCGATGTCGGCCGCGTCCTCCGGGCACGGTTGTGCGGAAACCGGAGCACCGGAGCGGAGTTCGTCGGCGGTGGCGGTGATAGTCGTGTGGACGGCGCGCCCACCGATGGCGATCACCGGCCCCGTGTCGCAGCCGATGGTGACGAGCCGGTCGCCGGGGGCATGCGCGGGGTACTCGGGGCCGAGCACCTCGACTTCGGCCAGGCCTGCGGGCTGGGTGAGGACGAAGCCGAGCGCGGTGCGGTCGAGCACCTCGTTCCAGCTCTGGATGCTGATCTCGACGCGATCGGTTTCGGTGGGGTACAGCGAGATTCGGGCCGGTTCGCCGTGCTCGCGTTCGGGCAGCTCACGGATCTGCGGGCCGTTGCCCAGGTTCACCGCGACAGAGGTGGCTGTCGCGGGCAGTCCGCCCAGCGCGGTGGTGATGTCGAGTCCGGTCACCGTCGTCGGTTCCGGAAGTTCCAGTACCAGTGTGGGTCTGCCGCCCGCGAGTCCGCGCACGGTGGACTCAGGTGCGGTCCAGGTGGTCTTCGGATCGCCATCGGTGGCGGCGAAAGCGGCACCGCGCAGGTCGGCGACATCGGCCTTGCCGCGTGCCACCGGCCTGGTCGGGTCGGTGAGCAACGCCTCGAGCGCGGGCCCGGGGCGGGTGCGCACGGTGAGATCGGTGCTGACGGTGAGTGGCTCCGGCACGGAGAGAGTGCGGCCGAAGACGCCGGGCTCTTCGGCGGGCAGACCGAGTCCCTTGCTGCAGTGCACGCGGTCGGGACCGTCGAAACAGTTACCGCGACCGGGGAATTCCTGTCCGAGATCCCACCCGCTGACAACTGTTCCTGCGGCGACATCGGGCAGCACGACCCGGTGCCGGATATCGACGCGCACCGGCTCTTCCCGATTCGAGTAGTCGTCGAGCGTGAGCTCGCTGATCCCGAATTGCCCACCACGCGTGCCGGTTTCGGTGCGGGCGGCCGAGATCATCACCCAGTCGGATTTGCCCGCGGGCAGCGCGACAGACACGGGCTCACCGGGTTCGGTGATCCGCGCCGACACCGTCCCGCGCGAGGTGCGGACCTCGACCCACTTCACCGGATCACCCAGCGCCGCCGCCGTGGTGGTGAAGCGCAGCGAGCCGTTGGCGATCGGCTTGTCCAGATCGAGTCGAATCCATTGCCCGAGAGCCGATTCGGACCCATTGCTGATCCACGCGGTACTCGGATCGTCGTCCACGGCGGCCGCGGTGGAGCTACCGGGCGCCGCCCCGCCGATCTGGGTGGCGTCGGCGGCCGAGCTGGACGCGGTGACCTTGGCGCCCGACCACTCGCCCTGCACGAGTTCGGCGCCGTCGACCGGGTAGTCGGGGACCAGATTGTGGGTGCGGCGGGCGTCGTCGGCGGCGCGGACCGCCGAGTTGTGGTTGTCGACCCGGCCGAAGTCGGACTCTCGATCCATCGGGGTGTCGGTCACCAGTACGGGCTGTGGCGGTAACCCGGCACGTCGTGCGTCCGCTTCGAGAAGTATTGGCGTCGTGGGGTTTTCGCCGTCCCGGCGCACGCGCTCCAGAACTTCGGGACCGCCCTGGACGACAGGGATCGAATCCAGCGGGGTGGTGTACGCGCCGGGGAATGCGGGCGGTGCCCCGGTGCCGCTGCGCACGTCGACGGGTGTGCCGGGCGGCGGCACGTCGACCCGGTAGATCTCGACCGCCGGATAGGCGGGCAGCAGATCGTTGTCGACCACCAGTCCCGCGTCCGCCGCGCGCGGCCCGATGTTCGCGCCGAACGAGGCCACCTTGGTCAGCCCCGGCGAACCCTCGATCGCGCGGTGCGCCAGTATCGGACGCGTGGAACGCGACGTCTCGGGGTCGAGGTCGTTGCGCAACACCAGGACTCCGATGCCCTGGTCGGCGAGGGTGGCGGCGAGACCGGTCGACGGCCTGCCGTCGGCGATCAGCCGCTGCACCGAATCCATCGCGCGAATCGTGCCCGGCGGATTCAGCGGTACCGCATCACGTACGGCCCATGGGGTACTCGCCAAGGCTTGGAGCGGTTCGTCGCGGGTGAGTCCCCAGATCTGACTGCCGAACGGCGCGCCGGGCACGACCAGCGCGCGGGTGTCGGCCGCATTGTCGGCCAGCCAGTCGGCGGTATCGGTCCAGTAGGCGGGCACCCGGTCGTAGGCCCCGCGCGGGGCGAGCCTGCCGGTCCACGCCAGTGAGGTCGCGAGGGTGAGGGCGGCCAGGATCAGCGCGGCGACCGCGACCATCCGATCGCGCTCGGGATGGGCGAAAGAGCTGCGCCACACCGGCATCGGCACCGAAGCGGGCAGCGCGACACGGCCGAGCAGGTGCGCCAGCCCCACCACGAGCGGCAGCCGGATCAGCGGTTCGAGCTTGTGCACATTCCGCAGCGGCGCACCGCCGGAGTCGAGGAAGATCCGCACCGATTCGGCGAACGGCCCGCCGAGCGTCCCGACATACCCTGCACAGATCCCCGCCAGCCCCACGCACAGGATCAGCGCGAATCTGCCCCGATACGGCATCGACGACCGCGCGAGTCCGGCCATTCCCGCCGCCGCGAGCAAGCCGGTCGCCAGCACCGCGGCGGGCTGGGTCACCAGCACCGCACCGGCGATCCGCTCCGGCGAGACGAACGGTGTCCAGCTATCGGTCCCGCGCAGCACCTCGCTCAACGCCGCCCACTGCGTCGTCACCCCCGACGACTCGATGAAATCGAGGAACGGCGGACTCACCTTGCCGAGCAACAGCAGCGGCACCACCCACCAGAAAGTGGCAAGGACCAGCAGCGGAATCCACGCCCGGGTGAACCGCCGCCACTGCCGATTCGGTCGATAGGTTGCCCACCACAGCGCCGCGGGCAGGAAGGCCGCCACGGTCGCCACGGCATTGACCGACCCCATCAGCGCCAGCGCCAGCGCACTCCCCGCGGGTGAGAGCGGGCCGCCGCGCCGTCGTTTCAGCGCAGTACCGAGGGCCGCGGGCGCGAGCAGAACCCACGGCGCCAGCATCATCGGCAAGGTTTCCGAGGAGATCGAGCCGAGCGTGGTCAGCACTCGCGGCGACAAGGCGAACGCGATGCCCGCGATCACGCGCGACCCGCGCGAGCCGATGCCGAGCGTTTCGCACAGCTTGACGATTCCCCAGAACCCGGCGAGCAGCAGCAGCGCCCACCAGACGCGCTGGGTGACCCACGCGGGCAGTTGCAGGAGGTGCCCCGCGGAGAAGAAGGTGCCGTGGGGGAAGAAGTAGCCGTAGGCCTGGTTCTGGACCTGGCCCATCGGGGCCTGGCTGCTCCACAGGTGAGACGCCCGCGCGAGGAAACCGAGGGGGTTCTGCGCGAGGTCGTATTTGGTGTCGGCGACGGTGAGGCCAGGCGCCTGCGCGAAGGTCAGTACGAAGGCGGCTACTACCGAGCCGACGAGCCAGCGCCAACCCAGTGGCGCCTTGTCCGGTTGCCCCGATGCGGGGCGCGACGCGCGGGCGTTCGCCTCAGCGGCTGCCGTATTCAGGGGCGTTGAGCAGCGAGGAGTCTTTGTCACCGCTGCGGTCGATCGAGGGCGCCGTGTTCTGCTGGACGGCCGCCGTGATTGCGAAGACGGCGATCGCGCTCAGCAGGGCGCCGCCGACCGCGCTGGCAACAGCCGGAACAGCAAACTTCATCGCGCACTCCAATACGCTCGACGTCGGGGCCTGTCTCCGGTCAACCTAGCAGGTCTATCGGGCTCGGTCGGTCGTTGGGCAGCTCGCAACGCAGGGCGCCGAGCAGGGTTCGGAGTTTGGCGGTGGTCTCGGCGAGTTCGGCCATGGGATCGGAGGCCGCCACGATCCCGCCGCCCGCGCTGGCTCGAAGGACGCGCTGATCGGCCGATAGTTCGCCGCCGCGAATCGCCACGACCCATTCGCCGTCGCCGTCGTCGTCACACCAGCCCACCGCCCCGCCATAGAACCCGCGCCACGGTTCATCGGTGGTGATGGCGTCGAGCGCGGCGGCGAAGGGCGTGCCGTTGACGGCGGGCGTCGGGTGCAGCAGCAGTGCCAGGTCGAGTGCGGTGGTCGACGAATCGCGCAGCACGCCGTGGATCGGCGTGGCCAGGTGCCAGACCTGTTCGGTGCTGAGGAGTTCGGGCGCGTCGGGGATGTGCAGTTCCGCGCAGACCGGCGCCAATTGCTGACGGATCCATTCGATCACGAAAGCGTGCTCGTCGTGATTCTTGGCGCTGGACAGCAGCGCTCGGGCCTGTGCCGCGTCATCGGCTGGGTCGGCCAGGCGGGGGAGCGTGCCTGCCAGCGGATGCAGGCTCACGCGATCGCCGTGCCGTGCGACCAGCACTTCGGGGGTCGCGCCGATCAGCGTCTCGCCTTCCCGCCCGGCCGCGGACAGGTCGACCGCGTACACAGCGGCATTCGGATGTCTGGTGAGCAGGTGGCCGGCCAGCACCTCCGGGTCGAGCGGCGCGTCGGCCTCGAGCACCATCGACCGCGCGGCCACCACCTTGCGCAGCTCGTTCGCGGGGTCACCGAGCTGTTCGACCAGCTTCGTCACCCGCGCCACATGCTCTGCCGCGCTCGGCATCTCGGCCACCACCCGCACCCCGGGCAAATCAGGCAGTGCGGCGGGCCGCCACGGACCCGCGGTGTGCAGCACGCTCTCGGGCTGCCAGAGCGCGGCCGCGGCCCGCGGATCGAACGGCAGCGCACCGACGATCACCTTCGGGGCGGCGGTCCGGCGCAACGCCTCGACCGCCTGCCGGGGATCCGAATACGTCGCGCGCACGCCCGAGGTCCGCAACACCGCGTCGGGTCGAGCGAGCAGGAATTCGTTCATGGTGCTTCGACCATAACTCCGCCACCGTGGCCCCGATCCGGGAGAGCGACCGAACTCTCACTGCTCGGCGGCACCACGAAGACCCGCCGATCGCGGCGAACCGCTACTGCTCGGGCGGCACCAGGAATACCGGCCGATGGCCGTGCTTGAGCACCGCTTCGGCGACGCTGCTGTGCAAGAGCGCGCGCAACCCGGTGGAACCGCGCGTACCGGCGACGATGATGTCGACGTCGAGCTCATCGGCGCAATCCACGATGGCGTTCCAGATCGTGGTCGTGCATTCGGCGGTGCGCGGTTCGGCGTCGATTCCGGCCAGTTTCGCCAGGTGCACGCCCTCGGCGTTGATCTTGCGGGCATCGGAGTAGGCGATGTCCTCCACCTCCTCGTCGGGCACCCAGTCCGGCTGCATCACCCCGGCGAGCCCGGAGATGCGCGCGGCCTGGCGCACCATCGGTTCCCATGCGGTGAGCAGAATCGCGCGTTCGGCGGTGAGGAACCGCCCCGCGTACTCGATGGCTCGTTTGGCGTGTTCGGAACCGTCGTAGGCGATGAGCATCCGATCGCATGCCATGACGACCTCCTGCGCTGGTCGGAGCGGCTTTTCCATCAGATTACCCCCGGACGGCGTGTATCAATCCGAACCGCGGTGGTGGGGTTCGCGCCGGGAGCGAGCTACCGTGGAGCGCATGCGGAAATCGCCTGTGGTCGTGTTCGCAGTCCTCGCCGCCGTTGCCACCGCCTGTTCGGGAGGTTCGTCGACCGAGACGGCGCCCGCGGCGACCAGCAATGGAGTGGCTGCCCCGTCTGCCGCCGGGGATCCTGGTTCGCCTGCTTCGGCGACCCCGATTCAAAGCAATTGTGGCGCAGACTATCTCGCCAAACTCTCCCAGCGAGAGAAGCTCGCCCAGTTGCTGACCGTCGGCATCACCGATTCGGCGGACGCCTCGAACGTGGTGAGTACGGAGCAGGTCGGCGGAATCTTCGTCGGCAGCTGGACCGATCCGAGCCTGCTCGACCGCACCGCGCTCGACGCGGTGAAGGCTCAGGCCAAGGTGCCGCTGATGGTGACCATCGACGAAGAGGGCGGGCGTGTCTCGCGCGCGAAGAACGTGATCGGTGCCGTGCCGTCGGCCCGCGAGATCGCGCGGACCCAGACCCCCGAGCAGTTCTACCAATTGACCCTGACCAGGTCGAAGGCACTCAAGGACGCCGGCATCACGGTTAATTTCGCGCCCGATGTCGATGTGAGCAGCCAGCCTGCCGACAGCGTGATCGGTGACCGCTCCTTCAGCGACGACCCGAAGGTCGTCTCCGAATTCGGGGGCGCCTACATTCGCGCGTCCAACGAGGTGGGCCTCGGCTCGGTCATCAAGCATTTCCCCGGCCACGGTTCCGGTTCCGGCGACTCGCACACCGGCGCCGTGACCACCCCGCCGCTGGATCAACTGCAGGACTCCGACCTGGTGCCGTTCCGCGACCTGGTGACCTCCGGCGCGGCGGTGATGGTCGGTCACCTCGACGTCCCCGGCCTGACCGAGCCCGACGTGCCCGCCAGCATCAGCCCGGCCGTGATGACGCTGCTGCGCGAGGGCAAGGGCTACGGTGCCCCGCCGTTCGACGGCCCGATCTTCACCGACGATCTCAGCGGCATGGCCGCCATCACCGCCCGCATGTCCATCGCCGAGGCGGTCGAGGCCACGCTCGTCGCGGGCGCCGACAATGCCCTGTGGATCAGTAGCGATGCGGTGCCGCAGGTACTCGACCGTTTGGAACAGTCGGTCTCGAGTGGCAAACTGCCCGCCGACCGGGTCGACACTTCCGTCCTGCGGATGGCGCGCTACAAGGGCGTAGCGCTGGGCTGCTGATCGCACCCGGCGACTGTGCGGCAAATGAGCGCGGGTGAACTTACCTTGAAGTAAGATAGGTGGTTCACCCTGCGGTAGGAGAGTGGATGGCAGGCGGGACCAAGCGACTTCCCCGGGCGGTTCGCGAGCAACAGATGCTCGATGCCGCTGTCGAGGTGTTCGCGCGCAAAGGCTTCCACGACACGTCGATGGATGCCATCGCCGCCGAGGCGAAGATCTCCAAACCCATGCTCTACCTGTACTACGGCTCCAAGGACGAGCTCTTCCGCGCCTGCATCCAGCGCGAGGGCCTGCGTTTCATCGAAGCTGTCGCGCCCGCGGGCAACCCGCAGCTGACCCCCCACGAACAGGTTCGCACCGCGCTGGAGGGCTTCCTCGATTTCGTCGACCGCAATCGGCAGTCCTGGCAGGTGCTCTACCGTCAGGCTATCGGCCAGCAAACTTTTGCCTCGGAAATCGACAATGCCCGTGAGCGGGTCATCGAGCTCACCGCGAAACTGCTGGAATCCAGTGCCAAGAACGCCGACCCCGGCACCAATTTCGAGGTCGTCGCGGCGGCGGTGATCGGCGCGGGTGAGGCCATCGCAGACCGGGTTGCCAGCGGGCGGATCGAAGTGGCCGAGGCTGTCGACCTGCTCGACGATCTCGCCTGGCGCGGTCTGGCAGGCCGGAAGAAGATCGACTAGCGGTTGCGGCGGCCCCGTCGGCCTGCGAAGGTGCACGGTTGACGTTTCACGACAGACGGGGTGGCAGTGTTCGGTGTGTTGAAGCCGTGTGCGCACGGTGCGGCGAAATATGGCATCGATCCGGGGCAGTGGCAGGCACACATGTGCGGGCTGTGTCTGGGTCTGCGTGACGGGCACGGTCAGCTGGCCCGCGCGGCAACCAATACCGATGCGATCGTGCTCAGTGTGCTCACCGAGGCGCAGGCGGGTGCGGGCGAACGCACGACTGCAGGTCCGTGTCCGCTGCGCGGTATGAAGCGCGCTTCGGTGGTCGCCGCGAGCGCGCCGGGCGTGCAGTTGGCCGCGACGGCGTCACTGCTGTTGGGGGCGGCCAAGATCGGCGATCACGTCGATGACGGAGATGCCGCTGCCCTCACTCGTCGACCGATGCGGAGGGTGTCGAACACCTGGGCCGCACGAGCCGAGCGGCAGGCCGATCTGATCGGGCTCGATGTGCGGCACATGCTGAGCGCGATCGCTTCCCAGTCCCTGCTCGAGTCCCGCGCGACGGCCGCGCGAGCGCTCGCTGCGGGTTCGGCCGCCGACTCGGCTGATTCTGTTGCAGGGCACCGTAGTCCGGGAATTCAGGCGGTCGAGGTGATCACGCTCGATGAGCTCACCGGCCCGACTCAGCTCTGCGCGGCTACGCTGTTCGGTCATACCGCCACTCTGGCCGGTCGCCCGGAAAACGTTGCGGCTCTAGAGGAAATCGGGCGGCACGTGGGTCGGATCGCGCATCTGGCCGACGCCATCGAAGACCTCGAACGTGACCGTGCCCGTGGCCGCTTCAATCCCCTGGAAGCCACCGGCACGGATATGCCACGTGCCTATGATCTGCTGCGCGAGAGCGAGTCCCGCATCCGCCAGGTCGCGGCCGAGGCCGAACTCGACCAGCTGCCGACCGTGCGCTGGGCGCTGCTCGATCCGCTGGCGAGCCTGCTGCGAAACCTCGGCAAAGGTCTGGGCATCGTGGTCGGCCACGTCTGCCGCGCTTCCGTCACGGCGCAACAGCGTTCGCCGTACGAATTCCCGTCCCCGCCCGAACAGCGACCGAACCGGCCCGGTCCGCTCGAGACGCTCGGTGTGGTCATGGGCATCTATTGCACCGGTCTGGCCTGCTGTTTCGACCACACCAGCCCGTGTACCGGCGAGAAAAAGGATGCCTGGGCCAAGCGCTGCGATTGCGGTAGTTGCTGCGATTGCGGTGAGTGCTGCGGTGGTTGCTGCGGCGAGGACGGTTGCTGCAGCGGTTGCGGTTGCGACAGTTGCGGTTGCGACTGCAGCTGCTGACGAAAAAGGCTCACGCGGTGGCGAATCCGCCTACCGCGCGAGCCTCTTACCGTCGAACCCCTACTCGCACTTGACGACCGGGATCGGGTCGTACTTCACCGTCCGCGTATGCCGCGACACCTGGGTGCCGGACTTGGCATCGGTGATCACCCGGGTGTCGGAGATGGTGAAGCCGGGCGCACCCTCGGAGGCGATGCAGTCCTTGCCCTTGGGCAATACGACCTCATTGGGCTCGGTCGGCTTCGACTTCTCACCCGTAATCGATTCCACGTTCACGGTTTTGGTGCCCCACAGCCGCACGGTGATGTCGGATCCGGTGGCAACCGCCTGAATGTAGACACCGGTCGTACCGGTATTACGGAACGCCAGGTCGATCGCGCCGTCGAACACGGTCGCTTCCCGGGCGGCCGGGTAGCGCGAGATGTAATAGCTGTGCTCGGTGTGTCCGCCGTCTTCCATCCCGGCGAAGTAGGCCGCGTTGTAGAGCGTGGTGGCGAACTGGCTGATGCCGCCGCCGACCGCGGTACTCGGCCTGCCCTTGTCGATGATGCCCGACTCCACGTAGCCCTCCGCGGCGGTGCGCGGACCGGTGAACCCGTTGAGCGAGAACGTATCTCCCGGCTTGATCACGGCACCGTCGACCTTGGCGGCGACCGTGCGGATGTTCACCCCGGAGGGACCGCTGAAGCCGCCGGTGGTGAACTCGCCGATCTTCTCGTTGATCCCGAGCGCGCTCGCGGCCTCGGTGGTGAGCTTGGGCTCGATGCGCTGATACACCACCGGGCTGGTGCGCGGACCCGGCTGCGTGAGCAGGGCGGGTAGCTTCTCCAGCGTCTTGGGCCAGTCGACCTTCTCGCCGACCACGGCGGGCACGACGGTCGGCTTACCCGCACCGACGGTGAAGGTGGCGTCCTTGGGCTCTACCTCGGACTTCGCCAAT
The DNA here is from genome assembly GCF_042719755.1 of Nocardia sp. NPDC058519. Taxonomy (NCBI): domain Bacteria; kingdom Bacillati; phylum Actinomycetota; class Actinomycetes; order Mycobacteriales; family Nocardiaceae; genus Nocardia; species Nocardia sp. NPDC058519. The sequence goes on along the minus strand of NZ_JBHXNK010000029.1, from coordinate 63,496 downwards.
TGCGGTGCGAGCAGGGCGATCACGGCGTCGTTATTCAGCTGGGGTGCCAGCCCACCGTTGCCGTCGGGCACGAAACCGAGCACCTCGGCGATCTGATCGGTGGTCAGCACGCCCTGAACGTCCTTGCCGGACACAGCGATCGGTGACGCGACAGCCGGTGTCGCGATGTCACGCAACGCCGCCTGCACGGCATCGGTCCGCACGGCTACGGGTGCGGCGACCACGGGCAGATCCAGTTCGCTGCTCGCGGCCCAGCGCTCGGTGATGGTGGCTCGCGCGCCGTCGGTGTCGAGCACCCGGCCCGGTACCGGCGCGACCGCGACGGGTCTGCCGTTCTCGAACCGCACGGTGCCTTCGACGGTCGGATTGTCGTGGACGCGGAAGTTCGCGAGCTGTGCGTCGAGGGCCGCGGTGTCGACGATGCTCGCCACCGGCACCTCGCGGGTGCCGAACAGGGAGATCAGCCGGCTCACCGGGTTCAGCGGCTGGCTGCCGACGGCGGCCCAGGTGCGGTCGTAGTCCACCGACAGACCGGCTGCGGCGGGCACCATGCTCGCCTGCACATCACCGATCTTCACGGGTAGCGGTCGTTCGGCCTTGGGCCCGAGCTCGGTGTGCAGCAGAGCGTCGGCTTCGGCCTGATCCATCCCGCCGATCTCGATACCGGCGACGACGACGCCGCGCGCCACCTCACCGGTGCTCAACGCGAGGTCGGCCAGGTAGGCGGCGGTGCCGACGGCCAGCACGGCGCCGACCGCGATCCCGATCCGCTTGACCAGCTGCTGGTTGTCCGGCGGGGTCGGCGGCGGTGTGCCTGCCGGGCCGGGGGTGGGTGACCAGCGATCGCGGGTCACGGTGTTCAAAGGCTGCGTGAGGGCGGTGGTGTCCGGATCGAAAGTGCGATTTGAATCGAGCAGCTTGCGTAATCCGACCTCGCCCCTTCGGTCGGCCGGTTGTCCGGCGGTCGACTCGCTGGGCACGGAGGTCCTTCCGTTAGGTTGGCCCCGATGTTTGCGGGGTCCGGCCCGAGGGTAACGCGCTTCGGCGCGCTCGGCAGCTCGGCAACCGGGTGAGAGGAAGCAGAAGGCTCCGCGTAGTTGCCGGGTCGGGGGTCTGGCAACTACACGGAGCCGATCTGTTTATCGTGCCCCGGAGCGGGGCGTTACAGCCCGTTCGGAAGAATTTCGGCGGGTGGGGCGACGCCGCCCTCCGGCGCGACGCGACCGCGCGAGACAATCGACGTGAGAATCGACACCACGGGGCCGGACAACGAGGAGAACTGATGCAGCTGGGAATGATCGGCCTCGGCCGGATGGGCGCCAATATCGTGCGCCGTATCGTGCGCGACGGGCACACCGCCGTCGGCTACGAGCGCCACCTGGGCCCCATTCCCGAGCTGGAAGCCGAGCTCGGCGACAAGTTCAGCGGCACGACCGACCTGGCCGAGTTCATCGGCAGGCTCGAAGTGCCCCGCGTGGTGTGGGTGATGATCCCCGCCGGTGCCACCGGTGCGGTGATCGAGAAGGTCGCCGAACTGCTCGAGCCGGGCGACATCATCATCGATGGTGGTAACAGCCGCTATCACGAGGACATCAAGCGCGCGAAGGCATTGGAGCCCAAGGGCATTCACTACCTCGACATCGGTACCTCGGGTGGCGTGTTCGGCCTACGGCGCGGCTACTGCCTGATGATCGGCGGGAACCAGGCCCAGGTCGACTACCTCGAGCCGCTGTTGGAGACCATCGCACCCGGCTACGAGTCGGCCCCGCGCACCCCTGGTCGTACCGGTGAGCCGTCGCAAGCGGAGAAGGGGTACCTGCTGTGCGGTCCGCACGGTGCGGGCCACTTCGTGAAGATGGTGCACAACGGCATCGAATACGGCGCGATGGGCGCCTACGCCGAGGGCCTGAACATCCTGAAGCACGCCAACGCGGGCTCGGAGTACCTGCACGGTGAGCACTCCGCCGAGGAGACGCCGATGGAGCACCCCGAGTACTACATGTACGACCTGGACATCCCGGCCATCACCGAGGTGTGGCGCCGTGGTTCGGTCGTCGCCTCCTGGCTCCTCGATCTCACCGCATCGGCCCTGGTCGCCGACCCCGACCTGGACTCCTACGGTGGCCGCGTCTCCGACTCCGGCGAAGGCCGCTGGACCGTCGACGCGGCCATCGACACCGCGGTCCCCGTCCCGATCCTCTCCGCCGCCCTCTACCAGCGCTTCTCCTCCCGCGGTCAGGCCCTGTACGCGGACAAGATGCTCTCGGCCATGAGAAAGGCCTTCGGCGGCCACAACGAGCTGCCGCAGAAGTAGCCCGCTGTACGCCCGCAACCGGCTTTCGTCTCGAGACGGAGGCCGGTTGTCGCGTTTTCGGGTCGATTCGGGTGGATCGAAATCCTCGGATGTTACCCGTCCCGGATAGTAAAACAAAGATGTTCCACAAAATAGGAACACGTTCCTGTTTTTCAGGACAAGCGTCCAGTCCGACCTATACCTTGTGGTCAGAGGGGGGAATCCCACCTGATGAGGAATTCGCCCCGGCCGTCTCGGCTGGGGCTTTGGAGGAAAATCATGTTCCGGACTTCGCGTATCGCCGCGGGCGTCGCCACCACCGCTCTGGTCGTCGCCGGTGTCGGTGTCGGCCTTGGATCCGGCGTTGCCGCCGCCGATGCTGACTGTGCGGTGAGCAGTCACGCGCAGAAGAGAGATGCGAGCACCGTCGGCGTCACCCACGTCTACGACAAGGTCGCCAGCGCCGAGCAGATCGGCGTCGGCACCTCGGTCACCTACAAGGTGATCGTCGGGACCACCGGGATCGGCAACCCGTACGTCAACACCATCACCGACTTCCCGCCGGTCGGCTTCGGGGCGCCGACCAAGACCACCATCACCGCCTATCACGCGGTCGGCGGCCAGGTCACCGAGGACGTCACCGCCACGCCCAACGCGGGCGGCTGGAAGGTGACGAGCACCGGCTGGTTCGTCAACTCCGGCAACCCGGTCACCATGACTATCACCTACCCGGTGCCGAGCGGCATCAAGGCGGGTCAGATGGTCACCAGTGGTGGCGTCGGGGTGGCGGGCACCGTGGGTGTCAGCAATGAAATGCCCGGCCTCACCGCCTGTTTCACCGCGCGCGGCGCCAACGCGGGCGAGACCGTGATCGGCAGCCTCGGTGACAACGGGCTCGGTTCCGATGATGGCCAGCTGAGCTCGACCGGCTCGCTGAGCGACATCATCTCCGACGTGCTGCGCAATCTGATCGGTAGCTGATCGCGTAGCGCGTGGTGCGCCGGGGCGTCTCTCGCGCTGCCGTCCCGGCGCACCATTTTTCCTGTAGCCCAAACTGTTTCGAACTCTGTGAGGACTCGTGTTCACCTGTATGCGGACGGTGCTGACCGCGCTCGCTGTCATCGCGCTGTCGGTCGCTTCGATCGGGACCGCCGGTGCCGAGGGATCGAAACTGGACCGGATCGAACGGCCCGGCCAGCGGCAACAGACGCTGCACGTGTACTCCGCGTCGATGGACCGGGTGATCCCGCTGCAGGTCATCACGCCGCACGACACCAGCGCGCCACGGCCGACCCTGTATCTGCTCAACGGCGCGGGCGGCGGCGAGGACATCGCGAACTGGTACAACCAGACCGACATCGTGCAGTTCTTCGGCGACAAGAACGTCAACGTCGTCACGCCAGCGGCGGGCGCCTTCTCGTATTACACCGACTGGCAGCGTGACGATCCGAAGCTCGGCCGCAACAAGTGGCAGACCTTCCTCACCGAGGAACTCCCACCGATCATCGACGCCACCCTGAACACGACTGGCGTGAATGCCATCGCGGGCCTGTCGATGTCGGCTACCGCGGTGCTCAATCTGGCCATCGCCGCCCCGGATCGCTACCGCGCGGTCGGGGCCTACAGCGGTTGCGCCGCGGTCGACGACCCGATGGGCCGCGCCTACATCGACCTGGTCCTCGCCCGTGGCGGAGCCGACCCGGCCAATATGTGGGGCCCACCCGGCGACCCGGCCTGGCGCGCGAACGACGCCTATCTCAACGCGGAACGGCTGCGCGGCAAGGCAATCTATCTCTCCAGCGCGAACGGCCTGCCCGGTCCCGCCGAAACTCTCCCGCCCGGTGCGACGCCGGGAAAGGTCATCGGCATGACCGACCAGATCCTCCTCGGCGGCGCCATCGAGGCCGCCGCCAACCTGTGCACCCAGCGTCTGGCCGCCCGTCTCGCGGAACTGAACATCCCCGCCCACACCGAATTTCGTTCGGCGGGCACCCATACCTGGCGGTATTGGGAACAAGACCTACACAAATCCTGGCCACTTCTCGCCGCGGCTATCGGTGCGAGCTGACATCCGAATAGCTTCTAACACTGGGCAATTCACGTAGTCAAGCCCCTGGAAGCTATGGATAACGCTCGGATCGAGGCACCCGATGTGGTTATTAGCTTTGCTCAGATTTACCCCCGAAAGGCTTGCTATGCATCGTCGAATGATCCGAGTCCTCGTCGCGACCGCGGCTGTCGCCGGTATCGCGGCGGGCGCGTCCCCTGCGCTCGCCGCCCCCGCCCAACCGGCCGTCGTCGCCGAATCGGGATCCGCCGGAACCGGTTCCGCTCTGGTCGACATTCCGCTCGGCTTCCTCAAGCTCATCATCTGCGGACCGTGGGCATCCGCGGAGCCGCATCCGAACGCGATGTGCCGCTGAGCTCTGACAACGAACGGCGGGTGGTCTCCGGATAACCGGAAACCACCCGCCGTCGCTGTGATCAGTGCGGACTAGCGCTCGATGATCGCCACCACACCCTGGCCGCCCGCGGCGCAGATGGAGACCAGCGCGCGGCCGGAGCCCTTCTCCGCCAGCATCTTCGCGGTCGAGGCGACGATGCGGCCGCCGGTCGCGGCGAACGGGTGGCCCGCGGCGAGCGAGGAGCCGTTGACGTTGAGCTTGCTGCGGTCGATGGAGCCGAGCGCGGCGTCGAGGCCGAGGCGCTCCTTGCAGTAGGCGTCGGACTCCCACGCGGCCAGGGTGGCCAGCACCACGGAGGCGAAGGCCTCGTGGATCTCGTAGTAGTCGAAGTCCTGCAGGGTCAAGCCGTTGCGGGCCAGCAGGCGCGCGACCGCGTAGGTGGGCGCCATCAGCAGGCCGTCGGGGCCGTGGATGTAATCCACCGCGGCGACCTCGGAGTCGACCAGGTGCGCGAGCACCGGCAGTTTGTGCTCGGCGGCCCACTCGTCGGTGGACAGCAGCACCGCCGACGCGCCATCGGTGAGCGGGGTCGAGTTGCCCGCGGTCATGGTGGCGTCGCCTGCCTTCACGCCGAACACCGGCTTCAGGGTCGACAGCTTCTCCACGGTCGAGCCGGGACGCAGGTTGTCGTCGCGGGTCAGGCCGAGGAACGGGGTGATCAGGTCGTCGAAGAAGCCACGGTCGTAGGCGGCCGCCATGTTCTTGTGCGAGAGGTAGGCCAGCTCGTCCTGCGCCTCGCGGGCGACCCCGAATTCCTTGGCGGTGATGGCAGCGTGCTCGCCCATCGACAGCCCGGTGCGCGGCTCGGCGTTCTTCGGGATCTCGATGCCCAGCATCGAGGGACGCAGCTGGCCGACCAGCTTGAGCTTGTCCTTGGTGGTCCTGGCGCGGTTGGCGGTGAGCATCCACTCGCGCATGTCCTCGCTCACGCCGATCGGCGCGTCGGAGGTGGTGTCGGCGCCGCCGCCGATGCCGGACTCGATGCGGCCGAGGGCGATCGCGTCACCGACGGTGACGATCGACTGCAGGCCGGTGCCACAGGCGAGCTGCAGATCGTGGGCCGGGGTGTAGGGCGAGAGCTTCGAGCCGAGCACGCTCTCGCGGACCAGGCTGTGCTCGCCGACGCGCTTGAGTACCGCGCCGCCGACAACCATGCCGAGCCGTTCGCCCTGCAGGCCGAACCGGCTGACCAGCCCGTCGATGGCGGCGGTGAACATGTCCTGGTTGGACGCCTTCGCGTACGCCTTGTCGGAGCGCGCGAACGGGATGCGGTTGCCGCCAACGATGGCAACCGGGCGCTGGGTCTTGGCGGCCTTGGCAGTGTTAGCTGCAGCCTTGGCCGTCGCCGAACGGGCTTTGCTTGTCACTCGAGTTCTCCATGGTCTCGTCGGTTCCGGGTAACGCCGGCCGTGGAATAGGCCCCCGTGCGGGTACAGCGTCGTATCGGTTTACATTAAACTTACTCCGGAGTAAGTTCGTTGTCGACACCGTACCCGCAAGTGTGCGCTCACACGGGGGACACTGGGCGGAGCACGGTCACACAACTCGTCGACCACAGAGAAGGTAGGAACAGTGGCAGCCAAGAGCAAGGGTGCACCGAACCTCTACGGATCTTTCATCCACTCCGCCCCCGGCGCGTTCCTCGCGAGCAAGCTGGGCCTCCCGCAGCCTGCTGAGCTGCGCCGCTACAAGGCGGGCGAGCCCGCCCTGCCGGGCCCGGTGCTGCTCGGCGGCAAGGGTCGCCTGGCCGAGCCGGTCCGCGCGCTGCTGTCGGATTACACCGTCGCGGACTCGCTCGACTCGGGCACCAAGTACGGCGCGCTGGTCTTCGACGCCACCGGCATCGACTCGATCGACAAGCTCGCGCAGCTGTTCGAGTTCTTCCAGCCCGCCATGCGCAACCTCGCCCCTTCGGGCCGTGTCGTGGTTCTCGGCACCACCCCCGAACTGGTCGGCTCGGTCGACGAGCAGATCGCCCAGCGCGCGCTCGAGGGCTTCACCCGTTCGGTCGCCAAGGAGCTGCTGCGCGGCGCCACCGGCCAGCTCGTCTACGTGCACCCCGAAGCGGGCGCCGCCGCGACCGGCCTCGAGTCGACCCTGCGCTTCCTGCTCTCGGGCAAGTCCGCCTTCGTCGACGGCCAGGTCATCCGCGTCGGTTCCGGCGACTCCGTCGCGCCGGCCAGCTGGGACAAGCCCCTCGCGGGCAAGGTCGCCGTGGTCACCGGTGCCGCGCGCGGTATCGGCGCCACCATCGCCGAGGTGTTCGCCCGTGACGGCGCCACCGTGATCGTCGCCGACATCCCCGCCGCGGGCGAGGCGCTGTCCGACACCGCGAACAAGATCGGCGCCACCGCGCTGGCCCTCGACGTCACCGCCGCCGACGCCGCCGAGCGGCTGGCCGAGTTCGCCGTCGAGCGTTTCGGCGGCATCGACATCGTCGTGCACAACGCCGGCATCACCCGCGACAAGCTGCTCGCCAACATGGACGAGGGTCGCTGGAGCTCGGTCATCAACGTGAATCTCGCCGCACCGCACCGGATCACCTCCGGCCTCGTCGCCAAGGGTGTGCTCAAGGAAGGCGGCCGCGTGATCGACGTGTCCTCCATCGCGGGCATCGCGGGCAACCGCGGCCAGACCAACTACGGCACCTCCAAGGCGGGCGTCATCGGCATGGTCGATGCCGAGTCCCCGCTGCTGACCGCGAAGGGCATCACCATCAACGCGGTGGCGCCGGGCTTCATCGAGACCGCGATGACCGCCGCGATCCCGGTCGGTACCCGTGAGGCGGGCCGCCTGATGAGCTCGCTGCTGCAGGGTGGCCAGACGATCGACGTCGCCGAGACCATCGCCTACTTCGCGAGCCCCGCGTCGAACGCGGTGAGCGGCAACGTGGTTCGCGTCTGCGGTCAGAGCCTGATCGGCGCCTGATGACCCAGACCATCACCCTCACCGAGGTTCCCAAGAACGGCGGCCTGTACGCCAAGGCGGCACTGGGCGCCATCCCGCTGCCATCTCCGCTGTCGGCTCGTAGGCCGACCGTGCCCGACCGTCGAGTAGTCCTCGAAGGCGTGCGGGTCGACCCCGACCACCTGGCCGCCTACTGCCATGCCACCGGCCTGCGGTTCAGCGACACCCTGCCGCTGACGTATCCGTTCATCCTGTCGTTCCCGCTGGCGATGCAACTGGTGGTCGCACGGGATTTCCCGTTCAGCGCGATCGGTTCGGTGCACGCCGCGAACGTCATCGAACGCACCCGCGAGATCTCGGTCGCCGAGCCCCTCGACTTCTCCACCCACATCGAGAACCTCCGCGAACACCCGAAAGGCCTTCTGGTGGACGCGATCACGGAGATCCGCGTCGGCCGGGAACTCGTCTGGCGCCAGGTGACCACCTTCCTGCACCAGCAGCGCACCTCGCTCTCGGGCGGCCCGAAGCCGGTACCTCCCGCCGACGAGGTTCCGCCGCCCCCGCTGCGCGTGCAGCGCGTCGATCAGAAGATGATCAACCGCTACGCCGCCGCCTCCGGTGACCACAACCCGATCCACGTCTCCGGAATCGGCGCCAAGGCAATGGGTTTCCCGCAGCCCATCGCCCATGGCATGTGGTCCGCCGCCGCGATCCTCAGCACCATCGAGGGCCGCGTCCCCGAAAAGGCCACCTACGCGGTCAAATTCGGCAAGCCGATCTTCCTTCCGTCCTCGGTGAACATCTACGCCGACCAGGTCGGATCCGGCTGGGACCTCTCCATCCTGCACGCCAAAAAGGGCTACCCTCACCTCACCGCCACCTTGCGCTGAGGTCTCCACCGACAAGGTCCGCACACTCCAGGGGGGTGTGCGGGCCTTTGTCGTATTCGGCTCCGCAGACGTAACTGTAATGTCTAGTGTGCCATTGACTTGATTGTCAATGGCAGGCTAGACTATCATTCATGACGAAGCGGAACGACCTGCTGAGGAAGATCGGTGACGCAGCGAAGGCTGCACAGCTGGCCTGGGAGGTCGAGCGAGAGGGTGGTAACCACACGATCTACAACTTGGGAGGCAAGAAGATCCCGATCGGTCGGCACGCTGAACTCGGCAATCGCTACGCTGAGATGGTCTACAAACAGTGCGAGGAAGTACTCGGAGAAGGATGGTGGCGGAAATGAAATACACCGCCCGTGCGGAGCGTGACGGACGCTTCTGGCTGGTCCATGTGCTCGAGATCGACCAGTGGACTCAGGCGCGAAACCTGCGGGAAGTCGAGCTTATGGCCCGTGACCTGATTGTCACGATGCTGGACGTGAAGCCGGACTCCTTCGCGGTCGCAGTCGAAGTCGAGTTGCCTGAGGCGGTTCGAGCAGAGTGGGAAGAGTCGAAGCGGCTGTTGACCAAGGTTGACGAAATCAAGGCTTCGGCGGCTGCTGCGGCCCAGCGAGCAGCCCGCAAACTAGCTGACGAGGGTCTGACGCTGCGGGAAATCGGACAGGTCCTCGGCGTCTCCTTTCAGCGGGCAGGCCAGCTCTTGAATCGTTAGGGCGGAGCGCGTTCGTTCGGGCCTACGGAACCGTCAACGACCGTATCCAGGTCTTCTACGAAAGCGGCAGTGCTCGACACCGGCTACGTCGGCGACAACACCAACCAGGGCACCGGATCTCGGGTGGTTTCGCTGCCCGCGGGGTCATCGTCCACGGTGAGCGTCCGGGTCACGGGTCCGAACGACACCCAATGGGAGTACACGGTCAACTGCCCGTCGTAGCGATCCGTCCACCCGAGGAGTGGGGCCGCATGCTTGAAAAGGTGTGCGGCCCTGTGTAACAGCTACCCGGTAGGGAATCGGCAGCACATATTCCGGTAGCCGCTCAGTAGAGCGGGAATCCATGAATGTCGATGCGCCACAATCGGTTACACTCAGTATTTCGTTACATGTTTTCGCAGTGATATCTATCATGGACTAAGCCGTGCATTAACTGGGTATACAGCAAGGTTCGGCAAAAGCGTGCAGCTCCGCCCTCGGCCTTTCCCTACGGACGTCTCCGTGCGGTGCGTGCGATTGATCGATTGTCCAGCGGTAATGAACTTGCTCGAAGGCGCGCCTTCGGTGCCGAACGAGGATCCCCGAGCAATCGATATGAGATCCCCGAAGCGGGGCTTGCCCGATTCCACGCCGATGGCAACCATGTGGCAATCGATCCGCGAATGCCCCGAATGTCTCGGGCTAGGGCAGCGCCGCTGACGCGTGTTAGAAACTTTCAGTCGGCAACAAAGTCGACAATCATGGTTAATACCAAGGGGTTTCACTTCATGAAGAAGATTCGCACGCTCAGCTTCGGCATCGTCATCGCAGCCGGGATGGCCATGTTCGGCACGGGCATCGCCGCCGCGGAGGAAACCCCGCCGGCAACCACCCCGCCGGCAGCCGGTGGCACCGAGGACGAGGCCACCACCGGTTCGGCCGCGGGTCTTGCCGCGCTGATCAAGGCGCTGACCACCGGTTCGGCCGCGGCCGAGGACCCGGCGGACACGGACGTCGACGCGGTCGCTGACGAAGTTCCGCCGGCAACCGGTGGCACGGAGGATGAGGCCACCACCGGTTCGGCCGACAGCCTTGCCGCGATCCTGAAGGCGCTGACCACCGGTTCGGCCGCGGCCGAGGAAGAGCCGGTCGAGACGACTCCGGCTGCCTGACCCATGATCCAACGACAAATGCCCCGCCATGAGCGGGGCATTTGTCGTTTGGCTCAGCTGTGCCTGGCCGCCCGAAGCCCGTTGACGTAAGCGGCGACAATCCGCAGATCCCCTTCGGACAACCCGGAGAGATCGACGATGCCCTCGGCAGGTTGCGGCCGAGCCGGCTCCGTCTCGACCGGGTCCAGCCCGGCCTGCGTCAGCAGCGGCTCGGCATCGAGCCCGACTGCCTCCGCCATGGCCTGCAAAGTTTCGGCCGTGGTGCTGGCCTGGACCTTCCGGCCGCGCTTGTACTGGGTTCCGTTCTCGACCTGCGTCCACAGACTCGTGCTGATCCGTGCTGCTTTCGCGGCGCGGTCCATCGACATCTCGCGCTCCTTGCGAGCAAGCCGCAGGGTGGCGCTGACCTCGGACGGGACCACCGCGCTCCGTTGTCTCACCATGCATCGAGGGTAGCAGATTGTTTGCACTGATGCATGAAGTGCATGTAGTCACCGGCTGCGAAGTTGCGAATCCGACTGCGTCGCAGATTGTAAATCGTAACAGGGATAGATGAGATTGTTTGTGCGAACTGGTGACTGGGTAGGACGGCCTGCCGACTCGGCTTGACAGGCTGGTTGCAACAACGTTGCATACAACGTGTGTCCGATTGTGGGTCCCAGTAGGAGCCACTCGTCGACACCGCCCCGGGCGCGCCACCCATTTTCGGCCGCGTAGCAGGGTACGACCGGGGCTCCGGCCCGCTATCGACCGAAGGAGCAAGTACATGGGCACAAACGATGCCGTGCCGGCGTCGAACCGCATACGTGAGGATTCATGCGGTGTGACCCCGTTGGACAGGTGGGCCGACGACAACCACTTGTACCTGGATCGAGAAGCCGCGCGGGATCTGGCCAGGATGCTCGGTGACATCCCCGACCTGGCCGAGGATCTATTGGATGCGCGCACGCGCCAGACCCGATTCGGCACGGTGGACTACCGCACGCGCAATGGCGCACGGGAACAACGACTTCCGTTCAATCCGGCCGCCGCTCGCACGGCCGACCATCTCCAGTCGGTCTTGGTGGCCTGGGTTCGGTTGGTCTGCGAACAGCGCGGTGTCGACTACACCGGGGTCGCGAGCATCAGCGGCATGGCGGAGTGGTTGCAGCGCAACATCATCGCGCTGGCGATGACGGAAGGTGTGGAGGCCGCGCCTGCTGAGATCGCCGCGGCGATCGAGGCCGCAGAAGCGGTGGTGTGCCCGCCGGTCGATCTCGCACCCGCCGACGCGGCTCTGGTCCTGCGCGCCAGGGCCGTTCGCCTCCATGCGGCCGCGATCGGCAAGCTCGCCGAGGAGCTGGGTGACGGATTCCGGAACCTCACTTCTCGGCGTGTGCGCACACTGCGCAAGGCCGGTCTGATCAACCCGGTCCCAGGGCCCTGGTCGCCGGACTGGCCGGAGCTCTTCATTGTGGGTGAGGTTTTGGATGCGCACCGCGCCCTTCCGGTGCGGCAACGGGTGAAAGATGCATAGCGAACAGAGTGACCCAGCGGGGCGTCGGCAGATTGTTGCCGGCGCCCCGCTGGCGTTGTCGGCACCCGACCCGGCTGTATCCAGGCACCCAAAGGGCTTAGGCCGCACGATATTCGGGTCGGATCGGCCGCCGCCCTGGATCGGAAAACCCACCTCTACCTGGGATTTAGCGCCGCCAGAAAGTGAGTGTTGACAAGTTGTGGCCGATGACGCAAACTAGTGCCAGCGGGATTTGTCGCGCCCAAAAATGATTGGGCACACCGCGATTCGATGCCAGCGAGCGCTGACCCCGCAGATCCTGAACGGGATCTGGGTTCACGTCAACGCTAGAATGGACGCGTGCTCTCGACCGAGAGTCTCGACATTTCGGCTGCTGGTGAGGTTCTTCTTGTGTCAGATGCATTCGATGCATTTCCTCCCGACGATTCCGGTAAGCCGATCGGGGAGAGGTCTACTCGTGAAGGCGGGCGCCCTCGAGTAGACGACTCGATACCAGGTAGAAGGAACCGCGTCGGCCATGTCGATCTCTCCGACATCTGTGTAGAAGACCTCCAAGTCGTCGCTGGTGCGGTGGATCGTTGGCGTTCGCTCCGGCCGCCGACCACTGTGACGCGTCCCACCACTCGGTGACCTGACATACGCATCTGACACCGTCGGGGTGGTGATGATGTGACGGGTTGTGGTCAGTTCCGAGTTGTGAGAGTTGTGTATTGCCATGGGTGATGAAGGTGAGTCGGATGCTTCGATGCCTGACCGACAAGATATCGCGGTGCAGCGCAACGGGTTCAATGCCCAAGAATCTGCATTCAACCAAGGAATCCGGGTCGATTCGGCCGTGGTCTTCGACTTCGTGTCGTATTGGTCGGTAGCCGACCGCGCGGTCCTTATCCAAGCGGACCTGTCCGGTCACGTACGAAACGAAGTCATCGCACACGCCGTCGCCCACATCGAGATGGCCGAATCACGCGAACTGGCAGCAGCACTCGACGGCCAGCGGTGGCGAGGCCGGATCGAGATGCAGGTCCACGATGTTGTCGCGCACCGTCTCATCCCTGTCGCCGACCTGCGTGACTCGCTGGAGGTCGGCGACAACCTCACCGATGTCGCGGCGCTCCTCGGGGTCACCGAGTTCCTGCTCGGTTGGCGACTGCAACACCTGGCGAACGAGGAATTCGCGGTGATACCGGTGCACCTGCTGAACCGCCTTGGCTGGTTGCCCGGGATGCCGTCGGAATACCCCTATCGGTGCTTGTGGCCGACATCCAGTTCAGGCGAGATACTGCGCCAGCTGGCACCCGGCCGACACCACCGATAGTCAAGTCCTACTGAGCCCTCGTTCCGTGAAAACGGCACGGGGGCTTCGTCGTTGGCACTTGCAGCCGACTTCGAACTCATGCGGCAGGCCCCCGGACACGAACACTTCGATCCAGCGGGTTCAGAGCCCGCCGCATGCCCGCCCCTGACGCGCCCGTCTCCCACAGCTCGCTGTGGTCGAAAGGCGTTGTCGCAGCGCAGGGGCGCATCGGTCCCGCTCCGGGGGAGCACTCCGCCGGAGCGGGACCTCAACTCACGTCCCAGAGAGGTACGAACATGTCATTGTGGTCTCCGAAAGGATCGCCCCGCACGATCGATGTACTCGTGGTCGGCGGTACCTGGAATCCTGGCGGCGACGGTGTCACAGGTGCCTTCACCGACGCGCTGAACAAGGCGATGTTCACCCCCCGGATGGTCCCGTATCCCGCCGACTACGGGTCGCACGTGAGCTACGCCGAGAGCGTCGCCGAAGGCAAACGTGCTCTGCTCGCCGCAATCGACCGCTCGCCGAATCCGGTTGTTTTGGCAGGATATTCGCAGGGTGCGGCGGTTGCAGGTGACCTGGCGGCAGAGATCGGCCGCGGTGAACATCCGGGTCGTGAGGTTATCGCCTGCGCGCTGATCGCTGATCCGCGCAGACCGGCGGGCAAATACCTCGGCGACACCGACCCAGGCGGCTATGGCGTGGTCGGCGAGCGACCGATCGACGGCATTCCCGCCTATTGGGCCGCGGCACCCGGTGATCCCATCACCGCCCTGCCTGCGGGCAATCCCTTGCGGACCATCGCGGATCTGAGTGCTTTCTTCAGCTTCGCCAGCGCGAACTCCGCGATCCGATGGGCGCAGCGAATGCTGGACACGGCCACTCGAAAGCAATTGCAGCGCTGGTGGTCTCCGTCGAACTGGAGTCACTGGACCGGAGCTATCGCCTACGCCCGCGGCTACCTGTTCGACGGCAGGCACACCAGTGACTACGTCCGCTACGGCCACGCCCGCGCACTCGCCCAGGCGCTGAACCGCGATGTCGCCGAAGGGCGCATCTGAGACCCGCGAAAAGCTGTGGGAAGGAACACATCATGAGAATCAGCAACACCCCAGAACCCGCGCTGGTCCGGTCGGTACTCGTCGCCGTCACGGGTGTCCTCGCGTATCTGCTCGGTCGCGAGATCGATGCCGCGTGGATCGAAACACTGCTCACCCTTTACGGATTGGCGACGCCGCTGATCGCGGGCGCACTCATCAGGCCCGCTGTTACCCCGGTGACCGGATCGGTGGGTGAACCGGATGGCATCGTGGTTAAGCCCTGAATTCGTGCAAGCGACCGGCATGGCACTGGCCACCGTGATCGGCGCGGTGACGGCGTGGCAGGCCCGCGAAGTCGCCAAGTTGCGCGAGCGGGTGGTGGCGCTCGAGGAGCAGGCCGCCGACGATCACCTCCGATTCCGTGACGCGATCCGCCTGATCCGCGCACTTCAGCGCCACATCGACGAATTGCTCGGCTTCCTGCGCCTGCACGTCCCAGGCATGGAGCCCCCGGTGGCGGACTACAAGATCCCCGCCACCCTCCAAGAAGAAATCTGACGGCGACCCCGCCGTTCCCGAACTGCATGCGGTCGGCCCCCGGAGAACACTCGACACGGTGCGGGATTCGAGCCCGCCGCATGCCGCGCTCCTGACGCGCCCGTCTCCCGCAGGTGGTCTGCGGTCGTAGACGTCGCCGCTGTGTCAGGAGCGAAGGTCCCGCCCTCGGCGCCTCCCCTCGTCCACGAGGGCGGGACCCCAAACCTTCACTCACACAAGGAGAGACCATGGGCTGGACAGGAGACCCGGTATGGCTGGCCGACGTGCTGCGCGCTGCCGGGCTGGATGTCATCGAACACGAAGGCTGGCGCGACCGAGGCCACGGCGACTTCCGTGACCTGCGCGGCGTGCTGTGCCACCACACCGCGGGCGGCGGCAAGAACGACTGGCGCATCGTCCAGGACGGCCGCGCCGACCTCCCCGGCCCCCTCGCCCAGCTCGTCCTCGAACGCGACGGAACCTTCCGCGTGATCGCCGCAGGCGTCTGTTGGCACGCAGGCCGCGGCTCCTGGCCCGGCTGGCCCACCGACAACGCAAACTACCACGTGATCGGCATCGAAGCCGTCTCCCGCGGCGACGGAACCGACTGGACCCCAGCACAACTCGACGCTTACAAGCGCGGCTGCGCGGCCATCCTGGCCCGCATCGGCCGCGATGCCGAGGACTGCGTGGCCCACCGCGAGTACTCGCACGAAGGAAAAATCGACCCCGCCGGTATCGACATGGACGAGTTCCGTCGCGACGTACAGGCATTCATCGACGGAGAGGACGCTCCGATGAGCGCATCCGAAGTAACCCAGATCCAGGACTTCATCACCACGTTCTGCGGCCCGATCGGCACGGACGTGAAGGACATCCGCGAGCAGCTGTGCGGTAGCCAGCAGCGGGATGCGGGCATGTTCGCCGGCTGGGAACAGCTCGACGGCATGACCGTGGTGGACGCCCTGGCCGACATCCTGGACCGCCTGAAGGCCCTCGAAACGCCTGCCCTCGAGAGGAGGTGACTTCCATGCTTCCTGTCCTGCTCGACCTGCTCGAACTGGCCGTGCTGCTAGCCCCGGTGATCCTGCCGCTGCTCGGCATTTGACCTCCGCCATCTCTTCGCGACAACGCGAACGGTCGGCAGATCGGCGAGCCGTCGAACTTCTTCAATTCAGGCTCAGATCGAGTTCGACCTGAGCCAGGTCATACGAGGTGTTGATTTTGGTGAATTCGGACGAGGTAGGCCCGCTTATCGAACCGGCCGCCCCGTGGGTCGCTGATCGTTCTGCGTTACTGGCTGCGCTGTCGAAGAAGATTGCAGCGCCAAGCCGCCATTCAGAGCGAGGCGCAGGCGGTCGTGTTCAAGAGTTTCATGGGATGACTGCGGCCAGTGCAGCGCGGATGGTTGAGCGGGTCTATAACCGCAATCAGCTCATCTCGTCCGCTACGATCGCTTCAGTATCCGAAGGCCCTACGCTCACGGCTAGCCCAATCGCGGGCATCGCGCCCACCGGTCCTCGAAATAATGTGGACCCAGGCATTTATGCCCAGCCAGCGCAACCGCATGATAACGCTGATCCAGGCATCGTTGCACCTGGTGAGCCGGATATATCGCATCGAAATCCGGATGAGCCCAATGATGCGCTGTATCGGACTGGCCCGGACCCGGGTTCTCAGCGGCCTGGTTCTGGTGGTGCAGGCAATGTTCCCTACGCCGGTGGCAATTCAGGCAATGGCGGTTCCGGTGGGGGTGGCAATACCCAGGGCGGACCTGACGATGGTCCGGGAACATCAGTTCCCGCTCCGCAGCGCAATTCTATTGAGAACCCACCCGGGCGAAAGTTGTTGTGGAACAACGATGAGCCCTATTGGGATGATGGTACGCCGGTCGATATCTGGCGCACCTATGAGAACGGCCAGGAACGTGTTCACTATGGCTACCCGGTTCCTATCCCTGGCAGCGAAGACGACGCTTATCCCGTCCCTGCACCAGGGTCTGACCGCGTCGTTCCGGAACCCGGCACGACAGAAGACCCGAGTCGCGGAAACTCTCCGTCAGACCAGCCGTCCAGCCCACGCGGGACCGAAAGTTCACCGACTCAGGAAGAAGACCGCAACCCCGACGGACCTCATAACGATGCTGGTGCCCCCGCGGCTGCGGCGGGCACCGAATCTGGTGAAGGCGGCGGGTTCTCGCCACTGTCACCCAATCCAGACGCACCCCCGATGCGGGTGCCGCCGCCCCCGGAGCCGCTACCGGAACCTGGTCCTGAACCGACCGAGGCTGAACAATCGCTTCTCGATCAGTTCTTACGCGAGCTATCCGAATACATTTCAACCGATCCGAGCTTCCTGGAAAGTCTGATCCCACTTTGGGGGCCGCTCCGTCAAGCCATTGCTGACGGATTGGCCGGCGACTGGACGGGGTTCGCCGCCAATCTCGGATTCTTCGTACTCGACATCACCGGTATCGGCGCACTCGGCCGTATCGGTGCCAAGATCCTCGCAAAACCATTCAGCATCCTGGCCCCACGCATAGTCGAAGGCATCGGCAAAGGCCTAGACGACATCGCCAAAATAGCCCGTGAGGCGATGGAACGGGCGGGACGAATGTGGCCGCGAAAAACTTCTCCACGTAGAGTTCCTGGCGGAGGTGAGGAATGGGCAGCTCCGCTAGGGAAGGGGCCGTTTCCGAACCAGATGGCCGATCGGCTCGAGCGTGAGCTTGCGCAGGCAGACGCTGCTGGCATTAGACCGTTGAGGCCATCTGATGATGGATTCGACGAAATAATCAATAGCGGCGAGCGAATTAAGTGGGCGCTGACTATGGACGGTGATCTTCTGGTTCTGCCGCATGACATAGCTGGGTATGGAGAAATTCCGCACTCGGTTCTCACTCGAGGTGCAAGTGTTATGGCAGCTGGCGAGGCTCAGATCGCGGGCAGTAGAGCTTCTGGCTACTATGGACTGGAGATTACGCCACATTCGGGTCATTTCCAACCGAGTCTTGAGAGCTTAGGACTGGGACGTGAGGCATTTTCTCGGTATGGAATTTCGTTCTTCTAGCAGTGAGGAATGCTGTGGAGTACTCGTTACAGGATTTGCTATCGTGCAGCCCCCTGGAGATCGAAGATTGGGTCAATGGTAGCGAAGTTTCGGCGGGGTTCAACTGGCTAGGTTTGTCCGAGATATCGGGACAAGAGGCGGTCCGCGGCGATGTTGGGAATGCGTTGGTATGGGCGCGTATCGGCGTATCTGCCCGAGGTGTTCTTGCGGACTTGGCGGTAGATAGTGCTACGAAGTGGTTACACAGCATGAAGGCCATGCGATTGCGTGCTGAGATGATAAGTAGATTCCGTGACAATCTGGTCGCCGATCCATTGCTCGATTACCGGAGTATTTTCGATTGGTTTATTTCTCGTCACAATGGGCAGTTTGAGAAAATAGCTGCCGATGCGGATATGTGGCGCGAATTACCACTTGAAAGAATTAGGGAACTTCGGCGGGTCAAGGAAGAGCTGAACGTCCTGCGATGCTTGTTGGACTGTGTTCCGCTCGTTCCGGCGGAGATCAGACCTTGGATTGGACTATGGTATCGACTGCCGTAGTCGGCAGATTTGATCGGCTGAGATTTTTGGAAGTATAGTGCCATACCCGCCGAAGTATTCGCATTGACATCAGAGACTTGACCCGACGTCCGGAATTGATTGCTATGGAGTCGATGCGTACTGCGGTTTTGTCTGCGCGCAATTATTCTGGGGCTGGCTCGCCGGTTCGGTATGTCCGCAGTCGTGGACTTGAGGGATGCGATAACGTCGCGACGTTATCAAGTCGGCTCACGTCGTTATCTGCGCCTCGTCTCTCCGTGTGCTCTTTCAGTTTAGAATTGAGGTCGTTCATGTGAGCATCGAGATTCGCGACATGTACGGCCGAGTTCTGTACACTAAGCCGCCGAAGCGGAATGGATAGGTGCCGGCAATGGATAATGAAAACCTGATTGTAGAGATCAATCGATCCTTCGGGAAGGTAGTTGATTTCTGTACAGATGATGAATTGGGAGGTCCAGTCGGCGCAACGGATAGTCAGATTGATGCGTTGGCCTCCGTCCAGAGTGTTGCCGAGGTTCCTGCAGCGGTACGTCAGATATTTCGAAATATCGGAATGATCGAGGGGGTGTTCGCGGCACAGGGGACGTTCTGTGTTTCGTATCTTGGGCCAGATGCTAAGGAAATGGCCATCGAGTTTTTTGAAGATCTGCCGAAAGGTGTTGATTCACTTAATGACCCAGATGGCTTGCTGGTAGTCATGAAATCGCAAAGCGAGTTTTGTTTGGTTGTTGATGGCTCAGACCTTGGTAATGAGAACCCGCCTCTATGGGAGCTGTCTGAAGATGGGCGAGATCCAGTGCGGTATTCATCAACCACCGCATACTTCAATATAGCCGCAGATCGCGCTTGTGACTACATTTCCTGGGCTCGAAAGATGGATGTGCGGGGCTAGAAGATCGTATCCTGGTTTCGAGGCTACGCAGTCGTCGTTGGTCCGTTGTGATCTGCGCTGCCGACGACGGAAATCTTCTATGTCGACCGCGCAAAGGAACTCACTCGCCCGGATTCATGCGTGGGCATAAGGACTCGACCGGTTCACGCCGCGGCGACTCCTTGAGTAGGTTGCGGAGATGGCTCGCGGCTTCGGAGTATTTGCGCTTGTGACCAATAGGGTAGATATAACGTTCGACGTAGTTCTGTATGGCGGTAGAAGTCAGCTATCTATTTAAGCTTAAGGGTGACCAAAATGTATTGACCGATGATATTCAATCTGCTGTCATCGAATGATGCGGGATATGCATTGACGAGTTGATTAACCAATCGAAATAGTGGAAGGAGTATGAACATTGACAGACAAGGAAATTGTGCAAGCGATTCAGTTTGGTAGCCATCAGCCGCCTGCGCCAGAGTACTCCCGTGCAGAGTCTGGGCAGCAAGTGACCCCGGAGTTCATGGCCTTTATCCAGCAAGCACTATCCGGCCGGATCGGGCAGTCGGAGGGGACTGCAGACCTGGACCCGCAGGTTCGTGCGCTAGCCGAAGAGTTGTCGGTGATCCATCTGCCCGAGTGGTCAGACGAGGTTGGTCGCAAGCGGGCTGATCCGACTGTGACGAGCATGAAGCAGGCGGTCCGGGTGGCAGACTATCTGGTAAAGCGCGGTGTTCGCGTGCATCCCGAACTCGAGGAGGTTCGGTGGATGCCGACGCCTGGCGGTCTGCCGGGCGCTTTCGACACCGGTCTACATATTGTCAAGGACGAGGCTGGCGGTTGGCCTGCACCGGATCCCGATGAGTTCTATGACTTGGAGGAGATCCAGGTCAAACAGGTAGACAATGGACTGTGGTCCGCCACCCATCCTCGTGGCGTGAGTGTCGAAGCAGCAACTAAGTCCGAAGCCTATGCCGCCATGGTCGACATTCTGCGAAACCGGATCGAGCTGGCCAAGACCGCTGACGAAAGACACATTTATGAATGAGCGAATCTCATTTCCGGACGTCGAGGCAACATTGGTGTCGTTTGTGGCGGGCGAGCTGGCTGAACTGGCCGATTCGGCGCAGGTGGTGACGCGGGTTCCCGATCCGCGCCCCGCCCGAATGGTTCGAGTGAGGCGCGATGATCGGAAGTGGCGCGATGATTGCGACCTCTCGGAAACGCGTCGTCGCCAGAACTCAATTACTGACCAATCGCGTGTGGTGCTGGAATGTAGCGACGAGGCCGGTGAAGCTGGTGTTCTGGCGGGCCGGGTCCGTTCTATCCTGAGTGCCGCTTCTCCTGGGTATCTCGGATCCGTGTGGTGCGATCACATCGACGATATCGGTGTCGAAAACGACGCGGACCCGGAGACATCCGCTCCTCGGCTGACTGTTGTCGCCGACATTTACGTGCGGGGCACTGTCCTCGCCTGACTCCGAGAATATCGGAGGAACAACTAAATAACCATCCCGAGGGCCTGCGCAACAATCCCAAGGGAGAAAACACATGGCTCTGCCTTCTAGCAAGCTGATCGGTGCCGGAACTCCGAACATCGCAGTCACCGGTGGCGTTCTTGTCGCCCCGGTGGGCACATTGCTGCCCGTCGGTGCCGCCGACGCCCCCAACGCCGCATTCAAGGCTCTCGGCTACGTTTCCGAAGACGGAATCGAGTCCCAGGGTGAACGCAAGATCGAGTCCGTCAAGGACTGGAATGCCGACATCGTCGCCCAGCTGCAGACCGAGCATTCGGTCCGGTTTGCTCTCACCCTCTACGCAGTGTGGGACCAGGACGTGTTGCGCGAGGTTTTCGGCTCGGAGAACATCACCGCGACTGCTGCGACTGCGAGTTCCGGCAACCTGTACAAAGTCAAGGAAACTGGTACGGTCCTGACCCCACGGTCGTGGATTTTCGACATGAAGAATGACGCCAAGAAACTGCGCATTGTTCTGCCGAATGCCAAGATCTCGCAGATCACAGAGAAGAAGTTCGTGTCTACCGAACTGGCTGGATTCACCATCACTGTCGAGGCATTCAAGGATGACGCGGGCGTAAAGGCGTACCGCTACCTCGACGACGGCGTGCTCGCCTCCTGATAAATCTCCCAGTGGCGGTGGTTAAACACCTATGCGCAGGCCCGGCCACCGCCACTGGGCCCTTCTCTGTTATGCCTGCGCCCCAATTTGAAATATAGCGAAATGGACTGCGCCCGATGACAAACCCGAAAGCTCCCGCGACGATTCGACAGTCGAGGATCGTTACTGATGAGTTCAAGTATGTGGCTAATGGGACCGAGGTTAGTCTCCCATCTCTTACCTATCTGAAGCCTGGGCTCGTTCGTAGAATCCGCCGACTCGGCGATATCGATGCGATGTACACTTTGCTGGAACTGACGCTTACTCCGGAATCGCTTTCTGCAATCGATGAGATGGATCCGAGCGACTATAGTGCGATGCTCGAATCGTGGCGAGTTCATTCGGGAGTCGGCCTGGGGGAATCCTGAGCCTCGACGCTCTTCTCGAAGAGCAGTGCGAGGCTCTGGAATTCGATCTGATTTCATTGGGACTTCGCCTTCGGAGTCTCGGCTCCGAAGGTTTTAGCTGGCGTGATCTGAAAGTTGTGGTGAAGCACTTGCCGGCAGACTCGGCCCTCATCAGGTCCATGCATCCCGACACGCATCGGTGGCAACTTGATCAGCACCTGATGGCCGACATGGCGGACTCGCTGCGCTGGCTTGTGTGGGCTCGCTCTGAGGATGCCCGGCATGGTCGAAATCGGCCGACGCCGATTCAGCGACCTGGGGTTAAATCGGACCGCGAGCGGATTGGCACCGCAATCGGGATTGACCAAATGAATCGCTTCCTGGACTGGATAAGTTGATCGGATCTATTGAGGCTGACTCGACCCATTTAGAGTCAATCGGCGAGAATTGGATGTGAAATTGTGCAGAAGTGGTTCGACCCAAACTCATCGGATAGTGGCGGTGAGGATTCTGAAAGACTGAGTAGCGAATTGATCGTCGCATTGGAGGCGACATCGAGTGGCCTGAAGGGCCTCGTTCCAATGCTTGGTCAGGGGATGAGCGACGGGGGTGAGACATCACTAGCTGATGCGCTTATCGACGCGATGGCCTCAAGTGTTGAGCACGGCTTGGCGAATGTCGGCGAAGACATCGGCGTGAGCCTGGGAGCCGCGATCGCTCCAGTCGTAGGCCCGGCGTCCGTGCTGGGTACTGCGATCGGTGTCGAGATCGGCAAAGCGATCGGAACTCAGATCGCAGGTCGGATCCCGACCAACACTACAATGCGTGGGCGCACGGGTGCGCCATCTGCGCAGACTGACTCTGGGACCGGCTCTGGTTCAGCTAGTTCGAGCTCGAACCGGCTGAATAGCGATAGTTCGTCCAGCCGACGCTCGACGTCCGGCTCGTATTCGAGTACGAGCACCGGCGGCCAATCGCGGTCCACGGCGAACATCCTGGACTCTTTTACTGATCAGGCGAGCGGATCAGTAGGTAGCGGTGGTTCGGCCACCAGTCAGCAGGCCTCGAACCTCGCGCTGAGTAGTAGTGAACTCAGTGCCGTGCCTGGCAACTTGACCAGCTTGGCTGCGGTGTCAGGTGCCCAGATGGGCTCGACCATCGGAAGCTCCGCTTCGTCGTTGCTCGGTCAAGGCCCGACATCGGGCTCGGTCCTCGGTTCGCAGGTCGGCAGCACCGTTGGCACATGGCTGGGCTCGGCGGCCTCTGGCCTGACATCGATCCTCGACCCGACTGGTCAACTGACTGCTGGATTGGCGAGTCAGTTTGGCGACGGTTTGACCACGCAGGTCTACGGCGACCCAGCTCAACAATGGCCTTTAGGTGCCGATACGCCGGCGACTGCGTCACCCTTCTCGTTCGATCCAGCGTCTGCTGCAGCGAGCGGCCTCCAGGGTGCGCTGAGCGGGGCCGCGAGTGGAGGTCTCTTTGGTGCCGTCAGCGGCGGAATTTCTGGTCTGGCTTCCTCTGCCGGAAGTCAGATCGGTGCGGCCCTCGGTACGGCTGTGGCACCTGGCATCGGCACCGCGATCGGATCGGCCATCGGTTCACTGGTTGGTCAAGTCGGTGCGGACGCCGCACTAAAACCGATTGAACAGGTTGTTCAATACGCGGGTGACACCGCAAAAGAACTGGTAGGCAGCGGGTTCGGGCTGCTGGACCTTGCATCGGGCCAGGGCGGTCACACAGCCCGCGGCGACATCTACAACTTCAATGGCCTGGATCCCAAAAGCGTCGCGATTGCGGTGGAGCGGGTCCGCAGGCGCCGCACAGTGGCGCAACAACGCGGAGGAGGACTCGGACGATGATCCACTCACTTACTGATAACCAGGGCACCAAAGTGGTCGTGTGGGATATCAACGGGCGCTGTTGGCATCTTTCCGGTGCGAACGCTGGCCGCGAGGGTGTACGTCTGTCCGCGCAGACCGGCTATATGTTCGCGCCGGTTCAACTCCTGGTCTCAGAAGGCGCACGGCAGGACGGCGCCACCTTTCACCGGTCGGTCCGATCGAAGAAGGAGTGGGATTTCCTCGCTGTGATTTCCGGTACTGGCCGGCATACGGAAACCAATGCGACGCGTGACTTTCAGGCGATACACGATGCATGGTTTCGCGGATGGTCCACGGATAAGCCTGTGACCGTCGGTCACTTCACCCGGCACCAGGGCTGGCGATTCCAGCAGATGCGGATCGATGCCGCGCCGGAGGCTATCGGCGATGTCGACCCGACTCGCAACGGTGTTGCGGTGTACAAGATGTCCGCGGTCGCACTAGACCCGCTCGAGCGGCACTTCGATGAGACTTCGGTCTGGACCAATGTGAGCGGGGCGGGTGAAGGCAACGTCCGCGCGCGTAATGCTGCGGATCAGCCAGCTTGGCCCCGCTACACGATGAATGGTCCGGGTCGATGGTCGATTCTGGATCCTGTTCCCGGAGACTCGCCACGACTTGTTCAGACTCCGATGCTAGAGATGGGGGAGACATTGCGGATTGATACACACCCCCGGCACCGCACGGCACGTATCCACACAGCTGGAACCACCACTCCACGGAATGTGTGGGGGCAACTTGCTGGACGTCGATGGTTGGCGCCAATTCCTGCGTGGAGCTCGGCAGATATTATTGTCAAAGTCGACGGCGGAAACACGCAGTCCAGTCTCATTGCCGCCGTAACTCCGCGTTCGTCGAGGCCTTTCTGATGTCCGCTGCTTGGGACCCGCATGCCGAGTCGATGCGCATGGATGCGGCCTACATTAGTGAACAGGCTCAGTGGAGTGAACCGCGAGTTCTGGTCCGGTATTGGGACAAATTCATGCGTGAGGTTGGCGAGGAGCATCGCTACCTTTCCCTGGAGTTCACCTACCCCCGAAACGCTGCGGGTGGGCTGAAGATGATCTGTCCGCGTGACATGGTGCATTTTGACCATCTTTTCAATAATCCAGACGGCGAAGATGCGACGATCCCGATCACCGTGAACACTCAAGGATTTCGCTGGGACGGCTACATCACGAAAGCGTCGCTCGTCCGTGACGAGAATGGCATCGAGACCGTCGACATCGAGGCTATCCACTGCTGGAATCACATCGCGACGATATGCTGCTGGGCGAGCCCGTTCGCTCCCGTTCTAGCGCAGTTTCCCAGGCATCATATACTTTTTGGGCCTGCGCGAAGCATTGTAACGACGTATCTGACGGCGAATCTAATGAGGTTGCAGAATTGGGGGAGTTCATCCAGTGAACTCGAATGGGATGAGTCGGCCAACGCTTTGTTCCCTATTGCTGTAGTTCCTGTTAACCCTATGGCAGATACGAGTCGATGGAGTGCAGCGTCGGCTCGGTTCGACATGGCAGATAAGCTCTTCCAGCCTATTCTGGAGGATTCTGGTGTTAACCTTACTGCGCGCTTCTTTCTGCCTGGCGAAGATGAACAGCCCGCACCTGAATGGTTCTATTTGGACCGTCCTACGGTTGTTCTCGAAACTGTTGACAAATCTGGCGTGACCGGCCCGACGGGAACGTTGCTTGATGGAATCATTTCCTGGATCGAAGAGTTCACGGATGACGGCACTACGCCGGTTCGGTATCCACGATTCGACTCGACGTCTGACTACGAGGCTGTGTACAGCCAGCAAGGCGCACTCGGCACGACCAAGAATTTCCCATGGGTCTGGTATTTTGAAGGTGAATACTCAGGAATCGGCCCTTCAGAGGTGGCCCTGCACAAGCCAACTGCCACTGACATTATCGTCGGAGGGAAGTCGCCCGGGTGGGTTAACGCTGGGATCGAGATGGCGATCAAGGGACTCCTTTCGCTTATTGGACTCGATTGGCTGTACCGTGGCCAATTGGACGATACGTTCCTGGCTTGGATGGTTTATCGAGACATCGGTCGTGTCCGGCGAGCAGGCCCGTATGCCTTCCGTGAGCTGTATATCACGGGCAGTGACAAGGCTTTTACCCTCGATGGTTTGGTTGCTGGGCTTCAGGGTCTACATCTCACACGGGGATATACAAGCAAGCGGGTCACTATCGAGGATAACGCTCCGTATATCTTGGGTCGAGATTTCGAGCTCGGAGATCAGATCGGCTTCGCGCTCGACAAATACGTATTGACAGACTTTGTCACTGAGTTGACGTTCATCGATAATCGCGAGACATCGGCAAAATGGGAAATCGTTATTGGCGATGGCTCTGACGAGGAAGACTCGACAGTCAAGGCATGGCAGCGGCTGGGACGGGTCGCATCTGCGTTGAAGGATTTGTCTACCGACGTCGGTGCTGATCTTGACCTTCTGATCTTCTAATTCGGTCCGGGCCGGATAGGCGACGGTCCACTACTCCCGCTTCTACTTGGTCGCGAGATCTGGTCCGCCGAGGGCGCCGGGAGCGTCAACCGCAGTCCGGCGTGACCATCATACCTTTCTCATATTGAGGAGAAACAATGGCAGACAGTAGTTTTGCCGCACGGCTGCGCGCGGATCGTCAGACCGATATCGACGGGTTGCCGCTGCTGACCGCGCGGGTCGAGCTGGCACCAGAGGTGGCGGACTTGCCGCTGCCCGGCGGGCCGGCCGGAATCGCGGGTGTGCGTGGACGTCCGCGGACGTCGTTTCGCAAGATGGGCGTGCTGGCCGACAGTGCCGCGCGACCTACGGGTCTCGGTCCGCAGGATCGGGGCAAGTGGTGGCACCGGCTCGACGACAACGGCATGGACGTGTGGACCGAAGCGGGGTGGGTGCACTCGGTCGACGCGGTGGGGCCGGCGGGTCCGGCGGCCGAGGCCAACAGCATCACGGTCACCGACACCGTCAATGAACCGGCGTTGATCGAACCGGCGTTGGAGATTGTCGGTCGTGCCGCTGACCAGCAGCTTCGGGCCACGGTTCCCGCGGGTCTGCGTGGCCCGGCTGGTCCGCCCGGTGACTCCGGGACGATCACCGAAGCCGAGGACTACGAGACCACCAACGGGCCGAGCCACGGCGGCGTTTTCGCCTACGACCGTGCCAGCCGTCGATTCCGTTCGACGCCGGCGCCGTTGGGCTCGGGGCCATGGGGGTGGTACCACGAGGACTTCCTCGGCGAACACGTCGCCGCGGCCAGCCGGGTCGACGGTGGCACCTTCACCATCCCCGCGCAGCCGTTCCGGTGGCGACCGGTCGTGTACGGCCATATGGCCGCGTACTCGAAAACGGTCAGTCAGTCCGCCGAGCTGACGGTCCGGCTCGGTAGCGCGCAGGGCCCGATCGTCGCGACCGGCACCGCGTTCGGGATCGGCGCGCCGGGCGCCTGGATGTACGTGGCGCTGTTCCCGTGCCTGCGCGACGGCACCACCGCCAAGGCGCTCTCGCCGAGCTCCGACTTCGCGACAGTTCCGGCTGGTCAGCCGGGACACCTCGTGGTGTCGGTCGAGCGGATCGGGACCGGCCCCGACTCCGACCAGATCGGGTTCACCCCGGTAGGAGCCTCGCTCGTCGCCTTCGCCGAGCCTACGGAATGAGATGAAATGAACTCGGTAGGAAACTATTTCGACGCAACACTGATCCGGGGATTGGACGAGGGACTCGGTACGCCCGGACTCGTGCAGGCTCTGCACGGCACACCACGTGACGGCAGCCTGGAACTGACAACGGGCGCGACCGGGCCGCAGGGACCCGAAGGTGAGCCCGCGCGTCCGTTTCGCTGGGAAGGCGATATCGCCGACCATGCCGCCCTGAGCGCCCTCACCGCGAAATTGGGCAGCGCCCACGCAGGCAAAGCCTGGCGTGTCATTTCATCCGGCGCACTCGCGTACTGGAACGGCACCGGCATGGACACCTTCACCGATGCGTTCGGCGCACTGGGGCCCGACGGTGAGTCGTGTTCGGTCACGATCGGAAGCGTCACCACCGGACCGGCGAACTCCGATCTACAGGTGACAGTCAGCGGCACCGCGCCGAACCTCGTACTGGATATCGTCGTGCCCCGCGGCGTCAAAGGGCTCGAGGGGCCGGTCGGCCCCCCAGGTCCCATTCGTCAGGCCGCGGACTACGCCGACGGTTCGCACTCCGACAAGGCGGTGCCCGTCTGGAACGCGACAACGAACAAATGGTCGGGACGACCCTATCCAGGCCTGCGGGGGCCGTGGACCATTCGCGAGGATCGAGCGTGGGACGGTGGTCCCGGGTTCGCGCCGTCACAGTTCACGGTCACGGCCACGACGATGGTGATCGCAACGCTGCAGGTCCCCGCGCAAGACACCGCGTGGCTTCCGATGATCACCGGTGGCGTGGTTGTTCGCCCGCACGGAACTGCGAGCGAATTCAGTACCCGCGTCGACGCCGTCGTTCATATCGGCTCGCCGACGGGGCAGACCGTCGCGCTCGGCACCGGGTACACCACCGGCCTGCAGACGCGAGCGCGGTTCCAGCCGCACTTCGGCGCGCGTAACATCACCCCGGCGAGCACAGTGGGTGTCATCCCAGCAGGCCAGGCGACGACACTCGTCGTGTCCCTGAATCGGGCCGGTCCGTCGAATTTCGAGTATCAGATGGCCGGCGCGGAAATCGTGTGCACGGCCCGACCCGTGGGGGTGTTGTGAACGACGACGAGGTGACAACCGTCTTCGACCAGGGCGTCACGATCACCATGCGTGGAGTGGCCGACTCGGTCGGTCTGCCCTATACCGTGAATCCGGTCGAGATCGTCGACCGGGAAGTCCTGATCGAACTGCGCGAAGGACCGGCCGGTGTCGCAGGCACAGAAGGCGCCGCGGCGTGGCCTTGGGCCTGGCAGGGCGATATCGCCGATGTCGCCGCGCTGTCAGCACTGGGGCTGATCACTGCCGATGCGCGCAAGGCCTGGCGCGTGGTGTCGGAGAACGCGATCTACTACTGGACCGGCACCGAGTTCATCGCCTTCGATGACGCCTTCCGGCAGCCGGGGCGCCGGGGCCCGGTGAACGTGCTCACCGGTGTCGGACTGGCGGGTGCGGTCGGATCGGCCGCCTCGGCGCGAATTCTCG
Organism: Nocardia sp. NPDC058519; assembly: GCF_042719755.1. Lineage (NCBI taxonomy): Bacteria > Bacillati > Actinomycetota > Actinomycetes > Mycobacteriales > Nocardiaceae > Nocardia > Nocardia sp. NPDC058519. The sequence continues at coordinate 34,623 of NZ_JBHXNK010000029.1, read as the reverse complement.
GTACGGCACCGAATCAGCAGTTGGAGATCACTTTTCCCCGTGGTGAGCAGGGTGCGCCGGGCGCCCCTGGCACCACAGGACGAATCGCCGATGCTTCCGACGTCCTGGTGACCGAAGAGAATCCACTCGGTCAGGGCTATGTGCTCGGATTCGACAGCGCCACCGAGAAGTTCCGGCCGATTCCCTCGCCTCGCCTGCGCGGCCCATGGACGATCGGCAACAACCAATTCCTCAGCGCGCAGAATCTCAAGGAAGACTCGAAGGTACTGGCAGCCATCACGATTCCGGCGCAGCCGACCCCGTGGCGGCCCTGGATCGAGGGTGCGGTCGGGCTTTCCTCCGCGGCGCCGACCCGGTGCGATGCGACGGTTCGGATCGGTGCGCCGGACGGCGAAGTGGTCGCCCGGGGCTGGGGCCACTGGGAAGCGCGATCAGGCCACGTGCTGATTTCTCCAGGATTCGACTTCCCGGTCGAGCCGGGAGCTCAGATCGGAATTGTGCCTGCCAATCAAACCGCCACCCTCTACGTGGTCGCGACTCGTGCCGCGGGCAGCGGCACGTACTCGGTCTACGGCAACTTCTCCCACCTCCAGGTTCGTGCGCTGCCCGTCTGATGCGGCGCACCCTCGCACACCATCTCGAAAGGTATTGAGCCATGGCTGATCTGCCTCCGCTCGAGTACGGCAAGGTCGTCGGGCGATTTCTCGCCAACGTGATCGACGGCCCCGACCTCGGCGACTTGCCCGAGTTCCCGCCCATGAGCGGCACCATCACCTTCATCGCCGACGCGCCGAAGATCCTCGTTCGCAACGCGCAGCCGGCGCCGGCGACCTATGTCCAGCTTCCGCAGCACTATGAGTGCCAACTCGACGAGTTCGGCTATCTGACCTGGCGCGGAAAGCGCGGTGTGCGCCTGGTCGCGCCCGGGCCCGCGACCAATCCGTCCGAGTGGACTTGGCGCGTCTCGTTCGATCTGTTCTACGACGGTGAGCGAATTCCGCTGGAACCGTTCAGTTTCCAGGTTCCCAAATATGTCTCAGGGCCGAACCCGGAAAGCCCCGATACGGGGTCTACCGGCCTGGTCGACCTGACTCTCGCGGCTCCCGTGCCCGCTTCGTCGGGCAACGCCGTCGTCGTCGGACCGGCAGGTCACGGCATCCAGATCGACGGACAGGCTGAAACCTATCCGCAACTCCCTGCCACGCCGCCGGACGGTAGCCAGTACATCGTCAAATCCGATGGGCTGCTGTACATCTATCGGACAGTCGGCGGTTGGACACCGAACGGTCAAGGCATTGTCGTGCGCGGGCCGGCGGGTACCACGCTGTGGAGCGGGATCTCGGGTAAGCCCGTCACGTTTCCGCCGGCTATCGGTGATACCGCCACGACCGCGGTCGCCGGTGATGACCCGCGGCTGACGAACCCTCGAACACCGACGCCACACACCCACCCGATCGGTCAGCTGACCGGAACGAGTCCGCTGGGCAGCGCCCTGCTCACCGCCCCGGATGACGCGGCCGTTCGCAGCGCGATCCATGCCGTGGCCGACTCGGACCCGCGGTTGACGAATGCGCGTACTCCTACCTCGGCGGGACAGGCGTATGACATCGCCATCAAGTCGCACGGGGGTATCCGGGCTGCCGGTGCGGGAACCGCTGTGCCGGAAGGGATTCGGATCGAGCGGGCGCTGACGGTGTCGAAGGTGACCTACCGTGGCGAGACGGCGGGTACCGGCAATCTGGTCGTCGAACTGCGCAAGAACGGCGTGGTTGTCGCAGGGACCTCGGCGACTATCGGTGCGGCCAACCACGCGCTCGACACCAGTCTGACCGGGGCGTGGACCTTCGCTGCCGGTGATCGGATCACGGTGCAGATCACCACTGTCGACAGTCCGGCGGGGCGTGGTCTGCAGGCGAGTCTGGCAGGGGTGACCGTCTGATGGCGACCATGTTCCTCGGGGGACCCATGTTGAAGTGGGAGGCACTCGAAACTCGTCCGGAACCGGAAAGTCCCGACGGTACGCCCTACTGGAAGAGCGCGGAGTCCGGTTACCCCGGTGCGATCGTCGAGCCTGAGCCTGAGCCTGAGCCTGAGCCTGAGCTTGAGCCCGAACCCGAGCCGGTGGTCGAGCCGCAGCCTGAGCCGCCGGCGGACGACGAGGTCCCGGTGGAAACGGCGGAGGTGAGCAACTGATGCCGCATATCTTTGTTGGCGGGGACTCATTCAGTCCGTCTGCGATGACGAAGAACGGCAACGTGGTGACGGGTGCGCCCAACGTGTGGACCGTGGTCGGTGGATGGACTGCTGACACCGTCGGCTATCCGGGATCTGTGGTTTCCGGTAACGGGCTACAGGCGCAGGGTGGTGCAGCAGCTGCGCCGTTGACTGCCAATGTCGTGTTCTCAGGCGCTGGAATGGCCGGTACTTTCCAGGCCAGGTTGCTGGTCGGCACGACAGTCGTCGCTACGAGTACCGCCATTTCGGGGACGAGCGGCACGTTGGTGGTGAACACGACGGCGCCGATCGCTGCGGGCGAAGTGGTGACCGTCGAACTGACGCACACCGTGAGTTCGTCCCTATGGTACGCCACGATCACGGGCGGTGTGGTCACCTTCCTGCGAATCGGCTGACGGGCCGTGAACCGCCCGGCATGAGAACGGGCGGCGGGTATCTGCAGAATCTCGCGCCTTGCGCATCGGCCCACACCCCTGAATCGGGGTGTGGGCCGATTTGTCGTCTCTGCGGAGCTTAGAGCTGAATATGTTGTGCAGCAGTTGCATTCGGGTTGTTGATTCGGGCCGCTGCTCGTGTGGGCGGTCGTCGCGTCCGCGGCGCGTTCGGCGGACGAACGTGTAGAAGGCCACGAGCGTGGTTCGGCGGACGAACGTGTAGAAGGCCACGAGCGTGGTTCGGCGGTGAGGTCGGCGAGGGAGGTGATGAAATCGCAGACGATGGCTCGGCGGGTTTGATATCTTCCGATATTATCGAGGTATGGAAACCGTGCGTGGGCTGCGCCTGGCTGCCGGCCTCACCCAGGCCGAGTTGGCTCAGCGCTCGGGGGTGGCGCAGCCCAATATCGCCGCCTACGAGAGTGGTAACCGCCGACCTTCGGCCGCGATGATGGCGCGGCTGCGCGAGGTTGCCAAGCCCCGCCCGTCCGGGGTCGTTGCAGCGCATCGAGATCAGATCATCGCGCTCGCGTTGCGGCACAAGGCAAATCGCGTGCGTGTGTTCGGTTCTGTGTCTCGGGGCGACGATGTCTCGGGTAGTGATATCGATCTGCTGGTGCGGTTCGACGACGATGCCGACCTGCTCGATATGGCGGAGTTGATGCTCGACTTGGAGGAGCTCACCGGTCTTCACGTCGACCTGGTGTCCGAAGGTGGGCTGCCGCCGGGGCCGCACCCCATTCGGGACGAGGCCAAGCCGCTGTGAGCGGCCGCGATGCCAGTGAGCGGACAGTCAAGAGCCTGCAGGACTTCCTTGCCTTCAGTGACATGGCGGCACGCATCGTCAGTGGTGGCAAGGCCGCCTACGACTCCGATGAGATCACCAGACTTGCCGCCGAGGCGGTGCTGCATCGACTCGGCGAGTCCGTAGCCCGCCTACCTGCAGAATTCGTCGCGTCGCACCCTGAGGTTTCTTGGCGTGGGGTGAATGCGACACGGAACTTGGTCGCGCACAACTACGACGCTATCGACCACAACATCCTCTGGAATCTTCTGGCGAATCGGTTGCCCCGCGAAGCAGCGCTAGTCCGACAGATACTCGTTGACCTGGAGTCCGCTGAGGGTTAGTTGCTGAGGTCGGCAGGGGTGGGGACGACGATGCCGTAGAGGTCGGTGATGGTGGCCAGGGCGCTGGTGTGGAGTTGAGCTGCGGGGATGTCGCCCAGGGGGCGGGTGGCGCAGGCGTTGGCGACGATGGTGGGGGTGTTGCCTCGGAGGAAGGCTCCTTCGGTGGTGAAGGTGACGCACATGTGGGTCATGAAGCCGGCGATGATGAGGTTGGTGTTGCCTGCGGCGTCGATCAATTCGGCGAGGTCGGTGTTCACGAAGGCGTTGGGGACGGATTTGACGATGGTGGGTTCGTTGGGGGTTGGGGACAGCTGGGGATGGATTCGACCGATGTCGGTGGTGATGTCGTAGGGGGTGTCCTTACCGCCGTCGTTGATGACGTGGATGACGGGGGTTCCCGCCGCCCTGGCCGCGGTGAGGAGTTCGGCGGCTGCGTCGAGGGCTTGTTCCCAGCCGGTCAGTTCCATGACGCCCTGGGTGTAGGTGTTCTGGTAGTCGATCAGGACGAGGGTGGAGTTGGTCAGTGAGGCGGGGGTTTCGTCGAAGCCGTTGAGTTCGCGCAGGGTCGTGGAGGTCATGGGATCCACGTTATGGACGGCGCTATGTGTCGGCAATGTCATGTAACCTGCAGATTCAGACATGGAGGTTGTGGGTGACTGAGCGGCTCATTGTGATCGTGTTGTTCGATCGGGTGGATCTGCTGGATGTCACGGGCCCGCCCGAGGTCTTCTCGCTGTTGCAGCGGGAGATGGATGAGCCGACGGGGTATCAGGTGGTATTGGCCGCCGAGTCGATGGCGGCGGTGACCACCTCGGCGGGGGTGAGGATTCTGCCGGATGTGACGTTCGCCGAGTTGGGGCGGGTGGACACGGTGGTGGTGCCGGGAGCTGTGGAGATCGACAGTCGTCGGCGGGTCAGCGCGGTGGTCGATCCGGGTGTGGTCGCGGAAGTGGCGCGGTTGGCCGAGGGGGCTCGGCGGGTGGCCTCGGTGTGCGTCGGCGCGCATATTCTGGCCGCGGCGGGGCTGCTCGACGGGAAGCGGGCGACCACGCATTGGTCGACCGCGAAGCAGTTGGCGGACGAGCATCCGAAGGTCGTCGTCGATGCTGATCCGATCTACATTCGCGACGAAAACGTATGGACGGGTGCGGGACTCACGGCTTGTCTGGATCTCACGCTGGCGCTCGTAGCCGATGATTTCGGGGACGAACTGGCGTTGCGGGTTGCTCGCCAGCTGGTGATGTATCTGAAACGACCGAGCGGGCAGAGCCAGTTCAGTGTGTCGCTCGAGCCGGTGTCGACCACGCGGCGGATCGAGGATCTGCGGCACTACATCGCGCGCAATATCGCGAGTCCGCTCACCGTCGCCGATCTGGCCGAGCAGGTTCATGTCAGCGATCGCCAGCTCACGCGGATCTTTCGCACCGAACTCGGGATGACGCCCGCGGCCTACATCGAGTCGGCGCGGGTGGAGGTGGCGCGGCATCGGCTAGAGACGAGCGACGAAACGCTCCAGCGAATCGCTGCCGCTTGCGGTTTCAACACGATCGATACGCTCGCGCGTGCTTTCCGTCGCCAGCTCGATACCACCCCGAACGAGTACCGCCGCAGGTTTCGGATCGGGTGACTCATTATGATGTCGGTCGGGACATTGTCGGTGTTGGTATGAGCAACAAGGGGTTTCGAGTATGGGAACGGGTATCGCCGAGGAATGGTCGACGGGTTCGGCGACGCCGGTGTTGTGGGGGCTGACGTCGTTGATACAGCTGGTAGCGGGCCTGTTGGCCTCCTGAGGATTTGTCCTGCTGTGTTCACCGCACGGGGATCAGGCGGTAGAGCCACCACGGGCGGCTGGGGAACGCGGGGTCGTAGATGCGCAGCATCATGCGGCGCTCCAGGCCGGTGCTGCGTTCGCGCAGGCGCAGGTGGCGCCGGGCGATGTCTTGTGGGCGGACTTCGCTGGTCCACACCGGATCCCAGTCGGGGGAATCGCTGCACACTGCGGTAATGGCGGTGATGCGCTGGGTGGGGGCGAGCGGGGCGAGCATGCGGAAGGCATGGACCAGGAGCTGGGCTTCGGTGTGCCAGTCGAGGTAGACCTTCTTCGCCACGGGATTGAGGAACATCCACTCGAGCATGTTCACGCCGGCGCCGAGACCGGGGAAAAGGCGCTGGTAGTCGGAGTTCGCGGCGAGCATGTCCATGGTGGGGAAGCGGGCGAGGCAGGCGGGGTGAGTGAGGCTGGCCAGGTCGGCGAGGTCTTCGGCCGACGGGGCGGTCGCGACGGCGCCGGATTCGACGGCGGGCAGGCCGAGGACCAGGATGTGCTTGCGATACCACAGCGGCACGTCGAGGCTGTCGAATAGTCGTTGCAGCATAGCGGGATTCGGTACGAGTGCCCCGGACTCGATCTGGCTGATCAGCAGGGGCGCGAGCTGTGTGCGGGTGGCGAGCTCGGCCCGCGCGAGCCCGGCGGCCAGCCTCCGTTCGCGCAGATACACACTGAGCGCAGTGCTGTCAGCCATCCCAACCCCCGAGCCTCACCCCGACCGACGGTAGATCCCAGGGTACGCCGGGTGGGTAGCCGGACGGCGGGGAACCGGCGCCTGAAGAAGCTGCCCGGCGGCACGACCGCCGAGCGCGTCAACGCGCTGGGTTCAGGTGCTCACCGCGTCGAGTGTGGACTGAGCGGGCATGTTCGCTCGGCGTTCATCTCGTCAACGTTGTACGTAACCATTCGGTGATAAGAATGGCCGACCCACTTCGAAGGAGATTTTCATGGATGGCCTGATGTACTTCCTCACCACGCTCGCGGCACTCGGTAGCGGCTCCGCCGGCTAGGGATCGCGCGACAAACCTCCCTCGCGGGAGACAAAACGGGCCGGAGCTGAATGCTCCGGCCCGTTTGTGCGTGGATCAGGTGAGAAACCTCAGAACGCGGCTTCGTCCAGGTCCATGATGTCGTTGTCCAGGTTGGCGAGGATCGCGCGGGTGGCGGTCAGCTCGGGCAGGACGTTGCGGGCGAAGAACTGCGCCGAGGCGACCTTGCCGGTGTAGAAGGCGACGTCGGAGCCGGTGGCGCCGTTGTCGAGGGCGGCGAGGGCGATCTCGGCCTGGTTCAGCAGCATCCAGCCGATGAACAGGTCGCCGACCGACATCAGGAAGCGCACCGAACCGAGGCCGACCTTGTACAGCTCGGTCGGCTGCTCCTGCGCACCCATCAGGTGGCCGGTCAGGGTGGCGGCCATGGTCTGCACGTCCTCGAGCGCGGTGGCGAGCAGCTTGCGCTCGCCCTTGAGGCGCTCGTTGGCCGAGTCGGACTCCAGGAACTTCTGGATCTGGCCTGCCACGTGGGCCAGGGCCACACCGCGGTCACGCGCGATCTTGCGGAAGAAGAAGTCCTGCGCCTGGATGGCGGTGGTGCCCTCGTAGAGCGAGTCGATCTTCGCGTCGCGGATGTACTGCTCGATCGGGTAGTCCTGCAGGAAGCCCGAGCCGCCGAAGGTCTGCAGCGAATCGGTCAGGTACTGGTAGGCGCGCTCGGAGCCGACACCCTTGACGATCGGGAGCAGCAGGTCGTTCACGCGGAACGCGACGTCCTTGTCGGCACCCGAGACGACCTCGGCGATTTCCGGGTTCTGGTGCGCGGCGGTGTAGAGGTAGATCGCGCGCAGGCCCTCGGCGTATGCCTTCTGGGTGGCCAGCGAACGACGCACGTCCGGGTGGTGGGTGATGGTCACGCGGGGCGCGGCCTTGTCGGTCATCTGGGTCAGGTCGGCACCCTGGACGCGGGTCTTGGCGTACTCCAGCGCGTTCAGGTAACCGGTCGACAGGGTCGCGATGGCCTTGGTGCCCACCATCATGCGAGCGTTCTCGATGACGTCGAACATCTGCGCGATGCCGTTGTGCACCTCGCCGACCAGCCAGCCCTTGGCGGGCACGCCGTGGCCGCCGAAGGTGACCTCACAGGTGGCCGAGGCCTTGATGCCCATCTTGTGCTCGACGTTGGTGACGAACACGCCGTTGCGGTCGCCGTAGGTCTCGGTCTCGAAGTCGAAGTGGGTCTTCGGGACGTAGAACAGCGACAGGCCCTTGGTGCCCGGTCCGGCACCCTCGGGGCGAGCCAGCACCAGGTGCATGATGTTCTCGAACATGTCGTCGGAGTCGCCCGAGGTGATGAAGCGCTTGACACCCTCGATGTGCCAGGTGCCGTCTTCCTGCTTGATCGCCTTGGCGCGGCCCGCGCCGACGTCGGAACCGGCGTCGGGCTCGGTCAGCACCATGGTGGCGCCCCAGTTACGGTCGGCGATCTTGGCCGCCCACTTCTTCTGCTCTTCGGTGCCGTTGTTGAAGAACACCTGCGCGAAGCCGGCGCCCGCGGCGTACATCTGGATGGGCGGGTTGGCGCCGAGGACCATCTCCGACAGGGCCCAGGTGACGGCCGACGGTGCGTTCAGGCCGCCCAGTTCCTCGACGACGCCGACCTTGGCCCACTCGCCGTCTTCGAGCGCCTTGTAGGACTTCTTGAAGGACTCGGGGATGGCGACGGTGTGGGTGTTCGGGTCGAACACGGGCGGGTTGCGGTCGGCGTCGGCGAAGGACTCGGCCAGCGGGCCCTCGGCCAGGCGGCGGACCTCGGAGAGCATTTCCTTGACGGTGTCGGTGTCCAGGTCGCCGAAGGCGCCTGCGTCGAGCACCTTGTCGATGCCGAGGACCTCGAAGAGGTTGAACTCGAGGTCGCGAACGTTTGCCTTGTAGTGGCCCATGTGAGTACTCACTCTCCATTGAGTTCTGGTGCGGTCGGTGGTGTGCCGTTCCCGCCCGTCGCCGGTTTTCCGCATGCTACTCGCGGGTAACTTATAGACCATATTACCGGTGGGTAATCCTCTCGGCAAAGGGGTGGGCGGCAATGTGATGTGAAAAACACGCGCGGGTGCCGCAACGTTGCTCGCCGCGACCGCGGGGCTACCGTGAGATGTGCGCATCGAGACGACTGCTGGACCGGCCGAGATCGAGCTCGACGACGTGCGTGATCCGGCATTCCTGCTGGTGATCACGCATGGGGCCGGTGGTGGCGTCGATGCGAAAGACATTCTGGCCGTGCGTGATTCGGCCGTCGAAGCGGGTGGTGCGGTAGCTCGGGTGGTGCAGCCCTATCGGGTTGCCGGTCGGCGGGCGCCGGGGAACGCGGACAAGCAGGACGAGGCCTGGCTCGAGATCGTGGCGGCGTTGCGGGCGAGATTCCCCGGGGTGCCGGTCGTTCAGGGGGGTCGAAGCAACGGGGCGCGGGTTGCCTGCCGCACGGCCGTTGAGGTCGGGGCGAGGGGTGTGATCGCGCTGTCGTTCCCGTTGCATCCCCCGGGCAAGCCCGAGAAGAGCAGGCGCGATGAGCTGCTGGCCCCCGGAGATATCGAGGTCGTGGTGATCAATGGCGGTAGCGACCCGTTCGGGGTGCCCGATGCCGCCGATGCCGCCGAAGTGCGGGTGATCCCCAAGCAGGCGCACTCGTTCCGCACCGGATTCGACGTCATCGAGGCAACCGTGGCGCCCTGGTTCGGGCGCTGGAAGCTGGACGGCTGATCAGTCGGTGGGCTCGGGGAGGGGGCGTTCGGCGATGAGCAGGGAATCGATGGCGTCGGGGCCTTCGGTGGGGCGGAAGACCTCGTGGGCGAGGGTGATGGTGACATCGTCGCGGGCCAGGTCGGCGCGTAGGTCTTCGGGAGAGAAGAGGATCTCGGGTTCCTGGGGACCGCCGTAGCCGTCGGTGACGTTGCGGGTGGCGTGACCGAGGACCAGGAGCATGCCGCCGGGGGCGAGCATGCCGGACAGCTGATGCAGCAGAGCACGGCGCTCGTCGGCGGCGAGATGGACGAAGACCATCAGGATCAGCTCGAAGGGGCCGGTGATTTCAGCGGCTTCGAGTTCGGTGATATCGGCTGTTTGCCAGTGCACGCGGGAACGGACCGATCGCGACAGGCGGGCGGCGACCGTTCTGCCCTTGTCGATCCCCACCTGCGAGAAGTCGACGGCCGTCACCTGCCAGCCATGGGTGGCGAGCCAGAGAGCGTGGCGGCCTTCACCGCAGGCCAGGTCCAGTGCCCGTGGGAGCGACGGCGCGACCCCCGACTCATCGGGGAGCAGGGGGATTCTGCGGTCCAGACCGTAGACGTGCTCGACAACGGTGCTGTTCGGCGGTGCGCCCCACACCAATTCGCTGCGGGCATACCGTGCGTCCCAATCCGCCGCGCGCATTCCGCCTCCCCGATTCATGGCCGGACTCAGGCGTGTTCGCAGCGCCGCGGCCGCCGGTCGGCCTGGAGTCATGTTAGCCCGTTCGCCCCCGCCCACCCCTTTTCGGGGGTAGTTGATACGTGAGACAGATCACTACTTTGCTGTTACCCAGCGAGCCGATCGGGCACCGCAACGGGCAGAGAAGAGGAACACAGCTGTGAAAGTGTCTCCAGTGACGGCGGCGGTAACCCCGACGACGTCGGGTACGAGTATGCGCAAGGTGGCCATTGCGAGTTGCATCGGCACCACGATCGAGTTCTACGACTTCTTCATCTACGGCACCGCCGCGGCCCTCGTGTTCCCGAAGGTGTTCTTCCCTGCCCTCGGGTCGACGGCAGCCACCTTCGCCTCCTTCGCGACCTTCGCTGTCGCCTTCATCGCGCGGCCGGTCGGCGCCGTGCTGTTCGGGCACTACGGCGACCGCATCGGCCGCAAGAAGACGCTCGTCTCGACTCTGCTGCTGATGGGTCTGTGCACGGTGCTCATCGGGATGCTCCCTGGCGCGGACACCATCGGTGTGGCCGCACCGATCATCCTGGTGCTGCTGCGATTCGGCCAAGGGTTCGCGGTGGGTGGTGAATGGGCGGGCGCGACCCTGTTGACCGCCGAGTACGCCCCGCCGGGCAAACGCGGCCTTTACGCCATGTTCCCGCAGATCGGACCGGCCTTCGCCTTCATCCTGTCCAGCAGTACCTTCCTCATCACCGGCGCGGTCCTCGGCGACGCGAACGACGCCTTCCTCACCTGGGGCTGGCGCATCCCGTTCCTGTTCTCCATCGTCTTGGTCGCCATCGGCCTGTACATGCGATTGGCGATCGAGGAGACGCCGGTGTTCCGCGCGAACCAGGCGCGGCGGGCACTCGACACGACCAAACCGAACACCCTGCCGTTCCTCGACGCCTGGCGCTTCCAGGCCAAGGAGATCCTGCTCTCGGCCGGTTCGCTGGCTCTGCTGTTCGCCTTCTTCTATATGGGCACCGCGTACCTCACCAGCTACGGGACCAAGACCCTCGGTTTCAGCAGGCCGTTCGTACTGACAGTTGGTATCGCCGCCGCGCTGATCTTCGGCGCGGCGATCGTTGTCTCGGCGCTGTACTCGGATCGCCTCGGTCGCCGTCGGGTGATCATGGTGTCGTCCGGGCTGGCCGTCGTCTGGTCGCTGGTGTTGTTCCCGCTACTCGACACCAAATCTCCGGCGGCCTTCGTGATCGGCGTCGGGGTCACCCTGGCGATCTTCGGTATCGCCTACGGGCCGTGTGGCGCGCTCCTGCCGGAAATGTTCCAGACCCGCTTCCGGTACACCGGCGCCGGACTCGGCTACAACCTGGCCGGCGTGCTCGGTGGGGCGATTCCCCCGCTGATCGCCGCACCGCTGTCCGCGTCCTACGGCAGTATCGCGATCGGCGTGATGCTGTCAGGGCTCGCCGTGCTCAGCCTGGTCTGCACCAAGGCGCTGGTCGAGACCAAGGACCAGGCCATGTAGGACCCGGAAATGACGTGATGCGCCCCGTTCGTCATCGAACGGGGCGCATGCGTGGGCGCCGCGGGCCACCGGAAATTACAGCCTGGTGCGCATGAGGACGACGTTGTACTGCGTGTGGATCGTGGTCATGAAGTACAGGTCGCTGCCGGTTTGGTACGGGAAGATCGATGGCGCGTAGGCGGTCGGCAGATCGCGGGCCTCGATCAGTACCTCCGGTCCGCTCCACGGGCCCACAGGGGAGGACGCGCGGCGCATCACCACGGAGTTGAACGGGTCGGTGGTGAGGGAGACGAACTGGCCGAGGTGCTCGTTGTACATCACCGAGAGCTCGCCGACGCCGCCCATGATGGGGGCTGCCGCGTTCACCTCGTTGAGCTTCCACTCGTGGCCGTCCCAGTACTCGTAGGCACCGAGGTTCTCGATCTGGGCTTCGGGGACGCGGGCGATGAAGGCGTCGTTGTTGCGGCCGGCGCGGGTGCCGTACTCGTAGACGAAGCCGCCGTCCTTCACGAAGCTGTTCATCTGGAAGTTGGCGTTGCCACCCTCGTCGGGACGGCGGGTGTGGCCGAGATCGGCCCAGGTCTCGCCGTTGTCGGCCGAGGCGGCAAGGCCGGAGAAGCTGGTGGTCCACTCACCTGGCGCGTCCCAGGTCTTCACCGACATCAGCGACATGTACTGCACGCCGTTGGCCGAGATGCCCGCGGTGGGGATACGGCTGATCTCCAGGAAGGGGATCTTGGGGCTGGGGATCAGGTCGCGCGCCTGGCCGATGACATCGCGCACGACGCTGTCGAACATGATCCCGTCGGACGGGTTCTGGTCATGGCTGCGGACCAGGATGTTGGAGCGCCACGCCCAGGTACTGCCCGCGAGCAGGTTGGGGAAGCCGAGGCCCGCGGTGTCGCCGAAGGCGGTGAGCATCTCGCCGCGCCCGTTGTCCCACATGATGCCCAGGTCGGTGCCGAGCACGTTGTAGTTCTGGGTGTTGTTGGGGCTGGCCATGCCGGTGACCTGGAACACCGCCTGGGTGCGCCCGTGCAGGACGGGCAGGCCATAGGTGCCGTTGAGAACGGGAATCGGGTTGATGGCGTTCGGGTTCGCCACGGCGGGCGGCGCCGCGCTCACCAGCAAGGCCGTAATACCTGTGAGTGCGGACAACAGGGCAGAGCCGGTCTTGTTCACAGGTGTTCGAGCCTCCGGGTCAGGCCGAAATCCAGGCACGTTCCAGGCTTGCCGTCACGTACCACTCTTCGACTGGTCAGCGAATCGAAGCGATGCTAACAGCCGCTAACAGTGATGTGCGGTACATACCTTCGGTAGTCGGCATGAATTCCCGGTGGATTGCTTGTCAGTCGCTACTACTCATGGCCTTACGCAGGAGCAATGGCAGTTGAGCCATTCGCTCGGCGGCGAAGGTGGCGCGGGAACCGCGCTGCCACGAGCGGTCGAACAGGTGTTTGGCGGCCGCCACGGCGTCGCGGTCGCGGGCGGTGACGCGGTCGGCGAGCGCCTGCGCGGCCTTCACCGGGTCGTCGGCGACGTCGGTGATCAGGCCGATCCGGAGCGCGTAATCGGCGTCGATCGAGTCGGCGGTCATCGCCAGCAGCTTGGCCTGGTCGATGCCGATGAGCTGTGACAATGTGGCAGGGCCTGTCATATCGGGAATCAGGCCGTGGGCGGTTTCCATCACCGAGAATTCGGCTGTGGGGGCGGCGATCCGGAAGTCGGCGGCCAGTGCGATCTGGAGGCCGCCGCCGAAGCAGCGTCCGTGGACGGCGGCGATCACCGGGACGTCGAGGCGGCGCCAGGCCCAGCAGGCTTCCTGGAAGGTATTGGTGCCGCGCAATGGTCGCGGGAGGAATTCTTTGACGATAGCCACCGGATTGCGAGTGGCGGCGGCGATATCGAGTCCGCTACTGAAACTCGGGCCGTTTCCGGTAATGATGACGGCGCGGGTTGTCTTGTGGTCGGCCACTTTTCGGGCCGCGTCAACAAGATCGCGGAGCATTTCCAGGGTGAGCCCGTTGTGTTTGCCGGGCCTGTTCAGTTCGACATAGGCGCGATTGTCGTCGAATCGGACGGTGATGTTGTCTCCCATGCGCCTATCTTACTCGTGAGTCAGTTCGAGTGGGTGGCCACACGGACGATGGTGCGGCATGATCCGAACGCATCGCGCGTCGCTCGATGCGTGACGATCGAGAGGACTCACCGAATGCGGATCTGTCTGATGGCTGCGGCACTGCTCGCGCTGCCGGTGCTGTCGGCCTGCGGCAGTGGCGACGAAGCACCTGCGGTGACTCAGGCCGAGCTGTCGAAGTCGTTGCAGGACAAGGGGTTGAAGAATCCCGCGCTGGCCGATTGCGCGGCGAAGGTGTTCTTCGACTCCGGGATGTCGCAGGACGGGTTGCGGGTGATGGTGTCGAACGCGCAGTCCGACGATCCGGCCAAGCTGCTCGGCGAGGGCGACGCGGCCAAGGTGAGCGCGGCGCAGTCGAAGATCGCGGCCGATTGCGTGCGCGTGGGGAGCTGACCCGAGCGCGTATCGATCGCGCCGATTCAAACCCTCGTCGGGGTCGGCTGCCGGTGTTGCACTGGAACAGCCGACGACGAGGAGGAACTGCCGTGACCACGGAGAGAATCGCCGACGAGGTCTCGTTCGCCTACTGGGTACCCAACGTCAGTGGTGGGCTGGTGACCAGCGATATCGAGCAGCGCACCAGCTGGGATTTCGACTACAACTCCAAGCTCGCCCAGACCGCGGAGCGCAACGGTTTCGACTACGCGCTCACCCAGGTGCGCTACACCGCCTCCTACGGCGCGGAGTTCCAGCACGAGTCGACCTCGTTCAGCCTCGCGCTGCTCGCCGCGACCGAGCGGCTCAAGGTGATCGCCGCCATCCATCCCGGGCTGTGGCATCCGGCGGTGCTGGCCAAGTTCGGTGCCACGGCCGACCACCTGTCCGGCGGCCGGTTCGCGATCAACGTGGTGTCGGGGTGGTTCGCCGGTGAGTTCAAGGCGCTGGGCGAGCCGTGGCTCGAACACGATGAGCGGTACCGGCGCAGCGCCGAGTTCCTCGAGGTGATCCGCAAGATCTGGACCGAGGACGCGGTGAACTACGGCGGCGACTTCTACCGCATCCGTGACTTCACGTTGAAGCCGAAGCCGCTCAATACTCCCGAGCGTCCCAATCCTGAACTGTTCCAAGGTGGTAACTCGACGGCGGCTCGGCGCAACGGTGGTCGACATGCGGACTGGTACTTCTCCAACGGTAAGGACTTCGACGGCGTCACAGAGCAATTGGACGATCTGCGCGAGGTCGCCAGGGCCAACGACCGTGAGGTGAAGTTCGGGCTCAACGGGTTCATCATCGCCCGCGATACCGAGAAGGAAGCGCGCGACACCCTGCGCGAGATCGTCGAGAAGGCGAACAAGCCCGCGGTGCAAGGGTTCCGCGACGCGGTGCAGCAGGCAGGCGCGTCCACCGGTGACCGCAAGGGCATGTGGGCCGACTCCACGTTCGAGGATCTGGTCCAGTACAACGACGGGTTCCGGACCGGGCTGATCGGCACGCCCGAGCAGATCGCCGAGCGGATCGTGGCCTACCGGGCGCTCGGCGTCGACCTGATCCTGGCCGGGTTCCTGCACTTCCAGGAAGAGGTCGAGTACTTCGGTGCCAAGGTGCTGCCGCTGGTGCGTGAACTGGAGGCCGCCGCGACGCCGGTCGCGGCGGGACGCTGATGACGGTGGTGACCGCTGAGCGGATCGCCACGGCGGGCCAGGCGGTGCGGATCGCGGCCGAGCTGGCCGAGGTGTTCGCCGCGGGTGCCGCCGAGCGTGATTTCTCGCGTCGGCTGCCGCATGAGGAGCTGGATCAGCTCTCGGCCAGTGGGTTGCTCGCGATCACGGTGCCTGCCGAGTTCGGTGGGGCCGATCTGCCGCCGAGCGTGGTCGCCGAGGTGGTGCGGATCCTGGCCGCGGCCGATCCGAACATCGCGCAGGTGCCGCACAGTCACTTCGTGTATCTGAACCTGTTGCGGCTGGCGGGAACTCGGGCTCAGCGCCGGGACTACTTCGGCAAGGTGCTGGCGGGGGCGCGGATCGCCAACGCGCAGTCCGAACGTGGTGGGGCGACGGTTGCCGAGATCTCGACGGTACTGCGGCTGGTCGACGATGCGAGCGTAGGCAACGGCGAGCGCGAGCACGTCGTGCCGTCGCAGACCGATGCCGGTTCAGCGGGTATCGGGGCTCGGCGGTTTGTGGTCGAGGGGACGAAGTACTACTGCACGGGGTCGCTGTTCGCCGACGTGCTCGCGGTATTGACCAGACTCGATGACCCGCAGGGTATTTCGGGGCTGAAGCCCGGCGAGTATGTGGCTTTCGTGCCCGCGCTCGAGCCGGGGGTGCGGATCATCGACGACTGGGATGCGCTGGGGCAGCGGACAACCGGGAGCGGGACGGTCGAGTTCGCCGGGGTTGTTGTCGGGCTCGAGCAGCTGGTCTCGCGGACGTCCGCGGTGAACGCACCGACCGGGTACGGGGCGTTCGCGCAGCTCCTGCACGCCGCGATCGACGCGGGTATCGCGCGCGGTGCGCTGGAGGCGGCGGCCGAGTTCGTGCGCACGCGCAGTCGGCCGTGGTTCGAGGCCGAGGTCGCGCATGCGGCTGACGATCCGCTGGTCGCGCAACGGTTCGGGGAATTGGCTGTCGCCGTCGCGGCTGCCGAATCGACGCTGATCGTCGCGGGTGCGGCGGTGGACGCGGCGGTCCGGCCGGGTGCGGTGGCTGCCCAAGCGGTAGCGGAGAACGCGCATTCGGTGGCCTCTCTCGAAGGCGACGGCGCGCAGGCGTCGATCGCGGTCGCGACGGCCAAGATCCTCGCCGACCGTGCTGCGAACGAGGTATCCGCGGCGATATTCGAAGTGGGCGGCACCCGCAGCGCCGCGGCCGAACACCGGCTCGACCACTTCTGGCGCAACGCGCGCACCCACACGCTGCACGACCCCGTTCGCTGGAAGTACCAGCACATCGGGCGGGCCGTTCTGCACAACCGGCCGCCGCCGCTGCACGGCGTCATCTAGAACCACCACGCGAGACAAGGACATCCCATGACAGTGACGGTCGTCGTCGGTAACCCGAAACCCGCATCGCGCACCCTCGCCGCGGCCGTGCGGGTCGCGCGGGCACTGCGTCCCGACACCGAGCCCGCGGTGATCGACCTGGTCACCCTCGGGCCCGGCCTGCTCGGCTGGGGCGACCCGGCGGTGACGGCGGCCGCGCGCACCGTCGCGTCCTCCGAGCTCGTCGTGTTCGCCAGCCCGACCTTCAAGGCCACCTACACCGGACTGCTGAAACTGTTCCTCGAACAGTTCGACGGCGGTACCGGGCTGGCCGGTGTGGTGACGGTGCCGGTGATGCTCGGCGCGGGTCCGGCCCACGCGCTCGCACCCGACCTGCTGCTCAAGCCCGTCCTGGTGGAGATCGGCGGCACCGCCGCGCTGCCAGGGCTCTACCTTTCCGACCGGACCTTCGGCGAGGACGGCGTCATCGAGGAATACGCGCGGCGATGGGGACCCGTCGTCGCGGCACTGACAGACCCGGCCGTCCGGCCGGTGGAGGCAACGAATCATGCATGAGCTCTTGGACTTTCCCGCCGACGGCAACGGCCTGCGCCGCGCCTTCGCCAACTTCCCCAGCGGCGTGGTCGCCGTGTGCGCCGAGATCGACGGCACCCCACACGGTTTGGCGGTGAGCACTTTCGTACCCGTCTCCCTCGACCCACCGCTCGTCTCGTTCTGCGTACAGAACTCCTCGTCGACCTGGCCGAAACTGGCAAGCGCGGGTCACCTCGGCCTGAGCCTGCTAGGCACCGACCAGCAAGCCGCGGCCAAAGCACTCGGCGCCCGCAACGGCGACCGCTTCCGCGAAACCGCCCTCCACCGCGGCACCGGCGAGGCGGTATTCATCGACGGCGCCACAGCCTGGATCGAAGGAGTCCCGGAAACCCAGGTCACCGCAGGCGACCACCTAGTAGTAATCCTGCGCGTAAACCGCGTAGCCGCCCGCGAGGACATCGACCCACTGGTATTCCACGGCAGCAAGTTCCGCACCCTGCACACCGGCTGAACCGACCAACCTATTCGGTCGAGGGCGGCACGATGCCGAAGACTGTGGCGACGCACTGCCAGAACAGTGGGACAGCCTCGTCGACCGAGCCCACGATCTGGCCGGGGTGGAAATCCGAGAGACACTCGATGACCACGGTGCCGTCGGCCACCGGGACAAGCGATCCCGGGGCGCGGACGACGACCTCCTCGATCGGTCCTTCGGACACCGGCCGGGTCGTGACAATCAGATCGTGCATCGACATCGTCGCCGCCAAGTCCTGATCACGGCCGGAGCGCACGACACTGTCCACGATGTCGGTCAGGTGCTGCATAGGGGGATGCCGATCGGACAACCCCTGATACCAGCGTGCGACCTCACTCCAAGGCATCTCGTGGAAATCCTCGGTCCATCCACTGAGCCTGTTGGTCCTCATACCTCCAACTATGTCCGACCGTTGCCTGCCTCGGAACGTCCGCTCATGCCGCTTGTCGCATGTTCTCGGCGACCGGCGCTGGGGTGGGTTGCACACAGGCCCATGTGGTCTAGAGCGTGACAGCCGGGGATTTCGAAGGAGGTGTCCATCGGAGATGAAACCGGTTGCACGCGTGAACCTTCCGGCTGCCACGCTCTCGGCCGGAAGTGAGGACGGCCGGATCTGCGGTTGCATGATCACGACGCTGATTTGTCAGCGGGCGGTGTTAGGTTTCGTCGCATGACAATGGACTGGCCTGGACCAGACGTGCTTTGGGCCCGTATCGCAGTAAGCGAGGCGCTCAGCGCCGCCGCTTTCGACGGCTCGAGCGATCTCGCTGATTCCCTGGATGGAGTGCGCGACGGGCGGATCTCCAGCGAGGACGGTGCGGGGAACTGGTTCACCATAATCCGATACCCGGATTCCCGAGCGATCTTGTTCGGCCACGACGAGGACAGTTCGTTCTGGCAGCAGGCATACGACCCACTGGCCGATGCGCCTCCGTGGGTGCGGTCCGCCGACCTGACCAGTGACCATGCACGTATCGACCACGACTCGGAGGTGACCTTCGTTCGCTGGTGGGATGGCAGCGGGTGGAATTGGTCGGAGATCGTGGGTGACGATGGCGCGGTCTCGGGGCTGCAAAACACCGCTGACCCCGTCCGCTATGGCAGCGAGATCGACGTGCTCGCTGACGAAGCCGGATGGATTCCCGACGACGAGAATGACGACCCCGAGGAGACCGTCACCGATTCCGAACACCTCGAGGCGCTGTGCGAGGCGGCCGACCGAGGCGCACTCACCGGCGAATTCTTCGAGTTTCTCGATGCCGACCAACCTGCGGTGATCGAGTACCTCACAGCCGCCGGGGTCCTGGGCTAACCGCGCCGGCGTCTGCTCTGATCTAGCGACGGGCGACCGACGACGCCGAACGTCGCATCGCTGACGATCTTTCGCAGATGGCGAAGGACTTCCGTGACGGCCGATCCAGTTCCTAAATGGCAGCTCTGGGGCGCGTACGGGGCACGAAGGCTCTTCTCGAGCGCTCGGGCAAGATCAACTAAAACGACGAAACCCCCCGGATGACCTGGGGGGTTTCGTTGTTGAGCCGATGACGGGAATCGAACCCGCGCCATCTGCTTGGGAAGCAGAAGTTCTACCATTGAACTACATCGGCGAACTGCGCCAGCGGTGTACCACCAGTGCCAATCGCGACTGTAGCAGACGTTGCGTCGGGCTTGCCAGGAAACACTGCTCGATCGCGATGGGCGCCGAGCTCGGTTCGACTGCGGGTGTGTGGTGCCGATCAGCCTGCCGAACCGGAGGGCAGCAGTGCCGAACCGGTGCCGGAGGATGCCTCGGTGATGTTGATGACGAGTGTCGATGTCGAGGTTCCCTGTTCGGCGATGACGGTGTAGGTGCCGAGGGCGGGTGCGCGCCACTCGATGAAAGCCGCGGAGCGGTTGGTGTAGCGGGCGTAGCGTGGGGCGCCGAGGTCGGTTCCGTTGATCGTGATGACCACTGGATCCTGATTGTCGGCGCCGATGAGGCGCGCGACGATCTCGCACTGCGCGCCTACGTAGTTGCAGGCTCGGGAGTACGGCTGTCCGGGGGTGGACGGACCGGTGACGTAGATGTCTTCGACGGTCGCGGATGCGGAAGCCGCGAACAGGCCCGGCCCCGTCAACGCGCACAGAACGGCAAGGCCCGATCCGATCTTTTTCATTCTCTGCGGGCATCCTTTCGGTCCCACCGTGGCACCTAGTGAAACTCTAGTGGTTCAGAGTTTCGTTGGTGGGACCGAATTCCCAGATCAGAGCCCTTTCGATGCCCCAAATGTTCGGGTCTTGCTGGGTCGCGCGCACGGCGTTGTGCGGATTCGGCAGCGTCTACACTGGGCCGGTGCTGCTCTCCGATCGTGACATCAGGGCCGAGATCGCCGCTGGGCGTCTCGGCGTCGAACCGATGCTCGAGTCGATGGTTCAGCCGTCGAGCATCGACGTGCGCCTCGACGGGCTGTTCCGGGTGTTCGACAACAGTCGCTACACCCATATCGATCCGGCGCAGCAGCAGGACGAGCTGACCAGCCTGGTGGAGCCGAAGCCGGGGGAGCCGTTCGTGCTGCACCCGGGGGAGTTCGTGCTCGGGTCCACGCTCGAGGTGTGCTCGCTGCCCGACGATCTGGCGGGGCGGCTGGAGGGCAAGTCGAGTCTGGGGCGACTCGGGCTGCTCACGCATTCGACGGCGGGATTCATCGATCCGGGGTTCAGTGGGCACATCACCCTGGAGCTGTCGAACGTGGCGAATCTGCCGATCACGCTGTGGCCGGGGATGAAGATCGGGCAGCTGTGCCTGATCCGGTTGTCCAGCCCGGCCGAGCATCCGTACGGCAGCGCCAAAGCGGGGTCGAAGTATCAGGGTCAGCGGGGGCCGACGCCGTCGCGGTCGTACCTCAACTTTCCCCTATCACCCGATTCTCTGAGCGCGGTCGAGACCCGCTGAGGGCCTGACGCCACGGCGAGACTCAGCACCAGCGACAGCGCGGGCAGGGTGTCGCCGCCGCCGGTGGGCGGGCGCACCCAGTGACAGCCCTCGCGGCTCCAGCGGCCCAGATTGGTCGGCAGCATCACGGCGCTGCCGGTGCCGGGGATATCGATATCGAGCCCCGCGAGCTCGGCGGCCTCTTCCTCGGAGGGCCTGGCGTCGGGTACGGCGAGCACGCTCCAGCGGATCTGGCGTGCCAGCACCGGACCCTCGCAGCGTTGCTCGCGTAGCGCCGTGAGCACCTTCTCGGCGCGCGTGGTCGGGAGATGCACCACGCAGAGCCGGTCGGTGATCGGCAGCATCACAAAGCCGCCGCGCTCGCGGACGGGCAGCCGGAATTCACGCTGGTAACAACGCACCCAGTCGTCGACAGTTCTGGCTTCCACGCTTCCAGAATCGCGCATGCGAGCGCGCGTGACCACTGCCCCGCACCGCCCTTTCACTGCCTCTGGCAACCGATTCCGCGAACTTGTGGTGTGTCTCACTGTCACGCTCGTACTCTGGAGGGAGTTGTCCGTCGGATGAGGTGACGCCGTGGTCGGGGAGTGGACAGGGAGAGAGGCCAGAGCTCTTCGCGATGCCAAACGAATGAGCATCCGGGAGTTCGCGGCTCATCTCGGTGTGCACGAACGGCTGGTGTCGAAATGGGAAGCCGGCGGGGTGCGGGTGCGCCCACGTCCGGTGAATCAGGCCGCGCTCGATACGTCACTGGCCCGGTCCGATGATGTTGTGCGCGCGCGATTCTCGACCCTGCTGGCGCCCGCGGGTGATGCTGACCTGCTCGCGTTCGTCGATGCGGGAACTGTCAAAGGTGCTGTGCCCGAGGTGTTGTCGGAGAGGGAGTTGATCATGGCGGCTGCGCACGAGGCCAGCGAACACGCGGCCGCCGCGGAGGGCACCAACGTGGGGGCAACGACGTTGGCCCAGCTCGACGCCGACGTCCGGCGCATCGCCAACGAATACGTCCATGCCGCACCCGCACCGATGATGGTGGAGATGCTGCGGGTGCGCAGGCGGGTGTATCGACTACTCGACGGGCAGCAGAAGCCGGTCGACACCAGCCACCTCTACCTGCTGGCCGGGACGTTGTCGGGGCTGCTGGCCAACGCGAGTACCGACCTGGGCTATCTCGATGCCGCAGGCGAACAGATCAGGGCCGCTTGGGCTTACGCGGAGCTGAGTGGGCACAACGGATTGCGCGCGTGGACGCGCGGCATGCACGCGCTGATCGAGAACTGGTCCGACCGGCCGCGCAACGCCGTCCAATTGGCGCGCAGCGGACAGGAATTCGCGGGACCGGGACTCGGCCGGGTGCGGCTGCTCAATATCGAGGCAAGAGTGTGGGCGCGACTCGGCAGCGACGCCGAGACCGACCGGTGCCTGCGCGCGGCCGAGGTGGCGGCCGGTGACCGCCGCGACGAACTACACGACGAGATCGGCGGGGTGTTCGGTTTCGGCCCGCCCAAGGCCGCCTACTACGCGGGCGCCACCTGCATCCAGCTCGGCCGCGCCGAACAGGCACTGGCCGCCACCGAACGCGCCATCACCCTCTACTCGAGCGGTCCACCGTTACAACGCTCCTACGGCGCCGAATCGCTGGCCCGCGTCGACAACGCGGCCGCGCACCTCATCAACGGCAGCATCGACGGCGCCGCCGACGCCCTGCGCCCGGTCCTCGACCTCCCCGAGGACAAGCGCATCGCCCAGCTGAGCGAACGCCTCGTTGGCCTGCGCCGCCGCATCGCCGCCCCGACCTATCGGGACGCGGTGGAAGCACGCGGCCTCGACGAACGCATCGAAGAATTCTGTGTCGCGACCGCGGCCTTGGCCACCCACCCGCGACCGTAGAGGGCTGTCACCAGGGCACAAGGCGACCGCGCGCCCAAATAAGGTTGCACAGGATGGCAACATGGGACCGGTGAGTCCTCAATTGCCGCATGTGCCCCCGCGCGTTCTCGAGCAGTCGACCAAACTGCAGAACGTGGTCTACGAGATCCGTGGGCCGGTTCACGCACAGGCAGCACGCCTGGAGGCCGAGGGCCACCGCATTCTCAAGCTCAACATCGGCAACCCGGCCCCCTTCGGCTTCGAGGCGCCCGATGTGATCATGCGCGACATCATCGCCGCCCTGCCGTATGCCCAGGGGTACTCCGAGTCCAAGGGCATCCTGTCGGCGCGGCGCGCGATCGTGACCCGCTACGAGCTGGTGCCGGGCTTCCCCGAGCTCGATGTGGACGACGTCTACCTCGGCAACGGAGTGTCCGAGCTGATCACCGTCACCATGCAGGCCCTGCTCGACAACGGCGACGAGGTGCTGATCCCGGCGCCCGACTACCCGCTGTGGACGGCCATGACCAGCCTGGCCGGCGGTACTCCGGTGCACTACCTGTGCGACGAGGAGAACGGCTGGCAGCCCGATATCGCCGATATCGAATCCAAGATCACCGACAAGACCAAGGCCCTGCTGGTGATCAACCCGAACAATCCGACGGGTGCGGTGTACTCGGCGGAGGTGTTGCAGCAGATCGTCGACCTGGCGCGCAAGCATCGGTTGCTGCTGCTGGCCGACGAGATCTACGACAAGATCCTCTACGACGACGCCAAGCACATCTCGCTGGCCTCGCTCGCCCCCGACCTGCTGTGCCTGACGTTCAACGGGCTGTCGAAGGCGTATCGGGTGGCCGGTTACCGCTCGGGCTGGCTCGCGATCACCGGGCCGAAGGAGCACGCGGCCGGTTTCCTCGAGGGCATCGATCTGCTCGCATCCTCGCGACTGTGCCCGAACGTGCCCGCTCAGCACGCCATTCAGGTGGCGCTCGGCGGACATCAGAGCATCGAGGATCTGATCCTGCCCGGTGGGCGGCTGCTCGAGCAGCGCGATGTGGCGTGGGAGCGGCTCAACATGATCCCCGGTGTGTCGTGCGTGAAGCCGCGTGGCGCGCTGTACGCGTTCCCTCGGCTTGACCCGAACGTGCACGAGATCCACGACGACGGAAAGCTCGTGCTGGATCTGCTGCTGCAGGAGAAGATCTTGATGGTGCAGGGGACCGGCTTCAACTGGCCGGCGAACGACCATCTGCGGATCGTGACCCTGCCGTGGGCGCGCGATCTGGCCGTGGCGATCGAGCGGTTCGGCAACTTCCTCGCCAGCTACCGACAGTAGAGCTACAGTCGGAGCTCACTTGTCAGGGCTTTGACCAGTGAGTTTAGGGACTCTCGTCAGGATGTCCATCTTGGTATGGCAGATAAAACAGACTGAGAGTTCGGAATGTTGGATGTTTTGAAGATCTACTAGTGCAAAAGTCCATCTTTTGTGTACAGTAGACCTCGGCGCTTCGGCGCCCTGGCCCGGTTGTCTACCCCCCCTGGACAACCGAGAGCCTTAGGTACGCGCGCCTACCCCCCTGGGCGCCTGCCTCCGGCGGCGGAGACACCCCCCTGCTCTCCGCCGCCCACAAACCCGCCTCCCCGGGTCTAGGCCAGACCTAGACCCGGGGAGGTTTTTGTATGTGGCGGGGGTTCTGATGTGGGCCCAGTTTGCTCGTTCCCGGGGAGTTACCCATGTTCTTGCGAGATCTGGTGTTGCGGGGGTGTTATTGAAAACGAAGTCCTTTAAGCTTCGGGCCGTGAGCGAGCATCATCATCACCATCACGACCATTCCGGGCCGATTGCCATCAGTGACACCGCAGCCAAGGTCGTTGTCGGGTTGTTGGCGATCATCGGGGCGGTGGTGCTGGTCGCGACGGTGATCTTGTGGCCGAGTGCGCAGCACGTCGAGATTCCGTTGCCGATGCAGACCATGACCGGTGAGGCGGTGCAGACCGAGGCCGGAACCGTTGTCATGCAGGACATCGGTCCCTGCGGGAGTCCGTCGAACGGGAAGGTGTTCGCGGACACGCCGCAACCGCCGCGGACCGCCTCCTACACGTGTCAGCGCAGCATCATCGAGCTCAGGTCGGGGCCCGACGAGGGTAAGAAGACGCTGTTCGAGATCGCGCCGGGGCCGGGGCAGCCCGATCTGCGGGCGGGCGACAACATTCGGGTGGTGCGGGCCGCTGATCCGGCGGGGGTCACCATGTACGCGTTCGAGGACTACTCGCGCGGGCTGCCGTTGGCCTTGATCGTGCTCGCGTTCGTCGTGGTGATCTGTGTGGTCGCGCGGTGGCGAGGGTTCCGGGCACTCGTCGGGTTGTGCTTCGCGTTCGGTGTGGTGGTGATGTTCCTGCTGCCCGCGCTGCTCGACGGGAAGTCGGCGATTCCGGTCGCGCTGGTGTCGGGGGCGCTGATTCTCTACGTGGTGCTGTACCTCGCGCACGGAGTGAATCTGCGGACCAGTTCGGCGCTGCTCGGGACGCTCGCGTCGATGGTGGTGGCCGCGGTGCTGTCGTGGCTGGCTATCGAGGCCACCCATCTCACGGGGTTGTCCGAGGAACAGAACACCAACGTGGCGACCTACATCCAGCACGTGAGCATCACCGGGTTGCTGCTGGCGGGGTTCATCATCGGCTCGCTCGGTGTGCTCAACGACGTGACCATCACCCAGGCTTCGGCGGCCTTCGAACTCGCCGCGCTCGACGAAGGCGCGACGCGGCGGGAGATCTTCACCGCGGCCATGCGGGTCGGGCGCGACCACATCGCCAGCACCGTCTACACGCTCGTGCTCGCCTATGCCGGTGGGGCGCTGCCGTTGCTGCTGCTGTTCAGCGTGGCGGGGCGCTCGATCACCGATGTGCTGACGGGTGACGCGGTGGCCATCGAGATCACGCGATCGGCGGTGGGTGGCATCGCGCTGGCGTTGTCGGTGCCGTTGACGACGGCGATCGCGGTGATGCTGGCACGGCCCTTCGGGTCGAAGCAGGCAGCTGTGGTGCCCGCGCGCGCCAGACACGCCCGGAACTGAACCGGGCAGGTCTTCGAATCGAGCGGTTACTGACCGGCGGGTGGGAAGCCGGGCAGGACAACCGGGGGCAGGGTCGGCAGGACGACCGGGGGGAGCCCAGGGACCACGGTGAAGGTGTTGGGGCCCTGGGCGGGCGGCGCGGTGGTGGTTACCTCCGCTTGCCGCGGATTCACCGGTGGCGCGGCCACGGTTTCGTGCTGGGCCTCGGTGGTCGCGACCGGAGCCGTCGACGGGCCGACGACGCTGGGGCGTGGCGGGGTCGACGCGGGGACGGCTTGCGAACCGTCACTCGACGAACCGCGCTCGAGCACTTCGGGGCCGTAGCCGAGGCCGAGGCCGATCGCGGCGACGACCACCAGCGAACTCACCGTCAGCACCGCCACATTCAGTTCCCGGCGGGAATGAGCGCGATTGGTGAGCGCGCTGAGCGGACGGCGGCCGCGGGTGGGTGCGGTGAGCCAGGCGGGGGTCGTGTCGTCGTGTTCGCCCATCGGGATCGGTGCCGGGGCGACGGGCGCCTGCTGGACCTGGGCGGGCCGGGCGAGCAACGCGGCACCGCGGGCCAGCGCGGTCTCCGGCTCGGCGGGCACGATCACCGGCACGCCGATCGTGCGCTCGAGCACGCGCGCGATCAACGGAATCCGGGCGCCACCACCGAGAACCATCACCGCCTGCACCGGATGTTGCGCGCGGATGATGACATCGCGGGTCATCCGGGCCGACGACTCGATCGCCAGCATCATCAGCGCTTCGAAATTCTCCTGCGTGAGCAGCACCAGGCCCTGTTCGCTGGGTAGCGCCACCGCATTGCTGTTGGACAGCTGCTCCTTGGCGGCCCGGCACAGCGCGTCGAGTGCGGCCAGGCCCGCCGGGTCGGCCGGATGCGCGATCCGGCCCGAGGCGATCTGCTGCTCCCTGATCAGCGAATCCAGGTAGTCGCCGCTGATGTCGCTGATCCGCTCGCACTGGTACACATCGCTGGTGCGGGCGTTGATCACGCTCACCGTGAGACCCGAACTGCCCAGGTCGTATACGGCCAGCGTGGACACTTCGCGCATATCGCTGGTGGCGTGGGCGAAGTGCACGGCGGCAACGGCTTCGGGAACGAGCTGGTAGTTGGTGAGCTGGCGCCTGGCCATCGCGGCGCGGACCGCCCTGGCCTGCGGATCGCTGCGGAAGGTGATGGTGGTGGCGACGACCTCCGGCGTGGCGGCCAGCGTGGCGGCGATCGCGTCGGCGGCGAACTCCTCGGCCCGCTGTTCGGGCATCGAGATGGATTGCAGCTCGAATGAATACGCCGGGACCGAACCGTGCGGGCCGCCGTGCTGCGGACGCGCGAGGCGCACCGTCCCGGCCCCCACCGATACTCCCAGAACCGAACTCATCCGCTGCCCATCTCGTCCGTGCTGCACGAAATTCGCCCAGCCCCCGCTTGGCTCGCTACTCTACGGGGTCCCGAGTCCGGCGTACACCCACCCGGCTTGACGCCAGGCGGTGCTGTCCAAGCAGTTGCGACCGTCGATGATCGAACGGGAACGTACCACCGGGTCCAGGTCGGCCGGAGTCAATGCGGTGAATTCGTTCCATTCGGTAAGTACCAGCACCACATCGGCGCGATCACAGGCCTCCGAGACCGAGGTGGCGTAGTTCAGCGTGGGGAACACGCGGCGCGAATTCTCCACTGCTTTGGGGTCGTACACGGTGACGACGGCGCCGTGCAGCTGGATCATGCCCGCCACATTCAGGGCGGGCGAATCGCGCACATCGTCGGATTCGGGCTTGAAGGCCGCGCCGAGGACCGCCACATTCGCGCCGAGCAGGGAACCACCGCAGGCGCGGGCGGCCATGTCGACGACCTTGGTGCGGCGGCGCATATTGATGTTGTCGACCTCGCGCAGGAACGCGACGGCGTGATCGGCGCCGAGTTCGCCCGAGCGGGCCATGAAGGCGCGGATGTCCTTGGGTAAGCAGCCGCCACCGAAACCCAGTCCGGCATTGAGGAAGCGGCGGCCGATGCGGGCGTCGTAGCCGAGCGCGTCGGCCAGCATGGTGACGTCGGCGCCGGTGGCCTCACAGACCTCCGAGACGGCGTTGATGAACGAGATCTTGGTCGCCAGAAAGGCATTCGCCGAGACCTTCACCAACTCGGCGGTGGCCAGGTCGGTGAGCAGGAAGGGGATCTCGGCGGCGATGAGGTCGGCGTAGATCTCGCGGATGTGCTGTTCGACCCAGGACGAACGTTCGCGGGCATGGTCGAGACCGAGGACGAGGCGGTCGGGGCGCAGGGTGTCCTGCACCGCGAAACCCTCGCGCAGGAACTCGGGGTTCCAGGCGACCTCCACCTCGACATTCGCCTGCTCGCGGGCCCGAATGCCGAGGGCGGCGGCGGTTCCCACCGGCACCGTGGACTTGCCGACGATCATCGCCGGGCGTTCCAGCATCGGGGCGAGCGTGTCGACCACCGCGTGAACGTATTTCAGATCGGCGCCGTACTCGCCCTTCTTCTGCGGTGTTCCGACGCCGAGGAAGTGGACGTCGGCGTGGGCCGCGGCGTCGGAGTAGTCGGTGGTGAACCGCAGGCGGCCGGCGGCGAGGTTGCGCTGCAGCACTTCCTCTAGTCCCGGCTCGTAGAACGGCACCACACCATCGGCCAGCTTGGCCACCTTGCCGGGATCGACGTCCACCCCGACCACGTCGTGTCCCAACTCGGCCATACACGCTGCATGCGTGGCTCCGAGGTACCCCGTTCCGAAGACTGTGCATCGCATACTTCTGTTGGTAAGCGGCGCGCGTGGCTACGCCGCGTCAGCGAGGCAAGAGGGGGCGCAACATCTGGTGTACAGGGGGAAACGCTGGCTGAGGTGATCGGCGTGCGGGGCTCTCACCTGCGGGAATACGATAGCTGGTCGGTGCACGGTTCGGATCGTCGGCCTGCACCGGCGAGAATCGCACGAATATCGCGGATGGAGCATTGACTGTGCGTCGGGTCCTGGTCGCCACGGGTGGATTGCTGGTCGTGGTGTTGATCGCGGTGGTCGCGCTGTGGCCGGTGTACGTGCGGCCGCGCACGGATACCCCGCAGACCGCCGACGCGATTCTCGTCCTCGGTGGGGCGCACGACGGCCGCGAACAACTCGGTCTGCGGCTGGCCGCGCAGGGGTACGCGCCCCGCGTCCTGATCTCCAACCCCTACGACCACAGCCCGATGGTGAATCGGATCTGCCACGGGGGCTACAGCTTCGAGGTCATCTGTTTCGACCCCGACCCCCGCACCACTCTCGGCGAAGGCCGCGAACTGGCGCGCCTCGGTGCCGGTTGGGACCGGGTCATCGTGGTCACCTTCACCCCGCACATCTCCCGCGCCCGCTACATCCTCGGAGAATGCTGGGACGGCGAGTTGCTGTTCGCCGACCCCGAACCACATCTCTCGCCGGCCCGCTGGGCGTGGGACTACACCTATCAGTCGGCGGGGTTCGTGAAGGCTTGGTTCGCCGATTGCTGAAGGGGCCGTAGTCGCCGAACGCGTAAGGCCCCGCTCCGAAGAGGAGCGGGGCCTTAGCGGAGAAACCGTTGGGGCGTAAGCCCTATCAGTTGGCCGGAGCGAGCTCAGGAGCCGGGGCCGCGACAGCCTTCGGCTTGTCGGCCCACACCGTGGTGCCGTCCGGAGCCTGCAGCACCTGCAGCAGCTCCCAGCCGGTGACGGCCATGGTCGGACCACCGATGGCGATCATGCCGACGATTCCGCCGACAGCGGCACCGACGGTCAGACCGGGGATGCAACCGACGGGGATGGTGACGACGCAGCCGATCAGCGCGCCGACGGCGGTGCCGACGAACGTACCGATGGCGGTGCCGATGCTGAACTTGCTGGAGAAGTCGTTGATCGCCTTCTGGTTCTCCTGCGCCGACGCGATGTCCTTCAGGACCGGCTTCGGGCTGACAACCTGCTGGCCGATGGCCACGCCGGCCGGCCGCTCCGGAGTGAGCTCCAGGACAGTGGAGTCCTTGACGACCTCGGTCTTGGTCGGGATCTCCGCGCCACCGATCGAGAAGGCGATCGGCAGGGCGATCACGACCGCGCCGCTGGTGTCCTTGATCTCGGCGATCTTGGTCTTGGGCGCTTCGGGGGTCTCGCCGTCCTGCTCGACGATCGAGAAGGTGCCGTTCTTCACGGTGGCGACGACAGTCTTGTCGACCAGCTTGACCGAGTACTTGATGTCCTGCGGTGCCTCTTCGGCATGAGCAGTGCCCATGGCAACGGTCATCGCCCCGATAACCAGCGCGGCAGCCGCAGTGGTCTTACGGAAGTTCATTCAGGTTCCAATCCATCAGGTGTGGTGCGGCGTGCGATCGAGCAACACGCGAGATCTCGTCAAGCAGGGCATCCCTATGAGATGTCCCCTACTTCTCCCCGAGCAGTGTGAAGACCGGCACAGCATGCAGAACAGCTGGAGCCTAATGGACCGAATCCCCTGAGACCAGCAGGAATTTCGGTGGGGTTAGTAAGCCTGACCTTAGCTTCACCGCAGTTCACGCACGGTTTACGGTGTTCAACAGGCGTTACGGGAACCCCGTAGCAAACAATTTTGTGATATTGCTCACAGGCAAACCACAGGTCAAGTCCCAGTAAACAAGGTCAGAGCACAAAAGCCGATCCTACGGTGGACGGCTGTAGTTACTGGCCGGTAACTTAGTGGCAGTTACGATACGAGCAATCGGGTGAGGTCTCCTCGCTCAGACCCTCGTGTTGCCTCGAAAGAAAGGTCGCGACATGAATGCCCTGACTATCACGTTGGGCACGATTGGAGCTGTGCTCAGCCTGTTCTGTTGGGCGTCGTTTATCGGCGGCGCATGGAACATCGGCAAGGCCATCACCATCGGCCAGACGGCCCCCGATCGTTGGCGACCGTTCTTCCCACGGTTCAAGAACATGTTCATCGAGGTCGCGGCCCATACGCGGATGAACAAGTTCCGCACCGTCGGCTGGGCGCACTGGCTGGTCATGACCGGCTTCATCCTCGGCGCGATCCTGTGGTTCGAGGCCTACGGCCAGACCTTCGACGGCTCGTTCCACTGGCCGATCATCGGCAACTGGGCGATCTACCACCTGACCGACGAGATCCTCGGCATCGGCACCGTGATCGGCATCGGCGCGCTGATCATCATCCGTCAGCTGAACCACCCGCGGATTCCCGCGCGCCTGTCGCGTTTCACCGGCTCCAAGATGGCGCCCGCCTATGTCATCGAGACGATCGTCTTGATGGAGGGCCTCGGCATGATCTTCGTCAAGGCGGGCAAGATCGCCACCTACGGGCACGGGCACGCCTCCACCGACTTCTTCACCATGCAGATCGCCAAGCTGCTGCCCGCGAGCCCGACCATGGTGTCGATCTTCGCGTTCGTCAAGCTGATGTCGGGCATGGCCTTCCTCTACCTGGTCGGCCGAAACATCACGTGGGGCGTGGCCTGGCACCGCTTCTCGGCCTTCTTCAACATCTACTTCAAGCGCGAGGCCGACGGCAGCGTCGCCCTCGGTGCGGCCGCGCCGATGATCTCCAACGGCAAGGTTCTCGACATGGAGAACGTCGACCCCGAGGTCGACACCCTGGGTGCGGGCCGCATGGAGGACTTCTCCTGGAAGGGCTGGCTCGACTTCACCACCTGCACCGAGTGCGGTCGCTGCCAGTCGCAGTGTCCCGCCTGGAACACCGGTAAGCCGCTCTCGCCGAAGCTGCTGATCATGTCGCTGCGCGACCACGGTTACGCCGCCGCCCCGTACCTGCTGGCCGGTGGCCGCAAGGACGCCGGTGGTGACGAGGTCGGCCTGGTCGACGCCGATGGCAAGCCCGATGAGGCCGCGCTGGCCAAGATCCCCGCGGCCGCTCGTGCCGAAGCCGATCGTCCGCTGGTCGGCGGCGAGGACATCGGCGGGATCATCGATCCCGAGGTGTTGTGGTCGTGCACAACCTGTGGTGCGTGTGTCGAGCAGTGCCCGGTCGATATCGAGCATGTCGACCACATCATCGATATGCGCCGCTACCAGGTGCTGATCGAGTCGGAGTTCCCCTCCGAGCTGGCGGGTCTGTTCAAGAACCTCGAGAACAAGGGCAACCCGTGGGGCCAGAACTCCAAAGACCGCCTGAACTGGATCAAGGAAGTCGATTTCGACATCCCGGTCTTCGGTAAGGACGCCGACAGCTTCGACGGGTACGAGTACCTGTTCTGGGTCGGTTGCGCCGGCGCCTACGAAGACCGCGCGAAGAAGACCACCAAGGCAGTCGCGGAGCTCCTCGCGACCGCGGGGACCAAGTTCATGGTCTTGGGTGCGGAAGAGACCTGCACCGGCGACTCGGCACGGCGTGCGGGTAACGAGTTCTTGTTCCAGCAGTTGGCGTTGCAGAACATCGAGGTCATCAACTCGGTGTTCGAGGGTGTCGAGCAGTCCAAGAAGAAGATCGTCGTCACCTGCGCGCATTGCTTCAACACGCTCAACAACGAGTACCCGCAGGTCGGTGGCACCTACGAGGTGGTCCACCACACCCAGTTGCTGAACCGGCTCGTGCGCCAGAAGCAGCTGGTCCCGGTCGCGACGGTCTCGCAGAACATCACCTACCACGACCCCTGCTATCTGGGCCGGCACAACAAGGTCTACGACGCACCGCGTGAGTTGATGGAGGCGTCGGGTTCGAATCTGATCGAGATGCCCCGCCACGGCGAACGTTCGATGTGCTGTGGTGCCGGTGGTGCTCGGATGTGGATGGAAGAGCAGCTCGGCAAGCGCATCAACGTCGACCGGGTCGATGAGGCGTTGTCGACGAACCCGACCAAGATCGCGACGGGTTGCCCGTTCTGCCGGGTCATGCTCAACGATGGTGTGACCGCGCGTCAGGAGCAGGGTCAGGGCGAGGGTGTCGAGGTCGTCGATGTCTCGCAGTTGATGTTGGACTCGATCACTCGTATCGATGCTGCTGAGCTGTCGGCGAATCTGGTTGTCGTCCAGGAGCCCAAGGCCGAACCCGAACCCGAGGTGGAGCCGGAGCCGGTGGCCGAGGTCGCTGCTGCGACCACAGCCGCGCCGAAGGCTGCTCCTGCTGGTGGTGGCCTGGGCATGAAGGGTGCTGCCAAGGCTCCCGGTGGTGGTCTGGGTATGAAGGGTGCCGTGAAGGCTCCCGGTGGTGGGCTCGGTATGAAGGGCGCTGCCAAGGCGCCGGGTGCGAAGGCCTCCGCTGAAGCTGCCCCCGCTGCCGAAACCACCGCGGCCGCTCCGGCCAAGGGTCTCGGTATGAAGGGTGGAGCGAAAGCTCCCGGTGGCGGGCTCGGTATGAAGGGCGCCGCCAAGGCTCCTGGTGCCAAGGCTCCTGCGGCTGAAGCGGCACCCGCCGCCGAAGCCGCGGCTCCCGCGGTCAAGGGCCTGGGCATGAAAGGTGGGGCGAAGGCTCCCGGTGGTGGCCTCGGTATGAAGGGTGCCGCGAAGGCGCCCGGCGCGAAGGCTCCGGCCGCTCCCGCCGCGGAAACCCCTGCTGCCGAAGCCGCTCCCGCACCGGCCGCCACGCCGGTCAAGGGCCTCGGCATGAAGGGCAAGGCGAAGGCGCCGGGTGCCAAGGCAGCTCCGACCACATCGGCCACCGAGGCGCCGGCAGCTCCGGCAGCAGAGGCGGCTCCTGTGGAAGCTCCTGCCGCCCCCGAGGTCTCGGCCCCCGCCGAGTCCAAGCCGTCGGTGCCCGCCAAGGGTCTGGCCATGAAGTCGGGCTTGAAGCGCCCCGGCCCGAAGGCTCCCGGCACCGCTGCGGCACCTGCCGCGACCCCGGCACCTGCCGCGGAACCTGCACCCGCAGCCCCGGCTGAATCCGCGACGGCGGAACCGGAAGCCCCCGCTGCGGAGTCGGCCACCCAAGCCGAGCCGACCAACGGCAACGGCAACGGCACCTCGGTAGCTCCGCCGACCGCCAAGCCCGGCGGCCTCGGCTTCAAGTCCGGTGCGAAGTCCCCGGGTCGCAAGAACTAGCAACTGAACACGAACACCCAGTGAGGCGGGGGTTGCCCCGGAAGACCCCCTCAAAGTTTTTCGCGGCAGTTTGCGCGCCAGCAGATAATGTATGAAAGCCAACGCCCACCGCCGGGAGGTAGGCCCACCGGAGAA
>NZ_JBHXNK010000029.1:0-880 GCF_042719755.1 Nocardia sp. NPDC058519 | reverse complement strand
ACAACCACTTAAACCCCAACACCTTGGGAGGCGCGCTTACCCCGTAACCCCCGCCTCACTGTTTTCCGCGCATGTTTGCGCGCGAGCTGAATAGCTATGACCTCGAAGGACAAGCTCGCGTAGGTCGGCCAGCCGGTCTCACCTCAGCACTGACTGGGTTCTTCGTTCTTCACCACCGACAGCACCGCTTCCCCCTCGCCGATCGGAACTCCCGCTGCGGGTTCCTGGGCGACAACGGTCCAGTTGCGGTCCATTACCTGTGCGCGGCCGCGGCCGCTGGCATCCGTGGACCGGGAGAAGAACACTCCCGCCGCCTGGATGGTGTTCTGCGCTTCCTGCAGGTTCATGCAGAGCACCGCGGGCATTATCGCGGTCGGCGCCGGCGCTGCGGCGGAGGTAGTCGGAGCTACAGCTGCGGTGGTCGCCGGCGGTGGTGCGATCGCGGGCGTGCTGGTCGGTGTTGCGGCATGCACCGTCGTCGGTGTCGGCGACTCCGCACTTGACCTGCTCTCTGCTGCACAACCGGTGACGGCCGCCAGCATCGCCACCGCGATCGCCACTGTCCGGCCATGACGCACTGACGAAACTGCTTTCCCCGCTGACTGATTCATTTCGAATGTCCCCTGCTCACAGTTGCACAGACGGCCTGATGGTCGACGTGCACGACTCCCCCCGACAGGAGCGCTGGGCGAGCGTACATTCGCGGCGGGATCTGTTGGGCCGGTACTGGCAAGTAGCCGGCAATCTCGGTTGGTTGTGGGCTAACTGGGGCTGTGTTTGTTGGCGCGCTGGCGCGCGCGTGTCCGCGGCCCCAAGGGGCCGCCGGTCAGGCACCGTTGCTTGCTCCTTCGTCGCCTACGCAACGGGGCCAGACCCAGTC
>NZ_JBHXNK010000028.1:0-100768 GCF_042719755.1 Nocardia sp. NPDC058519 | reverse complement strand
CGCGGGCACTGGCGCGGGGCGCGATCGCGCCGTACGCCCGGCGCGACCGGTCGTAATCTCCCCCGCCTGGGGGCGGGGACGCGTGATGCGTCCCGGCCCGCTGTCATGGGTCCGGCGAAACCGGCACCGGGGCGCGCCGCGACTTGGCACCATGCGAAGACCGAGTTACGACAGAATCGAGTCCGCCCATGAAGCCGACACCGTTGTCCGGGAACGGTCTGATGCCGGTCCACCGACCATCCGACCAACGTCCCCGCCTCGATGCCCTGTCCACGAAGGGGATCGCCACGTTCACGGAGTTGTTCACCGCGGCGCCGGAGACGACAGCATCCGATTTCGGCCGACTGACCGGCGACCTGGTGATGCGGTCCTTCCCCGCGACCGGCACCCGGTTGCTCGGACCGCTGATGGACCGTCCCGCCTACTTCTGGGTCGGTAAGTCCTTTCGTCACGTGGACGGCGGGATGGCATTCGGGCACAACATCTTCCGCCTGCTCGGCGGTATGCGGGCGCTGAACTTCGTGGCAACGGTCGGCGCATCCTCGGTCGACGGCCGCGCGGCCGTGCGATTGGACTACGACGATCTCCGAGCCGGAAAGCCCGGTCCCGCCCACCGGATCTACGACGAGTTGCGCGAGATAGAGCCGGGTCTGTGGCTGGGACCCAGCTACTTCAAGCGCGGTGCGAAACTGACATCCATGGGCTGGTTCGCCCTGGACGCCTCGATCGAGTTCGACGGTCCACTGTGAGTCGGCCCCGCGCTCTCGCTCGGTGACAGTGCCGACGACTCACTCCGTGGCGGCTCGACGGGCGCGATACTCGGCGACGTTCACTCCACCGACGCCCCAATCCGTCAGCGGCACTTCGTCGATCACGACGTAGGTGCTGTCGGGGTTCTTGCCGAGTACCTCGAAGAGCAGATCGGTGACGCCCTCGATGAGCCGCGACTTCTGTTCCGTGGTGACGTTTTCGTCGGTGACCTTGATGTTCACGTACGGCATGAGCGTGTCCTTTCGATGGGTACAGCTTTCACAGGATGACCGGCGGTCGGGCAGCTGCGCACCCGACTCCGCTGGGTAGGAGCAGTTTTCGTCGACTCAGGCGGATCGACCGGAAATGAACCCACCGTCGACGGGCAGGATGTGGCCGGTGACGAACTCGGCGTCGGTGAGATACAGCACGGCCGCGGTGGTGTCGGCGACCTCGCCGATCCGGTTCAGCAGCGCCAGCGCACCCGAGGCGCGCTCGTCGCCGTCACCGAAGAGCGGGGTGCGGATGATGCCGGGAGCCACCGCGTTCACCCGGATTCCGGCGGAGGCGAATTCGGCGGCCAAGCTGGTGGTGAGCGCGTGCACGCCACCCTTGCTGATGAGCGCGGCCGAGGCGGGCAGACCGGCCAGCGCGTGGTCGATCAGAACCGTGCCGATATTGACGATGCTGCCGCCCGCACCCTGGGCGAGCAGCTGTCGAACGACGGCCTGGGTGGTGAAATAGGTGCCCTTGAGGTTGCCGCCGAGGTAGCGATCGAGTTCGTCCTCGGTGACGTCGACGAACGGCGTGGCACCGAAGACGCCCGCGCTGTTGATCAGCGCGTCGACCCGGCCGAACCGATCGAGCGCGGTACGCACGTATGCCGAACCCGTTGCGGGCGAGGCGATGTCACCGACCACGGTGGCCACCCGTTCGGGCGCGGCCAGTTCGGCGGCGACCTCGGCGAGCTTGTCGGCGTCGCGCCCGCCAAGGACGACATTGTCACCCCGGGCGACGAGCGCACGAGCGACATCACGCCCGATGCCGCTGGAACCACCGGTCACGACGACCGTCTTCGCTGTGGACATGAACTGATCCTTTCGAATGATATACGACCGGTCGTCTTGAAATGGCGACCGAAAGGAGACCGACCCGTAGGCCGGCGATGCTGGTCGAATCGGCACCGGACCGGCGCCGACGGGGTTACGGCCGGAAGTAGTCGTCGAGCAGTCGGCGCAGACACTTGTCGAGCGGCTCGACGGTGCGGTCGATCTTCATCCGGATCACCGCACCCTCCCAGGATTCGAGGAGTAGATCCGCCAGATCCACGGCGTCGATATCGGCGCGGACAGTACCCTGCGCCTGCGCCTCACCCAGCGCGGTGGCCACGCCGTCACGCCACGCCGCCCAGGCAGTCGACAGCGAATTCCGCAGCAGCTCACTGCCTTCCAGTTCCGCGCCGAGGTTGGCGATCAGACAGCCGCCGGTGTATTCGGCGGTGACGAAATCCTCGGTCATGGTCGCGAAGAAGGCGCGGATGCCACTGAGCGGGTCCGGCGCCGTATCGAAGGCGGCGGCGAGGTTGCGCTGCACGCACAGCGAATGATGCTCGATGATCGCCTGCGCGAAGCTCTCCTTGCTGTCGAAGTAGTTGTAGAACGACCCTTTCGGCACGCCGACTTTGTCGAGCACCTGCTTGATGCCGGTGCCGTGGTAGCCCTGCGACAGCAGGCCGACGGCGCCCTCCTCTATGAGGAGAGCTCGCGTGTCGTCGCTGCGCCGTGGTCGTGCCATGCGAGAAACTATACGACCGGTCGTCTAGGAATGGCAAGAGCCGATTCTCACACGTGCTCAGTCGTCGTCGACTCCACGAGCCGCAAGGGCCTCCCCCATCGCGTCGGCGGTCCGCAACGCCCGCACCAATACCGGCGTGACCAGTGCGGTCGCCGACCATGACACCCCGCGCGCTCGCCGCGCCTCACCGACATCGTGGACGATCTGTGCCAGCAAGGGAACGCACCGAATCGCCAGGGCGAGCAGCAGACCCACCCGCTCCGGGTTCACCCCGGCACGACGAAGCGGTCCGAGCGCGCGGGTCAGGGCGTCGAGCATGTCGGTCACGCGCGTGGTCACCGTGACCAGGGCGGCGAGAGCGACCGAAACGAGCAACACCCCGCACACCACAACGGCCCGCATCGGCGAAGTGGTGAGTAGCTGGAACACTCCGATGATCGCGGTCATCCACAGCACCGGGCGCACCTGAGCGAAGGCCACCCGCCAGGAGATACGGGCCAGCGCGAACAGGCCGACTACCAGCGCCACCGCGACCAGCACTCCGAGCGGGCCGCGGACGAACACCGTCAACGCCAGGATCGAGACCAGCAACAGCGCCAGCTTCACTCCCGCCGGCATCCGGTGCAGCAGCGAGTCGCCGGGGCAGTACAGGCCGATCATTCGATCAGTTGCCGATACGCGTCGATCGCCGCCACCGGGGGGCCGTCGAACACGACGCAACCGTTGTCCAGCACCACGACTCGATCGAATCCGTCGAGCAGTCCGAGCTGGTGGGTCACCACGATCACCTGCTGGTCGAGGGAGTTCAGCGCCTGCGAAACCCGCCGCGCGTTGCGCAGATCGAGCAGCGTGGTCGGTTCGTCGGCCACGATCACCTCGGGCTCGCGGATCAGCGCGGAACCGATGGCCAGTAGCTGTTTCTGGCCGCCGGAGAGCAGGTGTGCCGGATGGTCGGTGTGGGCGGCGAGGCCGAAGCGGTCGAGCATTCGCCGCACCCGTGCCGCGATCTCAGCCTTGCTCAGGTCGCTGCGGCGCAGCGAGAACGCGAGGTCCTCGGCGACCGTCGGCATCACGATCTGGGTGTCGGGATCGGTGAACACGAAGCCGACCTTGCGCCGCACCTGCGCGCCCTTGCGGGCGACGTCGAGTCCGTCGACGGTGACGGTGCCGGTGGAGGGCTTGAGCAGTCCGTTGAGCATGCGGGCCAGCGTCGATTTGCCCGACCCGTTGGCGCCGATGAATCCGACCCGGCGTTCGGTGATCCGCAGGTCGATATCGCGCAGCACGGTCCGCTCACCGAAACGGTGCCCGACCGAGCTGACGACGATCTCGCTCACGACGTCGCGGAACGGATCAGCCCGGGATAGGCGCGATGCACACCCTTCGCCACGACCGTGGCGATCACGACCTTGGCCAGATCGCCGGGCACGAACGCGAAGTTGGTCGACACCGCCGCCCACGGGCTGAGATCGGTGCGCACCAGCAGTCCCGCGGTGCCGAACAGGTAGATGATCACGATGCCGCCGAGGGCATTGATCAGCAGGCCGAGCACGATCGGATACTTCGGCAGGATCATCGCGGTCAGCAACCCGATGACCAGCGTCGCCGGAATCCAGCCGATCAGGTAGCCGGCCGTCGGCGACGCCAGCGCGGTGAGTCCGGTGCGGCCACCCGACAGCAGCGGCAGCCCGATCATGGTCAGCGCGATGAACACCGCCACCGCGGCAGTGCCCTTGCGGGCGCCCAGGATCGCGCCGGTGAGGATTACCCCGAGCGTCTGCAGCGTGATCGGTACCCCGCTGAACCCGACGGTGATCGCACCCGGCAGGCCGAGGGCGGCGATCAGCGCCGCGAACACCGCGATCTGCGCCATGTCCCGTGCGGCGAACCCGGTCACCGGCTTCGCGTTCTTCTCGACTTCAGACACGGCAAACATCCTTCACAACAGAATTGAACAACGTTCAAAATAGCAGGTGATCAGGCCGCTGCCGCAACCGGAACGAGACTGTGGACCGATGTTGTGCCCGCCGTCGATCGACTACGATGGGAGGGTTGGTACCACTCGGAAGGCCCCGCCGTACGGAAACATCGTGCGCGCGATCAGTGCCCGAGGAAGGCCAGTCATGTCGATTGCGCTACAACGCTTTTCGAACTTGATCGCCGAAATACATACCGCAGGCACCGAACCGGACCGCTGGGATGGAGTGGTTCGCGAGATCACCGATACCTTCGACGCGATGCACGGTTTTCTCGTGATCGCCGACCCTGCCCACGGCGGCGTCGAGGTCAATTCCGCGGGCGCGATCACCGCCGCCGAGGTGCGCAAGCAACTCGACGCGGGCGCCGTACGCGTGAATCGGCTGCCGGTCGGTGCCACCGCGACCGGTGAGGAACTGTTCGG
This sequence comes from Nocardia sp. NPDC058519, assembly GCF_042719755.1. NCBI lineage: Bacteria > Bacillati > Actinomycetota > Actinomycetes > Mycobacteriales > Nocardiaceae > Nocardia > Nocardia sp. NPDC058519. The sequence continues at coordinate 95,823 of NZ_JBHXNK010000028.1, read as the reverse complement.
GTGTGGAAACGGCGGCGGCACCGCGGCGGTGCGGGCGAACGGCCTGGCCAACAGTTTCGTCGCTCGGCTCACCGGCGATCTGCCGTCGTCGTGGCTGTGTCTGACGATGCCCGACCACGGCGCGATCATCGACCAGCCCGGCGGTCCGGTACTGCTGCGAGTGCTCGTCCCGCACCTGCGCGCCGCGCTACACACTCGCGCGAAGCTGGTCGGCATGGCGCGGGAACGGGCGTTCGCGCTCGCTGCCCTGACGAAGGCCCACCACGGCATCATGATCGTCACCGCCGACACCGCGCTGGTGTTCGCCAACGCCGCGGCCGAGCGCATCGCGCGGGAGTCCGACGGGTTGACGGTGGACTCGTTCGGACATCTACGGGCCCACTCCGCACAGGTGCAGGACCGGCTGCGCCAGTTGATCGACGAGGCCACCGACTCGGAGTTCGGCGGCGGGAACGTGGCCGTGGCCCGTCCTTCGGGCAAGCGGTCGCTGATCCTGCGGATCTCCGCGCTGGACACGCACTCCGGCAACGGGCTGTGGCCGAGAGCCGCGCTCGTGGCGATCACCGATCCGGATCATGAACCGACACCGGATCCGGCTGTGCTGCACGAGCTCTACGGTTTGACCGACGCGGAGGTATCGGTCGCACTGTGCGTCCTGCGCGGCGACGGACTCCCCGCCGTCGCCGATGAACTCTCCGTGTCGGTATATACCGCCCGGACTCATTTGCAGCACATTTTCGCCAAGACGAAAACACACCGGCAGGCCGAATTGGTCCGGTTATTATCGACCACCGCGATTTCGGCGCAGTGATATTCGATATTAAATCGGGTGGAATCCCACCCCAGCGCCGCCGCGGGAATTCACATCGTCGAGAATTCTGGTGAAATTCGCGCCCACTTGCGGGCCGATACACGGCACCGCGACGTAGCCGTTGACAATGGCGACGAGGGTAGATCCGACCACCACGGGCGCGCCGGAATCACCGACGATCACGCAGATCTGTGTCAGCGTCCAATTGGCCCCGCCGAAAACATCGCCGTAGACCAAACCACAGGTCTGCCCGGTGGTTCGTCCTTCCTTGCAGGCGACGGCCGGGAACTGCGCGGGCAGTCCGACACCGGTGATCGAGGTCGAGCCGACGTAGTTCACCGGGTTGACCAGACCGGCGTCGAAGCGGATGACCGCGTAGTCGAGGTCGGTACTGGTGAACGCGACGGTGCCGACGGACCCGGCCTCTTGATCAGCTTCCGCGGATACTCCGGCTCCGGCCACCGCGCAGTGTCCCGCGGTGAAGCCGACCAGCTGACCCGATCCGTCGAAGCCGATGGTGGTGAGTGTGCAGGTCGACCCGTCATCGAAGATGATGCCGGATCCGCCACCGAGGGTCACCGGGGCAGCCGCCTGCGCTGTCCCGACTGTCGCCCACATCAGCAGCAATGCGGCGGCGATCTGCCACCATCGACCCCAAGCCATAGGGACACTCCCGCACTGTGGTGCGGGAGTGCCTCGATTACTCCTCTTGGTTGCTGGCATCGGCGTGTCAGACCACGCATACCGGGTAGAGGAACGGCACTGTCACCAGGACCGGAAGACACGCCAGGAAAGCGCCGGGGATGGTGATGAACGGCGACAACACGACGGGCTCGACCTGAACAGGAACCGGTGCGACGGGGGCTGGGGCAGGATCCGCCGCGGGTGCTGCGCCGGCTACGCCGGCACCTAATGCGATCAGCGGCGCACATGCGAGCACCGCGATGGTTGAACGAATCTTGTACATGACCATTCCTTCGACTGTCTGACTACGAGTCGTGTCGGTCCCGAGTCGGGATCGTCACCGCTTTCAAGAACAGCACCGGCGGTCGGGAATTTCGTCGTTCGAACAGATGAGATCAGAAAGGGCGCTTGGATCGGATGACCGCTGCGAGGTATTCGTAGTCCGCGGCCCGCGCGGATGACCCTCGATATGCGAGCCCGATCGTGCGGCCGGGGGCGGGGTCGGCGAAGCGCGCGGTGTCCAGATTCGCGCGCGCGGTCTCGGCGGCCACGGCCATCTCCGGGATGAGTGTCACGCCGAGCCCGCCCGCCACACATTGCACCACGGTGGTCAGCGACGCGGCGCGCGTGTCGCCGACCGTCCCGGGCTGCACGTCGACCGAGCGGCACAGGTCAAGGGTCTGATCACGCAGACAGTGCCCCTCGTCGAGCAGCAGCAGTGGCAGGTCGGCGAGCGCGGGCGCGGCCAGGTCGGTACGCCCGGCCAGGTCGTGCCCGCGCGGAGTGACCAGGACGAACTCCTCGCTGTAGAGCGGGATCTCGACCAGGCCGCTCGCTTCGCTCGGCAGCGCGAGCACCGCCACATCGAGCACACCGGTGCGCAGGCCGTCGAGCAGCCGCGAGGTCTGGTCCTCGATCACCTGGGGCACCACCCCGGGCAGTTTGCGGCGTAATTCGGGCAGCAACTCGGGCAGCACATACGGCGCGACGGTCGGGATGATGCCGAGGCGCAGCGTGCCGCCGAGGGTGTCGCCGGTCGCCGAGGCGACGAATCGATCGGCGGCTTCCAGCGTCGCCCTGGCTTGCGGCAGCAGCCGCATCCCGGCCGCGGTGACCAGCACGCGGCGGGTGCTGCGCTCGATCAATTGGAGCCCGAGTCCGTTTTCCAGTGATGCCAGTGCCTGCGATAACGTGGGTTGACTCACAGTCAAACGCGCTGCGGCGGTGCCGAAATGCCGGTATTCGGCGACGGCCACGAACGCACGCAGCTGCGACAGGGTTGGCTGATAAGTCTGATCACTCACACCTATCAGTGTACGACCAGCAATCGGCTTTACCTTTCAGTAGGTTGACATCAACCACCCACGAATGAGGAGACGAAGCATGGCTCTGCTGACCATCGGCGACCAGTTCCCGGCATACAACCTCAAGGCCGTCATCGGAGGCGATCTCTCCAAGGTCGACGCGCAGCAGCCCGACGATTACTTCACCCAGATCACCAGCGACGACCACGCGGGCAAGTGGCGCATCGTGTTCTTCTGGCCCAAGGATTTCACCTTCGTGTGCCCGACCGAGATCGCCGCGTTCGGCAAGCTGAACGAGGAGTTCGCCGATCGTGACGCGCAGGTACTCGGCGCCTCGGTCGACAACGAGTTCGTGCACTTCCAGTGGCGTGCCCAGCACGAGGATCTCAAGACCCTGCCCTTCCCGATCCTGTCGGACCTCAAGCGTGAACTTGCCGCTGCCACCGGCGTTCTCAACGCCGACGGGGTCGCCGATCGCGCCACCTTCATCGTCGACCCGAACAACGAGGTGCAGTTCGTCTCGGTGACCGCCGGTTCGGTCGGCCGCAATGTCGACGAGGTGCTGCGCGTGCTCGACGCCCTGCAGTCCGACGAGCTGTGCGCCTGCAACTGGAAGAAGGGCGACCCGACCATCGACGCGGGCGAACTCCTTTCGGCCAGCGTCTGATTCACCCTTCCCCACCGAAACACCCCAGAGGAGCCCCACTGTCATGAGCATCGAGAACCTGAAGAACTCTCTTCCCGAGTACGCCAAGGACCTCAAGCTCAATCTGTCCTCGCTGGCCCGCACCACGGTGCTCAACGAGCAGCAGCTGTGGGGCACCCTGCTCGCTTCGGCCGCCGCCACCCGGTCGGCGACCACCCTGCGCGAGATCGCCGAAGAGGCCGCCGACGTGCTCTCGGCCGAGGCGTACGACGCCGCGCTCGGTGCCGCGTCGATCATGGGCATGAATAACGTGTTCTACCGCGGTAAGGCGTTCCTGGACGGTCGCTACGACGACCTGCGGGCGGGTCTGCGGATGAACATCATCGGCAACCCCGGTGTCGACAAGGCCGATTTCGAGCTGTGGTCGTTCGCGGTCTCCTCGATCAACGGCTGCGCGCACTGCCTCGAAGCGCACGAGAAGACGCTGCGTGAGGCGGGTGTCTCGCGCGAGGTGATCTTCGAGTCGCTGCGGGCCGCGGCGATCGTCGCCGGTGTCGGCCAGGCGGTGGCGTCGACCGAGGCGCTGGCCTCGGCCGCCGTCTGATTCGAGACATCGGCTTCGCGCCTGCTTACGAGGCGTTCGGGCGGCCCCGATCCGGATTCCGGGTCGGGGCCGCTGCCGTGAGGAGGGGACACGTCCGGGGCTCACGGTTCGGTCGGCGCCGCTCAGCGTCCCGGTAGGCTCGCGATCATGAACGCACATGATGTGCCCGATGCCCCGAACATCCAGGTCGAGGTCGTCCGAGTGTTCACCGATCCGGCCGGAAATCTCGGCAACGCGCTCGGCATCGCCAGGGCGGGCGATGTTGTCGCCCTCGACAAGCAGGAGCTGGCGGCGCGGCTGGGATTCAGCGAGACCACGGTGGTCTCCGATCCCGTCGACGGCGTCGCCGACGTCCGCATCTACACACCCGCCGTCGAGTTGCCCTTCGCCGGGCATCCCACCGTCGGCACCGCGTGGTGGCTGGATGTCCAGCGCACGCCGGTGCACACTTTGCAGGTGCCCGCGGGCCCGGTGGCCGTCACCCGGACCGACGGCCTGACCTGGATCACCGCGCGCGCCGAGTGGGCACCGAAATTCGCCTTCCAGCAACTGGAGTCGGCCGAGGCGCTGGCGGCATTGTCGCCCGGCGACTTCACCGAGGGCCAGCATTTCTTCTGGGCGTGGACCGACGAGTCGCGCGGCGCGCTGCGGGCCAGGATGTTCGCTCCCGCGATGGGCATCGCCGAGGACGAGGCGACCGGCGCAGCGGCGGTCGCGCTCACCGGGCAGTTGCGTCGCGGGCTGATCATCACGCAGGGGCAGGGCTCGCAGCTCTACACCGAGTGGGACTCCGACGGGTGGGTTCGCCTCGGCGGGCGGGTCGCCGAAGATCACGTGGTGGTGCTCTGATCGGCGCAGCCGCGTGATGGGCGCAGACGCGACAGCGTTCCTCAACTGCGCACGGCCGGAACGAAGGCGGAGGTACGCCTAACCGTCCGGTTGACCGCCGAACCGGCGCAGCCAGGGTGGTCTGGCCGTCCACTGGCCGCGCCGCTGCGGCGCGGCCGTACCCAGGTCGGCGAGGATGCGGGTTTCGAGCGCGCGGGGCGGGGTGTGCTGATCGTCGGCGGCCAGCAGCGCGAGCACTTCGTGCACACCGCGGACGCGGGTGGCGAACTGCGACAGGCTGTTCGCGGTGGTGGCGGTGAGTTTGTTCTCGATGTGGTGATGTTCGAGCTCGGCGACCGCGTCGAGCGCGTAGGCGTCGGCCAGGGACAGCACCGAGCCGGGCGGGCACCACGACTGGCCGGCCGTCCACTGGTCGATCCGCTGCTCGGCGAGCCGTTCGATGCTCTCGGCCAGCAGTCTCGTGACCATCGGCACGCGCAGGCCCAGTTCGCGGCCGATGGCGCGGTAGGTGCGGCCGCCGTAGTAGGCGAGGACGAAGATCTCGCAGTGGCTGTCGAGTGGGTCGTCGAAGCCGAGCCTGGCCGCGGCCGCGAGCCAAGGCATGTCGTCGCCGCCGCGGCGATCCAGGCGCAGGCGCTGGACCGCGAGGCGATGGATCTGGGCCAGCAGCCAGGACTGGTCGGGGGTGAACGCCGGGCTGCCGAGGTCGATCTGGGTAGGGGCTGCGCCGGGATGGTCCACACCCGGACGTTCGGTGTCGATGCCGGGATGTCCCGCGCCCGGTCGATCCGTGCCGAAGCCCCATCGGTCCGTGCCGAGCCGGTCTGTACCGGCATTGCCGGGGCTGGGGTGACCACGGCCGGCTTCTGCGTGGTCCGCGGCGGGAAGACGGAGGCCGGGGCCTGCGCCATCGGTGCCCTCATGGTCCGGGTAGTCGGCGCCGAGGTGGTCGAGTCCGGCACGCGAGCCGACATCGACGTGGTCGGTGCCCTCGTGATCGGACCGGCGGGAACCGTCGTTGGTATAGACGACCCCGCGACCGAACGCCACGTCCATCGAACCGTAGGTGTGCGGGGCCAGATCGGATCGCTGTTCGGTCGCGACGAATGCCGAACGACCCCACGGCGTCCCGAGGTCCGGACCGGGACGCGACGGCGGGCCCATCACCGTGTCATCGGCGGATTCGGCCGGGCGGGCAGCGGATTCCCGGTCGGTGTCGTCCTCGTCGACGATCCATTGCGCCGCTCTCGCGCGCCGATATCCCTCGCGGACAACATCTTCGGCCGCGCCGCGACGGTGCAGCACCCGCAGTGCCAACCCGAACGCGGCGGCGCCGGTGGCGCGGTAGAGCGCGCGCATCTCCTCGCGATCGTCGGCGCCGGAGACGATCGCGGGGATCCGCGTACCGCCGCCGCGGAGCCCCGGCGGCGGTTGGGGACCGCGCTGCCCGCTCATCGTCGAATTCCTGCCCGCACTAAGGCAATTCGCAGCGCAAGCGGTTGTGGATCGGTATTCACCGGCCGATCGCGGCGATCAGCATGAACGCGGTCCCGAAATCCATCGCCACGTGGGGCACCAGCGCCGAGGTCAGCGGGTGGGAACCGGCGGGATGGACGAAGCTGTGCCAGCGTGACCGGTGACCGACGGTGCCGAGCGCGACCAGCGCGTCGAGGCCGAACAGCACCGCCAGCACGACGGCAGGCCAGCTCGCCCCACCGGCGCCGTGCACCGCCCCGTGCCCGGCCATCGCGTAGAGCATCGCCGCCGCGGCGACGGTGTGATAGCCCAGTGCCAACACACCGTCGGGTGCCGAGCCGGTGCGCCGGCCCATGACGCGTTCGGCGAGCAGGATCGCGAACGCCACGGTGAGGGCGGTGAGCAGCCCGCGCATCGCGTGCGGGTCGGTGGCGGCGGGGAACACCAGCATGACCAGCATCACCAGGCACATGAGCAGGTGCGCGCTGTCGGACGCGGTATCGACCCGGTGCGCGGGCGGCGTTCGCCTGGTCAACCGGGTCGCCACGATCACCGACGCCAGCACGAACGCGGCGACCACCGGCCACCGCACGAACGCATACTGCTCCACGAAATCGGCCACACCCCACCACTTTCGAGTCGACACCCGCGCCACCATGCTCGCACCCACAGTGGTGCTCCGGGGCGTTTTCCGCGGTCAGGACGCACCTCATCGCGACGCCTCACGCCGGCGGACACCACGGCGAGACCATGCGCTGCGCCCTCAGCACCGCTCGTTCCGCACGGCGAGGTCACGCCCATAGTGGCCGACCCGGATCGATGGGCATCGGCATCGATCTGCAAACTGGACTGATGACCGATAACCCAACTGCCGCGGTCGACCGGCTTCGCGTGGTGGCCGATGACCTCACCGGCGCGGAAATCCGGGCCCTGCTGGCCGCTCACCACGCGGAGATGGCGGACACCACCCCCGCCTGCAGCATGCACGCCCTCGACCTCACCGCCCTGCGTGATCCCGCGGTCACGGTGTGGAGCGCGTGGTCCGGCGACGACCTCGCCGGGTGCGGTGCGCTGAAGGAACTCGACACCGAGCACGCCGAGATCAAGTCCATGCGCACCGCCGACGGGCACACCGGCCGCGGTGTCGCCGCCGCTGTGCTCGCCCACCTGGTCGCGGTAGCCCGAGAACGCGGGTACCGGCGGCTGAGCCTGGAAACCGGCGCCGAAGACTTCTTCGCCCCGGCCCGCCGCCTCTACCTGCGCCACGGGTTCACCGAGTGCGGCCCGTTCGGCAGCTACTCCCCCGACCCACTGAGCCGATTCTTCACCCTGGGGCTCGAACCTTCCTGATTCCGCCGACCCACCGCCTGCCAGGGGATCAGGGCACGCTGAGGTCGCCCGCCTCGAGCCCGGTTCCGCCGGCGAGTTCGGCAGACGGAACCGGTGTACGAATCAGCCCAGGGCGCGCGCGAATCCGTCGGCGAGCTCGGCTACCTGTGCGTCGGTCATGACGAACGACGGCGAGATCTGCATGGCGCCCGCACCGGCGGCGCGGCCCGAGATGCCGTGTTCGCGCAAGGTTTTCACCAGGGCGGGACCTTCGGCGGGGTCTGCGAGCTGGACGGCGGCGACGGCGCCGAGGCCGCTGCGGACTTCGGCGACGCGGGGGTGGTCGGCCAACGGGGCCAACGCGGTGTGCAGGGTGGATTCGAGGCGGGCGGCTTCCTCGATGAGGCCCTCGCGTTCGACGATGGCGAGGTTGGCCAGGGCCGCGGCGGCGGCACCGGCGTGGCCGCCGTAGGTGTAGCCGTGGCGGAACCAGGTGCCGCCTGCGAAGAACGGCTCGGCCAGGTGGGGGGCGATGAAGACCGCGCCCATCGGGACGTAGCCGGAGGTGAGGCCCTTGGCCGTCGTCATCAGGTCGGGCTGCAGGTCGAAGCGGGTGGAGGCGAACCAGGACCCGCCGATGCGGCCGAAACCGGTGACGACCTCGTCCGCGACGAACAGGATGTCGTGGTCACGGCAGATCTGGCGGACCTCGGCCAGGTAGCCCTCTGGCGGCAGGTACACCCCACCGGCACCGATGATCGGTTCGCAGAAGAACGCGGCGATCTGCTCGGCACCGACGTCTTCGATCAGGGCGAGCAGCGATTTGGCGTCGTCCCATTCGACGGTGCGGGTGTCGTCGACCAGCACGCCGTAGCCCTCCTTGTTCGGCGTCAGACCGCCGAGCGAGGTGCTCGCGTAATGCATGCCGTGGTAAGCCAACCGGCGCCCGACCAGGATCTTCTTGTCGGTGCGGCCCTGTTCGTGCCAGTAGCGGCGGGCCAGTTTGGCCGCGGTCTCCACCGAATCGGAGCCACCGGAGGTGAAGAAGATCTTGCTGCCGGGAACGGGGGCGATCGAGGAGAGTTTCTCGGCGAGTTCCTGGGTGGGGGCTTCGGTAAGGTCGCCGAAGTTGGAGTAGTGCGCGATGGTGCGCAACTGGTCGGCGACCGCGTCGGCGATCTCACCGCGACCGTGGCCGACGTTGGCGAACCACAGCCCAGCGGTGGCGTCGAGGTAGCGCTTGCCCGCGGTGTCGAAGACGTAAGCGCCCTCGCCGCGAGCGATAACGAACGCACCGTCACGATTGACGGCACCCATATCAGCGAATCCGTGCCAGAGCGCATTCATGGGTCCACATTTACCCCACTGCGCCGCGACGCGCGCACCGGGGCCATCGCGGGTCAGCCTTCGGCCTTGCGTTCACGCCACCACGCGGGCAGATCACCCAGCGAAGCCATGGCTACCGCCAGGACCGCGAAGACCAGCGTGAGTACGACCAGCCCGATCGCCATCGACACATAGCCCTGGTCGGTGGGATTGATGAACGGATAGGGATACCAGTCGACGATCGGACCACGGATCAGGCTGTAGATGCCGTAGATCAGCGGAAAGAGCAACCACTGCCCGATCAGGGCCGGACTCGGCCGCAGGCGTTGCGCCATCGCGACGAACATCCAGTCCAGCACCAGGATCAAGGGCAGGTAGCGGTGCATGAGGTCGTTGATCCACTTGTCGTTGAGCATCACATCGATCCGCGACAGCAGCACCGCGTACACGACCATGGTGATGAGCATGTAGAGGGTGACAGCGCCACGGAACAGCTGCCAGCCGCGACCCTGCGGTGCGACCAGGCCGCCGATGAGCAGCACGATCACGCCCAGAATGTTGGACTCGATGGTGAAGTAGCTCAGATAGTTGGTGAGCGAGAAGGTCGCCGAGTCGATATTGCGCACGGGGATCCACAGCAGGACGACAACCCCGAGCAGGCCGAAACCGAGCCGATAGGCCCTGATCCACCATGCCGTTCGCTCCGTTGCGCTCATGCCCGGATCCTCGCACGACGGACCCCAGCTGACCGGGAGCTCGTGTGCGCACGGGCGTTCGCGTCGCGCGCTGTCAGCCGGACGCGCGGGCCGTGACGGGCGGGCGTCGTGGTGTGTCGTTGGTCTCCGCAAGCCCGCGAGCGGGTGACTCGGGGGAAAACCGGTGGCGGGCTTCGCTACGCTGGTAAGCGCAATGACCAGGACAGCTAGCACCGGAACCCGCGCGCTGCGCACCCGCCTGGCGGAGGTCTCGCTGCGCGATGAACATCGGCTCCGGCGCAAGCTCGACCGTGTGCGGCCCGACGATCTGCCCGCCATCGAGGCCGAGATCGCCACCGCCGAGACCCGCGTGGCCAATCGCCGCGCGGCGCTTCCGCAGATCACCTACCCGGAACAACTTCCCGTTTCCGCGCGCCGCGACGACATCGCCGCCGCCATCGCCGCCAACCAGGTCGTGATCGTGGCCGGTGAGACCGGTTCCGGCAAGACCACCCAGATCCCGAAGATCTGCCTCGAACTCGGTCGCGGGATCCGCGGCACCATCGGCCACACCCAGCCGCGCAGGCTGGCCGCGCGCACCGTGGCCGAGCGCATCGCCGAGGAACTGCGCACCGAACTGGGTGACGTGGTCGGCTACACGGTCCGGTTCACCGATCAGGCGTCGGATCGCACGCTGGTCAAACTGATGACCGACGGCATTCTGCTCGCCGAGATCCAGCGCGACCGGATGCTGCGCCGTTACGACACGATCATCATCGACGAGGCCCACGAACGCAGCCTCAATATCGACTTCCTGCTCGGGTATCTGAAGCAGTTGCTGCCGCGGCGGCCCGATCTCAAGGTGATCATCACCTCGGCGACGATCGATCCCGAACTGTTCGCCCGCCATTTCGCCGATGCGCAGGGCACTCCCGCGCCGATCGTCGAAGTGTCGGGCCGGTCATATCCCGTGGAGTTGCGGTACCGTCCGCTGTCGCTGGAACTGCCCGCCGCGGACGACGACGAGGACACCCGCGTCGTCGACCGCGACCCCACCGACGCCATCGCCGACGGGGTTGTCGAACTGTTCGCCGAGGGCGACGGTGACGTGCTGGTGTTCCTGTCGGGCGAACGCGAGATCCGCGACACTGCCGACGCCCTGAGAGACCTGAAACTCCCCCGCACCGAGATCGTCCCGCTGTACGCACGGCTCTCGGCCGCTGAACAGCACAAGGTCTTCGCCCCGCATACCGGTCGCCGGGTGGTGCTGGCCACCAACGTCGCCGAGACCTCGCTGACGGTGCCGGGCATCCGCTACGTCATCGACCCCGGTACGGCGCGCATCTCGCGCTACTCGATGCGCACGAAGGTGCAGCGGCTGCCGATCGAAGAGGTCTCGCAGGCCTCGGCGCGGCAGCGATCGGGTCGCTGCGGCCGCGTCGCCGACGGTATCTGTATCCGGCTGTATTCCGAGGACGATTTCGAGGCGCGCCCCGCGTTCACCGAGCCGGAGATCCTGCGCACCAACCTCGCGGCGGTCATCCTGCAGATGACGGCGCTGGGGCTGGGCGATATCGAGAGCTTCCCGTTCGTCGAGGCACCCGACCGTCGCGCTATCCGCGACGGCATCGCCCTGCTCGAAGAACTGGGCGCGCTTGCGCACGGCAGCACGAAATCCGTTGACGGCGAACCCGATTCGGGTGGACATCTCACGCTCACGCCGATCGGGCGGGAGATGGCGCAGCTGCCGGTGGATCCGCGGATGGCGCGCATGCTCGTCGAAGCGCAGCGCAACGGGTGTCTCGACGAGGTACTGATCATTGTCGCGGCGCTGTCGATTCAGGATGTGCGCGAACGTCCCGTGGAGCATCAGCAGGCCGCTGACGCCCAGCACGCGCGCTTCGTCGTCGAGGGCTCGGACTTCCTGGCCTATCTGCGGCTGTGGGATTATCTCACCGAGCAGCGGAAGTCGCTGTCGTCCAACCAGTTCCGCCGGATGTGTCGCGACGAGTTCCTGCACTACCTGCGCATCAGGGAGTGGCAGGACCTGCACGGCCAATTGCGTACGATCGCCCGCGGGATGGGCTGGACCGACGCGGGTTCGGTTCGGGGACAGGCGAACCCCGACACCACAACGATCGGCGAATCGGCCGGGAACCGGCGCACCGGGGCCGCCGGTGGTAGCTCGGCCGAGGGCGCCGGAGGCAATCGTGGACGCCGTGGCCGTGGAAATTCCCGATCCGGACGTGGCGGCGACGGAGCGCAACGTGGGCAGACCACTGTGCCCGCGAAAGCGGCAAGCGGGTCGGCGGATTCGTCCGACGATGACGCGATGCCGTGGCCGAGTACCCAGATCCACCAGTCACTGCTGGCGGGCATGCTGTCCCATATCGGTGTGCGCGAGGCGGAGTCGCGGGAGTTCCTCGGGGCGCGCAATGCGAAGTTCATGATCTTCCCCGGGTCGTCGCTGGCCAAGAAGGCGCCGCGCTGGGTGATGGCGGCCGAGCTGGTGGAGACCTCGCGGCTGTGGGGCCGGATCGCGGCCAAGGTGGAGCCGGAGTGGGCCGAACGGCTGGCCGGCGATCTGGTGAAACGTACCTACTCCGAACCACATTGGTCGGCCAAGCGCGGTTCGGCGCGGGCCTACGAGCGGGCGACGCTGTACGGCGTGCCGCTGGTGACCGGGCGGCCGGTGGACTTCGGGCGCATCGACCCGGAGCTCTCGCGCGAGCTGTTCATCCGCCACGCGCTGGTACAGGGCGAATGGCAGACCCGCCACGGATTCTTCGCCCGCAATCGGGCCCTGATCGACGATGTCGCCGACCTCGAACATCGGGCCCGGCGGCGCGACATCCTCGTCGACGACGAAGTGCTGTTCGAGTTCTACGACAAGCGCATCCCCGCCGATATCGTGTCGGTGCGCCATTTCGACAGCTGGTGGCGCAAGACCGAGCGCAACGATCCCGCACTGCTGGACTTCTCGACCGACACCGTGGTCAACGCCGGTGTCGCCACGCTCGACCCGACGGACTTCCCCGACGCCTGGCGTCAGGGCGAACTCAGCTTCCCGCTGACCTACCAGTTCGAGCCGGGGCAGGACGACGACGGCGTCACCGCGCGGATCCCGGTGGAGCAGCTCGCGCACGTGCGGGCGGTCGGCTTCGACTGGCTGGTTCCCGGCATGCGCGAAGAACTCGCCGCCACGTTCATCAAGACTCTCCCGAAAGCGTTGCGGCGCGCGATCGTTCCCGCGCCCGACTTCGCGTCGGCGGCGTTGCGCGCGCTGACTCCGCGCGCCGAGCCGCTGCGCACGGGGCTGTCGCGGGAGTTGTCGCGGCTGGGTTCGGTCACCATCACCGCCGACGACCTCTCCCCCACCGCGCTGCCCGACCATCTGCGCATGACCTTCGCCGCCGTCGATCAGCACGGCAAGGTGCTCGCCAAGAACAAGAGCCTCCAGCAGCTGAAAGCACAACTGGCCGAACAGGTTTCAGCATCGGTCGCCCGTGCCACCGCCGGTGCCGAGCGGGCGCCTGCGACAGTGTGGACCTCGGAATCCCTCGGTTCGGTCGCGTCGACCGTGAGCCGCGAAGTCGCGGGCCAGACCGTGACCGGGTACCCGGCACTCGTCCCCGAGGGCGAGGGCGTCGCGGTGCGCGTGCTGAGCTCGCCCGGCGAGCAGGCGGCCGCGATGCGAGCGGGTGTGCGCACCCTGCTGCTCGCCGCGATCCCGACCTCGACTCGTGCGGTCACCGCCGGACTGCCCGCCCGCGATCGGCTGGCGCTGAGCCAGAACCCCGACGGGTCGCTCGACAAGCTGGTCGAGGACTGCCGGGTCGCCGCCGCCGACGAGCTCATCGCCAAGGCGGGCGGCCCGGTTCGCACGCCCGAGGAGTTCGACAAGCTGGTCGCGATCGTCCGGCCGCAACTGTCCACGGCGGTCGTCGCCCTGATCCGCACCGTCGTGCCGGTACTGGCTGCCGCCCAGCAGGCGCGAGCGGCGCTGGCCGACACCCTCGAAACCGATATCGCCGATGACGTCGGCCAGCAACTCGACGACCTGCTGTTCCCCGGTTTCGTTGCCGAATGGGGACGGGTGCGGCTGCGTGAACTCCCGCGCTACCTCCTCGCCGCGGCACAGCGCCTGGAATCGCTACCGGGCTCGGCGGTGCGCGACCGTCAGGCCATGGTCGAGGTAGACCGCATGCTCGCCGCCTACGACAAGCTCGTCGGCGCCCTGCCCCCCGGACGCAAGAACGCCCGTGAGGTCACCGAAATCTGGTGGATGATCGAGGAACTGCGAGTCAGTCTCTTCGCCCAGAAGCTGGGCACGCCGTACCCGGTGTCGGCGAAGCGCATCGACAAGGCCATCAGCTCGATTCGACGCTGAAGTCGATGCGGGCGTTGAGGATTCGTCACCCGTTCCCGCCCCGGACGGGTTACTAGGACTCGGTCGCGGCGACCGCGGCAGCCGCGCGGGCCGCACGCATCTCGGTGATCTCGCGTTCGAAATCGGCTGCGCTGGTGAAGGATCGGTACACCGAGGCGAAGCGCAGATACGCCACTTCGTCGAGATCGCGCAGCGGGCCGAGGATGGCGAGGCCGACCTCGTGGCTGGGTACCTCGGGAGAACCCGTGGCGCGCACCGCGTCTTCGACCTGCTGGGCGAGCAGGTTCAGGGCGTCGTCATCGACTTCACGACCCTGGCAGGCCCGGCGCACACCGACGATCACCTTCTCGCGACTGAACGGCTCGGTCACGCCACTGCGCTTGACCACCGACAAGATCGCCGTCTCCACGGTGGTGAATCGGCGCCCACAGCTCGGGCAGGAACGACGGCGACGGATCGCGGTGCCCTCCTCTGCTTCCCGCGAGTCGACGACGCGCGAGTCGGGGTGTCGGCAATACGGGCAATGCATCCGAGGGTTCCTTCGTCGATGCGCATTTCTATTCCATGGCTCTTGACAGGATACCGGTCAGGATGGCACAACCTGCCACTGCGTGGTCAGGTCCGCGATGATGTCGGGTAGCCGCGCGAGCATCCGGCCCCGGTCGAGCTTGACAGTGAACGGTTCGCGATACACCGTCACCGCGCGCGCCGGGTCGGTCGCGAGGTCGAGATGGCGGGGCAGCAGGTCGGCGGAGATGTAGTCCCAGCGGGTCTCACGATCGGCCCAGTTGAACGCGGGCAGCGGCATCCGCAGACCCAGCGGCGCGCCAGCGGCGATCGGCGACCACACCGTGACCGGCGCGTACACGCCCGGAGCGCGGGTGCCGGGGACGGCGGGCTTGCCCGCCACGGTGGTGACGTAGGTGAGTACTCGACCCATCCCGTCGCGGCCGCGCGAGGTCACATCCCACTGGTCGGCGACGATCTGGTTCTGTTCCCGATCGGCCATGGCGGCCAGCGCGTCGGCGCGGCCCGCTTCGGTGCCGCCGTCGATCCCGTTCCAGGACACCCGCATGCCGTCGCCGAGCAGGCCGGCCGCGAACATCTCGTCGATGCCCGCCAGTCCGTCGGCGAGGTAGGCCTCGTGCATCGGGACCAGGTCGATGAAGATGTGTTTCTGCATGATCATCAGCCGGGTCTGGTACCAGGCGAGGTCGCCGGCGGTCAGCCGGGGACCGAGGGCGGCCAGGCCGGTGACATCGGACGGGACCCCGGTGAGCAGCTCCGGCGGGGTGGCACGGAGCAGGTCGGCGACCGCGTTGCCGAGTTCGTGGATACCGGCGACCGAGACAGCCCCGGCGATGTCGCCGACGTCGAAGAAGCCCGCGGCGAAGGAGGCGCCGGCGATGCCTGCCATGCCTGCCCAGTAGAGATCGGACCGGGCGGCGGCGAGGCGGAAGTAGTTCACGTACACCTGGCTGAAGGTGGCCGAATTGGCCGCGACGCCGCGCTCGGGCGCCCAGGCTTCGAGGTCGATCGCGGCATTGTCGGTGGCTACGACGAGCCAATACTGGTGCAGCAGCGTCGCATACCGTGCCGGGTCGATGCCGTCGGCCCGTGCCTGCGTCAGCGCTGCCCGCAGGGGTGGCTGTGTGGTCGGAAGCTGCGGGTGCAGCCCGCCACCGTATTCGCCGTCACCGTTGAGAGCGGGCAGATCGAGGTACTCGGTATAGGCGGGAACCGCGTGCGCGGCGGGTGCGAGCAACGCAGCGAGCATCGCACCGAGTAGTAGAGCGATCGAGCAGCGGCGCACCGAGACCTCGCATCCGGGTTCGACCGGGGCCCCGCCCCGATTCAGGATGCCCGTCACCGTAGCAACGTGTTCTAGTTTCAGGGTGTGATTCGTCGATACCGACGATCTCGCACACTGCCGAAAACTCCCCGAAAGCGTTTCCGCGCAGCTATTTTCGACTCATCGACCCGGCTCGAACCGTGCGCCGGACCCGAGCCCCGCCTGCTCCGAGATTCCGGGGATCGTCGAGTCGACGTGGTCGACGAAACTGCCCGCGCGCACATGCGCCAGCCCGAGGAAAGCCACGACGATCAGCGCGGTCACCAGCGCGGTCACGGCCAGCGCGGCGAATCCGACCTTGGCCTGTTCGACTCGGTGCAGCGGATGTAAGCCCTTCGCCCGGCCGGCGCGCACGGGACCGCGGGCATACAGGGAGAGTTCGCTGCGCGGTGCGCGATGGCGTGGGCCCCGATCCGCCGACGGGCGAGCGACCTCGCGGGTTCGGCGCGCGGGTTCACTGCGGGGCACGGTCGCGAAGGCGAGATCGAGCTCGGCGTCGGTGAGTTCGATGCGCCGGGCGACGCGGACGATATCGGCGGCGGGCAGGGCGTCCACCGGCGAGCTCAACACGCCGGACCGGACGATACTGCGCGTGACTTCCGAGGGGGCCGTCGCGGCCGGGCGGGTCGAGACAGCAGTTGCGGTCGGCGCTTCGACCGTCTGATCTTCGGCGCCTGCCGACTGCGGCATCGCGGGCCGGACCAAGGCGAAAGGCCGTGGAGCGCGGGCGGTCCGGTGCCGACGGAGAATCGACTCCGAGGCCGGGATGGGGTCTGAGGAACGCAGGGCGCTGGTTGCTGTGCTCATCGGAAGAACCTCCGGGGTGGTGTGCTCCGCTGCTGCAAGAAAGTACTGGTGAGGCGGCGATGCCTCCCCTTATTCGAACACCTGTGCGACGAACTGATGTTCGATTTCTACCAGATTCCAGCGCCGCTGTCAGCACGAAACGCCCGACATGCTCGAACAGATGTTTGATTGTTCGGCGTGGCCCGACTAGCCTCGAGATGGCGAATTCGACAACTCAGAAGGGCGGGACACGGTGACCCACACAGACGACACGGGTGACGAAAGCGGCACCGGCACCGTCACATCGGGATCCGGGACGGATCTCACCGTGCGTCAGCGCACGGTCCTCGATGTCATCCGTGCCTCGGTGACCGAACGGGGCTATCCGCCCAGCATCCGCGAGATCGGCGACGCGGTCGGTCTCACCTCCACCTCCTCGGTGGCCCATCAGCTGCGCGCCCTCGAACGCAAGGGCTATCTACGCCGCGACCCGAATCGACCGCGCGCGGTGAACGTCCGCGGGCTCGACGAGGCGGTCCGCTCGGTGACCACGCTGCCCCAGCAGACCGACGAGGTCGACCCGAGCCGCCCGACTCCGACGTTCGTCCCGGTCCTGGGACGGATCGCCGCCGGTGGCCCGATTCTGGCCGAACAGGCCGTGGAAGATGTTTTCCCGCTGCCGCGCGAACTCGTCGGTGAGGGTTCGCTGTTCCTGCTCAAGGTGGTCGGCCAGTCGATGATCGACGCGGCGATCTGCGACGGCGACTTCGTCGTGGTGCGTCAGCAGAATGTCGCCGAGGGTGGCGATATCGTCGCCGCGATGATCGACGGTGAGGCCACCGTGAAGACCTTCAAGCGCAGCGGCAAGGACGTGTGGCTGATGCCGCACAACCCGCACTTCGAGCCGATCCCCGGCAACGACGCGCAAATCCTGGGCAAGGTCGTCACCGTCATCCGCAAGGTCTAGCGGCGCGCGGTCGCGGTCATCTCCCAGATCAGCAGCTCGGCGGCGGCCATCGCGGTGACGCGGTGGCCGCCCGTCGCGGTCAGGCGAACGGCGTCGCCCTGTGTCAGGGTGCCGTAACCCTCGTAGTCGACGGTGCCACGAGCGAGGAAGACGTGACCGTAGGGTGCGTCGGGGACGATGATCGCCTGACCGGGGTCGAGTCGCGCGACGTGGAAGGCGGCATGGCGGTTGCCGATGCCGATCGCCGCCGCACCGCGATGGCGCGGCATCCCGGACGCCACCGGCACCAGCACGTTGCGGGCGAGCTCACCCTCGATGTCGAGTTCCTGGTAGCTCGGGGCGACGCCGGTGGTGTCCGGCGGGATCCACATCTGCACGACGTGCAGACGCTCCTTCTCCCGGTAGCCCGCCCCATTCCGCTCCGAATGCAGGATGCCCGCACCCGCGCTCATCCGCTGCGCGAGCCCGGGTCGGATCATCCCCGAATGTCCGGTCGAATCCCGGTGCACCACGGTGCCTTCCAGCACCCAGGTGAGGATCTCGGTATCGCGGTGCTGATGGGTGTCGAACCCCTCACCCGGGTCGACGATGTCCTCGTTGTGCACCAGCAGCAGCCCGTGCGCGTAGTCCTCCAGCACGAAGTTGCCGGTAGCCGGGAACGACTGCCGCGAGTCGAGCCATTCGTTGCGCCAGCGCCTGCGGTCGGCGCCGGGCACGACCTGGACCTGTTCCGTCACGATCATCGTCACCCTCTCGCTATGCGGACCCTAGTCCGTATAACTGGGTAACGAGATCGGCGCCGCGGGCATTCCACACATGTGTGCGTCTGCTCCGCGACGCCGATCCAGCCGATCAGGCGGTTCCGGTCACCAGGGCAGCGCGTTGCGCAGGCGGCCGACCAGGGTGCGGCCGGTATCGCGTTCGCGCTCGTTGAACAGGAACTGCAGTTCTTCTTCGAGACCCTTGCGCACCACATCGCGCAGATCGGTGGCCGCGCCGTCGAGGTCGTCGGCCTCCATCCACGGTGTGGGGTCGATGGGGGCACCCACGGAGAAGTAGAACCGCTCCGGGCGGGGCAGCACCGTCGGGCCGACACCCTTGACCAGCGGCGGGTTCAGCTCGGGATTGATGCCGAGCAGACGGCAGGTCCAGCGCAGCGGAGCCATCACCGGATGCTGACCGTCGAAGACGATGTCGTAGGCGTCGTCGATGCCGATCATCGCCAGCGGCACGATCGGCACCCCCGCCTGAATCGCCATCCGCGCGAAACCGGTGCGCCCCTCCCACTTGAGCACGTACTTCTCGCCCTTGCGGCGGATCGCCTCACGGCCACCACCAGGGAACACCACCACCGCTTCCCCGCGCTCGAGCAGCGCCAGGCAGTTCGCGCGGGTACCGCGGACAGCGCCGAAATGATGCAGGAAGTCCCGCACGCCGGGCACCATCAGCACATGCTCGGCCAGGCCGCGCACCAGCCTGCCGCGCACCCGCAGGATCTCCGGCATGATCAGCGGCGCGTCGATCCCGCCGAGCAGATTGTGGTTGGCCACGATCAGCACCGGCCCCTCGGCCGGGATGTTCTCCAGACCGTAGAACTTCGGGCTGGTCCACAACCGCACCGGCGCGAACAGCGCTTCGAAGGCGCGCATGTCCCATTCGCTCGGCGCCGGATTCAGCGGCGCCCCGTCCGACAAGACCCCGCCGGACCGAACAGGATCGCCCTCCGCGACCCTGTTCTCCTTCAGATTTTTCGTACCATCATGGTCGTTCGACATAACACCCTCCTGCAGTCGATATTCGACCATAGCGTCCGAAAATGCCTGTGTCGCATCGACATTTGTCCGCAACCGGCGGGCAAATCAGCGAAAAAGATCAGCTGAGCGCCGGCGCGGAAGGCCCGGAATGGGCGTACTCGGACAGTGCCGCGGCCAAGGCGTGCGGCACACGCGCGCGAACCCGGGTGCCACCTTCCTCGTGGTCGGCGGTGACGATCCGGCCGTCGGCGTGGATGCGGGCGAGCAGGTCACCGCGGCTGTAGGGCAGCAGCACACTGATGTCGACATCGAGTCCACCGAGCACCTCGGAGAGCCGCTCGCGCAACTCCTCCACTCCCGCGCCGGTCTGCGCGGAGACGAAGGCCGCCTGCGGCAGCATGCCGCGCAACCGGGTGAGCTCGTTCGGATCGGCGGCGTCGATCTTGTTGACCACCAGCAGTTCGGGCGGGGCAGGCGTGCCCTGCTCCCTGATCACCTCGGTGATCACCTCGCGCACGGCCTGGATCTGCTCGAGCGGCAGCGGGTCGGCGCCGTCGACGACGTGCAGCAGCAGGTCGGCGCCGGTGACCTCCTCTAGCGTCGAGCGGAAGGCCTCGACCAGCTGGGTCGGCAGGTGGCGGACGAAGCCGACGGTGTCGGTGAACACCATCTCGCGGCCGTCGTCGAGCGCGGCCCGGCGGGTGGTCGGGTCGAGGGTGGCGAACAGTGCGTCCTGCACGAGCAGACCCGCGCCGGTGAGCGAGTTCATCAGGCTGGACTTGCCCGCGTTGGTGTAGCCGACGATCGCGATCGAGGGCACGCCACTCCCGCTGCGGCGCGCGCGCATGGTGTCGCGGGCGGTCTTCATCTCACGGATCTCGCGGCGCAGTTTGGCCATCCGCTCCCGGATGCGGCGACGATCGGTTTCGATCTTGGTCTCACCGGGACCACGCAGACCGACGCCACCGCCGTTGCCGCCGGCCCGGCCACCGGCCTGGCGCGACATCGACTCACCCCAGCCGCGCAGGCGGGGCAGCATGTACTCCATCTGCGCCAGCGCGACCTGGGCCTTGCCCTCGCGGGAGGTGGCGTGCTGGGCGAAGATGTCGAGGATCAGCGCGGTGCGGTCGATGACCTTCACCTTCACGACCTTCTCCAGCGCGGTGAGCTGCGCGGGCGTGAGCTCACCGTCGCAGATCACCGTGTCGGCACCGGTGTCGAGGACAACGGTGCGCAACTCCTCGGCCTTGCCGGAGCCGATGTAGGTGGCCGGGTCGGGCTTGTCGCGGCGCTGGATCAGCGCCTCGAGGACCTCCGAGCCCGCCGTCTCGGCGAGCGCGGCCAGCTCGACCATGCTCGCGTCGGCCTGGGCGACACTGCCGGTGGTCCAGACACCGACCAGCACGACGCGCTCGAGGCGCAGCTGGCGGTATTCGACCTCGGTGATGTCGGTGAGTTCGGTGGACAGCCCGGCGACGCGGCGCAGCGAGCTGCGCTCGTCGAGCTGCATCTCACCGACCGTCGGGTCGGCCGCCCAACCGGGCTGTTTCATGCGGGCCGCGTGGCGGGCCAGCGCATCATCGACGTCACCGCGATCGGCGGCCACGTCGGGATCGGCCGCGGTGGTGTGCTCGGCCGATGTGGATTCTGTGGGTTCTACTGGTTTCGTCATACGTCCTCTATGCTGCCACGTCCAGGTGACAGCGTGCACGCGGTTATCGCTGCTACTGCGCGTCCCACCAGTCCTGCGACAACGCGCCCGAGGCCAGCAGCACCGAGGGCCCGCGCAACCAGGCACGTCGGTCGGCGATGCCGACGCGGACCTGTCCGCCGGGTACACGGACGGTG
This sequence comes from Nocardia sp. NPDC058519, assembly GCF_042719755.1. Taxonomy (NCBI): domain Bacteria; kingdom Bacillati; phylum Actinomycetota; class Actinomycetes; order Mycobacteriales; family Nocardiaceae; genus Nocardia; species Nocardia sp. NPDC058519. Next base: position 74,502 of record NZ_JBHXNK010000028.1, on the reverse strand, counting down.
ACCTCGCCGGATCCGGTGCCGATCGACACCCCGGCGGCCGTCAGCGCGGCGGCGGCCGCGGCCACGGTTCCGGTGCCACAGGAACGGGTCTCGCCGACCCCGCGTTCGTACACGCGCATGTCGACGGCGTTGTCGGCGTCGAGCGCGGTGAGGATTTCGACGTTCACGCCGTGCGGGAACAGGTCGGGGTCGAAGCCGGGCGACACGCTCAAGTCGAGTTTGGCGAGCGCGTCGACGGTCAGGCCGTCGTCGACACAGGCCAGGTGCGGATTGCCGACATCGATGCCGATTCCGGCCAGCGCCCAACCGGCCAGGGTGGCGGTGGAGGGGCCGAGTTCGCGAACGACACCCATGTCCACGGTGACCTCACCGTCGGTCGGCCCCGCGGCGTGCACGACGACCGGACGGGCGCCCGCGCGGCTGCCGACGACGTACTCGGTGCGCTCCTCGAGCCCGGTGGCGTTGAGGTAGTGCGCGAAGACCCGCACCCCGTTGCCGCACATCTCGGCGATCGAACCGTCGCCGTTGCGGTAGTCCATGAACCAGTCGTCGGCGCCGACACCCTCGGGCAGCGCTTCCAGGACACCGGCCGCGAGCAGCGCACCGGCCTTCGCCACGCGCAGCACACCGTCGGCGCCGAGGCCGCGCTGCCGGTCGCACAGCGCGGCGACCCGGTCGACGGTCAGGTCGAGGCGCACCTCGAGGTCGGGCAGCACCACGAAATCGTTCTGGGTGCCGTGGCCCTTGCTGAATTCGATGTCGGACACGTCCGTCATTCTCCTCTGCGCGGCGGTCGGGGGTACTACCGGGCGAACGTGCGCCGCTGCCTGGCGATCTCGTAGAGGCTGATCGCCCCCGCCGACGGCGCGCCGAGCGAGCTGGCGGTGCCGCCCATCGGGATGGTGACCAGGTCGTCGCAGGCGTCGGCCCAGGCCGAGCTCATGCCGGTGGTCTCGTTGCCGACGACCAGGATGGTGGCCTCGGTGAAGTCGTGGTCGTAGATGGTGCCCGGCGCGTCCTCATCGGTGCCGACGATGCGGGTCGGGATGCCGCGGGCCTGCTGGCGGTCACGGAATTCGAGCACCTGACCGGGGCCCGCAGCGCGCAGCACCGGCATCGCGAACAGCGAACCGGTCGAGGCGCGCACGGCCTGCGGGTCGAACTGGTCGGCGCCGTGGCCGGTGACGATCACCCCGGACGCGCCGAAAGCGTCCGCCGAGCGGATCAGGGTGCCGAGGTTGCCGGGCGAGTTCGGGCGATCGAACACGACCACGACCGGGGCGTCCTCCCCCGGTTCACCGGGTGCGTAATCGGCCAGGTCGGGGTGATGTGACACCGCGACCGCCACGATCTCCGGCGCGCTCGCCGCCTTCTCCCCCAGCTCGGCCATGAGTTCGGGGACCAGGCCGACCTGCGGCACGTCGGCGGTGTCGAGAACCTCGCGCGCCCAGCTCGACAGCTCGGGGCCGCCGAGCCGGTAGAGCAGCGTTTCCAGCGGCCAGTCGTTGGCCAGTGCCTGGGTGATCGGGCGCACGCCTTGCACGAGGAACCGGCCGTCGCGATGACGTTTGGTCCGGTTGTTGAGGTAGGCCTGCCACACCTGCACCGAGGCGTTGCGGGTACTCACTCGTCGCGTCACTGCGCTGTCCGTCCTATCGGGTCGGTGTTCGATTGTCGGAGCAGCGCCAGCGCGGTCGTGGCGAGCTCGGGATCGGCGCCGTCGACCCAGCGGACCCTGGGGTCGCGGCGGAACCACGACCGCTGCCTGCGCACGTAGCGCCGGGTGCCGATCAGGGTGCGCTCGCGCGCGTGGTCGAGATCGTATTCGTCGTCGAGGTAGGCCAGTACCTGGGCGTAGCCGATGGCGCGGCGTGCGGTCTGGCCCTCGCGCAGGCCCATATCGAGCAGTCCGCGGACCTCGTCGACCAGGCCCGAATCGAACATCAGGGCGGTGCGGGTCTCGATGCGGGCGTCGAGAGCGGCGGTCTCGCGGTCGACGCCGAGAATCGCGGTGTTCCAGCGTGGGGTGCCGATGGTCGGGGCCGAGGCGGCGAACGGGCGGCCGGTCAGTTCCACGACCTCGAGCGCGCGCACCATGCGCCTGCCGTCGGTGGGCAGGATGGTGGCCGCGGCGACCGGGTCGGCCTGCCGCAGCGCCTCGTGCAGTGCCTGCACGCCGCCCTCATCCAGGAGTGCTTCCCAGCGAGCGCGGACCTCGGGGTCGGTGGCCGGGAAATCCCACTCGTCGAGCAGGGCCTGCACGTACATCATCGAGCCGCCGACGATGACCGGGGTCTTTCCGCGCGCCATGATGTCTTCGACGATGGCGCAGGCCGAGCTCTGGTAGGCGGCGACGGTCGCGGTCTCGGTGACATCGAGAACGTCGAGCAGATGGTGCGGGATATCGCGGCGCTGGTCGGGCGGCAGTTTCGCGGTGCCGACATCCATCCCGCGGTAGAGCTGCATCGCGTCGATGTTGACGATCTCGCCGCCGAGTTCGGTGGCGAGATCGAGGGCGAGGTCGGACTTGCCGGTGGCGGTGGGGCCTACGACCGCGATCGGTCTACGCGTCACTCGCCGCTACCTTCCTCTCCACCCGGTTCCCACACGCTCACGTCGTAGCCGACGCCGAAGGGCGCGCCTTGGTACAGCGTACGTACCCGCGGATCAGCCGAATCCGCGGCGAACAGCCCGCCGAGTACCTGGTAGGCGGCCCGTCCGTCGACGAGCAGCGCCGCGCACAGCTCCGGCTCCAGCGCGGCCAGCCCCGCCCGCGAACCCGCGCGCAAGGCGGCGTCGAGGTCGTACTGAACCTCGTGGGCCCGCTCGTCGAGATAGCCGGGCGCCTTGACCGTCAAGGTCGCGGCACCATCGGCGACGACGAGCACCGCGTACGGGTCCTGCTCGTTGTCGAGCTCGGCTCGGAGCGCCGCGCCTGCCTCGGCACACGCCGCGGGCGAAGCGTCGGCGGCGAACAGCCGGGCCCGCACCGAAATCCGCGGTGCGGCCTGCTCCCGCAACCATCCGGCGATCAGTAGCGGAAGGGGAAGCTGGGCGTCTGCTGGACCAGGCTCCGCGCCCACCGGACCGAGCCCGACGACGACATCGGCGCCGAACCCACGAAACGTTCCCCGCGTCGCCGAACCGTAGATCCGGTCATGGCTGTCGACGCCGACGACGAACCACCGGTCGGCGGTCGCGGCGAGGGTGGCCGCGGCGGCCAGGGCGGCCGCGCGCAGCACGACGGTCGGATCGTCGGGATCGCTGCCGGACACCGGGACTCGCCCACACAGCTCGGGCACCAGCATCGGCGGCGACGGGACCAGGGCCGCTATCGAGAACACGCGGTAACCGTAGCCGCAGCGCGCACCTTGGCCCGCATCCGGCGCCGCGCGGGCGTGCGGCCGTCTGCGAGTGTCCGGCGTAGTGATGCTCGTCGAGATTGCTAGTGTTTTCAGGTGCGACTACCCACGTCGTCCGGGACGAAATCCCAGGAAATCCGCTATCCGATCCTCCGGATCGATGGTTTCCGCGGCTCGAACCGGGTTCAATGGGATGTGCTAGGGCGTAACCAGGCAGCCGTGACGCGCGGCAGGGACGGAGAGCAATGACCGACAGCAACGGAACCGCGAAGCCCACCCCAGGTCCGGCCCCGCGACCGTCCGGTACCCCCAAGCCCGGCGGGAATGCTCCGCGTCCGCCGAAACCGCATGCCGTGAAACCGGCGCCGGGCCCCGATCAACCGCATCCGCACGCCGTGATCGTGCCGAGCGCCACCGACCCGGGCAAGTGGGGTCGCGTCGATGAGGACGGCACCGCCTGGGTGCGGACCGCCGAGGGCGAACGCGTCGTCGGTTCCTGGCAGGCGGGCGACGTCACCGAGGGCCTTGCCCACTTCGGCCGCCGCTTCGACGATCTCGCGACCGAGGTCGCGCTGCTCGAGGCCAGGCTGGCCGCGGGCGCGGATGCCCGCAAGACCAAGGCCGCGGCGCTGGCACTGGCCGAGACGCTGCCGACCGCGGCCGTCATCGGCGACATCGACGGCCTGACGGCCCGTCTGCAGGCCATCACCGAGCACTCGGAGGAAGCCGCCGCGCACGCCAAGGAGGAGAAGGACCGCGCCCGCCACGAGCACACCGAGCGCAAGGAAGCCCTCGCCGCCGAGGCCGAGCAGATCGCCGCCGAATCCACGCAGTGGAAGGCCGCCGGCGACCGGCTGCGCGAGATCCTCGACGAGTGGAAGTCGATCCGCGGTGTCGACCGCAAGGTCGACGACGCGCTGTGGAAGCGCTACTCCAAGGCCCGTGAGGCGTTCAACCGCCGTCGCGGCGCCCACTTCGCCGACCTCGACCGTGAACGCGCCACCGCCAAGACGCGCAAGGAAGAGCTGTGCGTGCGCGCCGAGGAACTGGCCGACTCCACCGACTGGACCGGCACCGCCGCGGTGTTCCGCGACCTGCTCTCGGAGTGGAAGGCCGCGGGCCGGGCACCGCGCGAGGCCGACGAGTCGTTGTGGCGGCGGTTCAAGAGCGCCCAGGACGTGTTCTTCGCCGCCCGCAACGCGGCGGTCTCCGAGCGCGACGCCGAGTTCGACCACAACGCCACCGCCAAGCTGGAACTGCTGGCCGCCTACGAGCACATCGACCCGGCCAACGGCGTGGACGCCGCCCGCAACGCGCTGCGCGAGCTGCAGGACAAGTGGGACGCCATCGGCAAGGTCCCCCGCGAGCGCATGCAGGAGCTGGAAGCCAAGCTGCGCGCCATCGAGAAGCGGGTCCGCGACGCCGCCGATCAGCAGTGGCGTCGCTCCGACCCCGAGGCGGTCGCGCGGGCCGCGCAGTTCCGTGAGCGGGTAGCCCAGTTCGAGGAGCAGGCCGCCAAGGCCACCGCGGCGGGCAAGAAGCGCGATGCGGAGAAGGCACTCGAGCAAGCTCAGCAGTGGCGCGAATGGGCCGAGGCCGCCGAGGGCGCTGTCAGCAATTTGTGAGTTGCAGAGAAAGAAACCCCCGACCGATACGGTCGGGGGTTTTCTTGTCTCGCAGCACTATTCGCCGGTGAGTCGCTTGCGGTCGCGATCCTCGGCTTCGCGCGCCGCGTTGCGGCGCTGCTCCTCCGCGGCGAGTTGCACGGCGGTGCGACTCCAGACCACGCGGACCCAGTGGAAGGTGAGCACCATGATCGCGATGGTCCCGAGGATCAGGCCGATGCCGGGGCCCGCGCCCTCGTAGTTGCCGAGGCCGGGGGTCTGGCGGTGCCAGATCGAGAGCACGCCGAACACGCTGCCCACGGCCGAACCCGCGCAGGCTATCCAGGCCAGCACCCAGCGGCGGGTGGTCAGCGCCAGCAACGAGAAGCCGACACCGAAGACGATGACCAGCCACACGAAGATCCGCGACGGCAGGCCGATGTGCTCGACGCCCGCGGCGTCGGTGGCGAGCAGCACGTCGAAGCCGCGCGCGGTGCCCGCGGTCGGTAGGACCAGCGAGATCAGCAGTGCGAAGACCGCACCGGCCACCACCAGCGCCCGCGCGCCGGGGTCGATCTCGCCGGCGATGCGACGCTCGACCGCGTCGAGTTCATCGCGGAATTGTTCGAAGTCCTGGTCGTTGCGCGCCGGGTTCACCGCGTGTCCGCTCCTGTCCACAGGCTGATCGTTGGCGGGTCCCACTGTGCCATCACCGGACGCACCGTTCGCATCCGACCCACTACGACCGGTAGTAGATTCGTCGTCGCTCACGACGCGCAGCCCGTCGAACAGCCGGTCTCGACCGCCTCGACGACCGGTGCGCCGATGCGGGGCAGTCCGAGCCCGACACCGATCGGCGCCGTCTTGGGCGTGATGCCACGTTCGTGCGCGTCACCGGCGGCGGTCCGCCGATGCGACTTCACCGCGCTGTCGGCGATGAGGTGGTGCGGTGCCGCCTCGGTGATGTCGACGGTGACGATGTCGCCAGGACGGATACCGGTCACGTCACCGGGACGGAAGTGCACCAGTCTGCCGTCGCGCGCGCGTCCGCTCATCCGCGCGGTCACCGCGTTCTTCTTGCCCGCGCCGTCGGCGACGAGCAGTTCCACCTCGGTGCCGATGAGCGCCTGGTTGTTCTCCCAGGAGACCTGGTCCTGCAACGCGATCAGCCGTTCGAAGCGTTCCTGCACGACCTGCTTGGGCAGCTGATCGGGCAGCTCGGCGGCCGGAGTGCCCGGACGCTTCGAGTACTGGAAGGTGTAGGCGCTGGTGAAGCGGGCGCGACGGACCACGTCGAGGGTCTCGAGGAAATCCTCCTCGGTCTCGCCGGGGAAGCCGACGATGATGTCGGTGGTGATCGACGCGTGCGGCATCGCGGCGCGCACCTTGTCGATGATGCCGAGGAAGCGTTCCTTGCGGTAGGAGCGGCGCATCGCCTTGAGCACCCGGTCCGAACCCGATTGCAGCGGCATGTGCAACTGCGGGCAGACGTTCGGGGTGGCTGCCATCGCCTCGATGACGTCGTCGGTGAACTCCGCGGGATGCGGGGAGGTGAACCGCACGCGTTCGAGGCCTTCGATCTGCCCGGTCGCGCGCAGCAGCTGCGCGAAGGCGCCCCGGTCGCGCGGCTGTTCGGGATCGACGAAGTTCACGCCGTAGGAATTGACGTTCTGCCCGAGCAGCGTCACCTCCAGCACGCCTTGATCGACCAGCGCCTGTACCTCGGCGAGCACGTCACCGGGACGGCGGTCCACTTCCTTGCCGCGCAGCGAGGGCACGATGCAGAACGTGCAGGTGTTGTTGCAGCCCACCGAGATCGACACCCAGCCCGCGTAGGCCGACTCCCGCTTGGCGGGCAGCGTCGACGGGAACGCCTCGAGCGATTCGAGGATCTCCACCTGGGCCTGCTCGTTGTGGCGGGCCCGCTCGAGCAGCACCGGCAGCGAGCCGATGTTGTGGGTGCCGAACACCACGTCGACCCACGGCGCCTTGGCCACCACGGTCTCGCGGTCCTTCTGCGCCAGACAGCCACCGACGGCGATCTGCATGCCGGGGCGGCCCTGCTTGACCGGGACCAGCTGACCGAGGGTGCCGTAGAGCTTGTTGTCGGCGTTCTCGCGCACCGCGCAGGTGTTGAACACCATCAGATCGGGCGTCTCCCCGGTGGCGGCTTTCGTATAGCCCGCGTCCTCGAGCAGCCCGGACAAGCGTTCGGAGTCGTGCACGTTCATCTGGCAGCCGAATGTGCGAACCTCATAGCTGCGCTGCGTCACGGAGCTGCGCTGCGTGACGCCCTCAGTCGCGTCCTGAACCGTCGAATCCACCTGTCCAGGGTACGGGCAGCCCTGACTGTGATGCGCGTCACGGTTGCGTTCGCGCGATAATACGCAAAGGTAACGGGCAGCCACCGGGTTACCAGCAGGTGTCGTTTCGGCGTGCCGTCACGGCATGTCTTCGAAAGCCGGGCAATTCTCCAGAATGGACATAAGGTTTCTCACCATGACCGACGACGCCGCACCCGCGACCGGGAACGCCGACGCCGCAGCCACTACCGCTGCTCCGCCGATGATCTCGATGCGCAACGTGGACAAACACTTCGGTGAGCTCCATGTCCTGCGCGATATCCACCTCGAAGTGCCCCGTGGGCAGGTCGTGATCGTCCTGGGCCCGTCGGGTTCGGGGAAATCGACCCTGTGCCGCACCATCAATCGCCTCGAACCGATCGACTCCGGTGACATCGCCATCGACGGCGTCGCACTGCCCGACGAGGGCAAGGCTCTCGCCGCGCTGCGCGCCGAGGTGGGCATGGTGTTCCAGTCGTTCAACCTGTTCGCGCACAAGACGATCGTCGAGAACGTCATGCTGGCGCCGACGAAGGTCCGCGGGAAGAAAAAAGACGAAGCACGCAAGCACGCCATGGCCTTGCTCGAGCGCGTCGGCATCGCCAACCAGGCCGACAAGTACCCGGCCCAGCTCTCCGGCGGTCAGCAGCAGCGCGTCGCCATCGCCCGCTCGCTCGCGATGGACCCCAAGGTCATGCTGTTCGACGAACCGACCTCGGCACTTGACCCGGAGATGGTCAACGAGGTGCTCGACGTGATGGTCTCCCTCGCCAAGGAGGGCATGACCATGCTCGTGGTCACCCACGAGATGGGCTTCGCGCGCAGGGCGGGCGACCGCGTGCTGTTCATGGCCGACGGTGAGATCGTCGAGGACACCGCGCCCGAAGCTTTCTTCACCGCACCGAAATCCGAACGCGCCAAGGACTTCCTCGGCAAAATTCTCAGTCACTGACTCGCAGCACCATTGTCACAAGGAGAAGGAAAACCATGAGGATCAATCGTGCGATGCGCGTCGGAATCGGCGCAGCGGCACTGGTAATGGCAGCCACCGTCACCGCGGCCTGTGGTGGCGGTGACGACAAGTCGGCCCTTGACAACGCCAAGGACGGCAAGCTGACCATCGGCATCAAGTTCGACCAGCCGGGTCTGGGCCTGCGCAATACCGACGGCACCTACAGCGGCTTCGATGTCGACGTCGCCAAGTACGTCGCCGACAAGCTCGGCGTGAAGCCGGAGAACATCACCTTCAAGGAAGCGCCCTCGGCGCAGCGCGAGACGCTGATCGAGAACGGCCAGGTCGACCTCGTCGTCGCCACCTACTCGATCAACGACAAGCGCAAGGAGAAGGTCGATTTCGGCGGCCCCTACTACATCGCGGGCCAGGATCTGCTTGTACCTGCCGCCAACACCGACATCACCGGCCCCGATTCCCTCGCGGGCAAGAAGGTCTGCTCGGTGAAGGGCTCCACCCCGGCCCAGAACATCGAGAAGAACTACACCCAGGCGCAGCTGCAGACCTACGACACCTACTCGCTGTGCATCGAGGCGATGCGTAGCGGTGCGATCGACGCGGTCACCACCGACAACGTGATCCTCGCCGGTTACGCCGCGCAGTCGCCGGGCACCTTCAAGCTGGTGAACAAGACCTTCACCACCGAGAAGTACGGCGTCGGCCTGAAGAAGGGCGATTCGGAGCTGCGCGGCAAGGTCAACGACGCCATCCAGGCGATGATCGACGACGGTTCGTGGAAGGCCGCCCAGGAGAAGAACTTCGCGGGTACCGGCATCGCGGTGCCCGCGCCGCCGGTCGTCGACCGCTACTGATCGACCATCGCATCGGTGGCCCGGGAATTCCCGGGTCACCGATGCGATGTTGTCCTGCTGGCTTTCACACCGATCGGAGGACGCGCGTCCGTGTTCGACCTGATCTCGAGGTATGACAACCAAATCCTCGATGCGTTCTGGGTAACAATCAAACTCACCTTCTTCTCGGCGATCGGTGCGCTCGTCATCGGTACCGTCGTCGCCGGTATGCGCGTGTCCCCGATTCCGGTCGCGCGCTGGGTCGGCGCGGCGTACGTGGCCATCTTCCGCAACACCCCGCTCACCCTGATCATCGTGTTCACCTCGCTCGGCCTCTACACCACTCTCGGGTGGAAGATCGCCGGTGACGATCTACGCGAGAACAACTACCGCTGGGCGATCATCGGCCTGAGCGTCTACACCGCGGCCTTCGTCTGCGAATCGCTGCGCTCTGGCATCAACACCGTCGCGCTCGGCCAATCCGAAGCGGGCCGGTCGCTGGGCTTCGGATTCGCCCAGAATCTGCGGTTGATCGTGCTGCCGCAAGCGTTTCGGGCCGTCATCGCACCGCTGGGCAGCGTGCTGATCGCACTGACCAAGAACTCCACGGTCGCCTCGGTCATCGGCGTCGCCGAAGCCGCGTACCTGATGGGCGCGATGAACGAGAACGAGGCCGCGGTCCTGGCCATCGGCGCGATCTTCGCGCTCGGCTTCGTCGTCCTCACCCTGCCGACCGGGCTGTTCTTCGGCTGGCTGGCCAAGCGATACGAGGTGGCACGATGAGCGGCGCTTCGGTTCTGTTCGACGCTCCCGGGCCCCGCGCCCGGCTACGGCACAACCTGTACTCGGTCCTGGTCGTCGTCGTGCTCGTCGGCGCGGGCTGGTGGCTCTACAACGCCTTCGCCGACAAGGGCCAGTTCACCGCGGCCAAGTGGAAACCGTTTCTCGAAGCCGAGATCTGGGAGACCTACCTCCTGCCCGGCCTGGAAGGCACCCTCACCGCCGCGGTCATCTCGATCATCGGCTCGGTGTTCTTCGGCATGATCTTCGGGATCCTGCGCCTGTCCGACCACGCGTGGGTGCGCTGGGTCGCGGGCACGGTCGTCGAGCTCGCCAGGGCGATCCCGGTGCTGATCTTGATGATCTTCCTGTTCGCGGTATTCGGCGACTACGACCTGTTCCCCTCCGACCAGCTCGCGCTGGCCGCGGTGGTCATCGCGCTGATCATCTACAACTCCGCGGTCATCGCCGAGATCGTGCGCGCCGGCATCAAGTCCCTGCCCAAGGGACAAACCGAAGCCGCCGTCGCGCTGGGGTTGCGCAAGAACCAGCTGATGCGGTTGATCCTGCTCCCGCAGGCCGTCACCGCGATGCTGCCCGCCCTGGTCTCGCAGATGGTGGTCGTGCTCAAGGACACCGCGCTGGGCTACCAGATCACCTATGTGGAGCTGGTGCGGTCCGGGCAGCAAGAAGGCGCGTCGATGCAGAACACGATCCCCGCGCTGATCGTCATCGCGCTGATCATGATCTCGCTCAACATGGCGCTGAGCTTCCTGGCCACCACCCTGGAGAAGCGGTTGCGGTCGCGGAAGAAGAGCGGTGGTGCGGTCCTGACCGCCGACTCGATCCTCACCGACGCCGCGCCGGGTGTCGACATCACCAAGAAGTAGTCGCACATCGACAACGGGGCCCGATCCGAACCGGATCGGGCCCCGTTGTTGTTTCTCAGTCCTCGCCGAGGAGGCCGAATTCGCGCAGCAGCGGCCCGATCTCGGTGTCGTCGAGCTTCTTCAGCAGCCGGTTGCGGACGAACTCCGGTCCGGGCAGGCTCATCTCCTCGCCGTCGCGCAACCGGCTGGTCGCCGCCAGGAGCGACCGGATGTCGTAGGTGGAGCCGAATACCTCCGGCACTCCCCGCTCGACATCGAGCAGCGTGTAGGCCGCCTCCATCCCGGTGCGCACCGAGTACTCGGTGGTGAAGATGCAGTCGCGGGTGGTCTCCGCGAACTGGCCGATGAAGGCGAAGTTGACCGCGCCCGCGGGCACCACGTCAGGCCGGTCGCCGGCTTGACGCGGCATGAAGAACGCGGTGATGTAGGGCATCATCACCGGGACGCACGTCGCGGCGTCGGCGGCCATCTCCGGGATCTCGGCTTCGGGAACGCCCAGGTGGTACAGCCATTCCTGGGTGATCTCCGCGCCGGTGCAGTCAGCCATGGGTTTCTTCACGAAATCGCCGGGACGGTCGACGAACAGCGCGTAGACCCACACCACGATCTGGTCGGCGGGCTGCTGCTTGAAGTGCGGCTGCCGGTTCACCGTCCAGCTCATCAGCCACGACGAGTCCTTCACCGTCACGATGCCGCCGGTGACCACCTTGCCGCTGAACGGGTCACGCTTGCAGATCTTCTGGATGTAGCGCGGAATCCGCTCGTCGAGGGTGGTGACGGTCGCCGATTCCCATTTGGTCTGCGGAATGTGGCCGCCGAAGACCTCGGGACGGCCGAACGCGGGGTCCTTGGCGGCGATGCGGCGCCACAGATCCCAGGCCGGGGCCGGTCCCTCGTCGAGCCTGGCCGGGGTGTGCTGATCGCCCTCGTTCGAGTTCTCGGTGAGCGAGCCGATGGTGACGAACAGCAGATCGTCGGTGGTCAGGTCGACGCCACCGGCGGTGCCGTCGGCGATCCAGTGCAGGCGCGTGGCCTGCTTGCGCGGCCCGGAGATATCGAAGTCGACGTCGGTGACCTCGGTGTCGAACCGGAACCGCACGCCTTGGTCGAGCAGCCACCGGTACAGCGGCAGCACCAGCGACTCGTACTGGTTGTATTTGGTGAACTTCAACGCGGAGAAGTCGGGCAGGCCACCGATGTGATGGATGAACCGGTGCAGGTACAGCTTCATCTCGAGCGCGCTGTGCCATTCCTCGAACGCGAACATCGTGCGCCAGTACAGCCAGAAGTTGCTCGCCAGGAATTCCGGGCCGAACACCTCGTCGATGCGCTTGTTCTCCATCTGCTCGCGGGTGGCGAGGAACACCTTCACGATGTCCTTCTGCGCGCGATCGGTGAGGGCGAACAGCCCGTCGGTATGCGCGTCCTGCCCACGTTTCACCGTGGCCCGCTGCAGGGAGAAGTTCGGGTCGTCCTTGTTGAGCCAGTAGAACTCGTCGAGCACGCTGGCGCCCTCGATCTCCATCGACGGCACCGAACGGTAGAGATCCCACAGACATTCGAAGTGGTTCTCCATCTCGCGCCCGCCGCGGATGACGAAACCCTTCTTCGGCTCCTTGATGCCGTCGAGCGCGCCGCCGGGCAGCTTCAGCCGCTCCAGGACGGTGATCTTGTCGGGGGCCAGCTGCCCGTCCCTGATGAGGAACGCCGCGCCGGAGAGCGAGGCCAGCCCCGCCCCGACGAACCAGGCCGATTTGCCGTCCACGCCTTCGGGTTTGCGCGGCCGGGCGAACGCTTCGTAGTTGCCGTTGCTGTAGTACATCCGACTCCTCTGTCCGATCCGGAAGGTCGAGCGGGACTGTGCTGATGTACGTGACTACGCGGTGTAGCGGTAGAACCCCTCCCCCGTCGCGGCGCCGAGCTTGCCCTTGTCGATGTAGTTCTCCTTGAGCCAGGCCGCGAGCTTCTTCTGGGTTTCACCGCCGTTGATCAGGATGTTGTACGGGGTGGTCAGGCCGACGATGTCGAGGATCTGGAACGGGCCCATGGGCGCACCGGTTGCGATGCGCCAGGTCTCGTCCACCGCGGCGGGCTCGGCGTATCCGCCCGCGGCGAGCTCGATTCCGGAATTCAGGAACGGCACCAGCAACGAGTTGAGAACGTAACCCGCCTTCTCCTTGCGCAATTCGATCGGCACCATGCCGATGGCCTTCGCGAACTCGACCACCGCGGCGAACACCGCCGGATCGGTCCGGTCGGTGCCCATGACCTCGGCGGTGTTGAACTTCCAGACGTGGTTGGCGAAGTGCAGCGCCAGGAATCGGTCGGGGCGGCCGGTGTAGTCGACGATGTCGCTGGGCAGCAGCGTCGAGGAGTTCGTCGCGAACACGGTGCGTTCGGGTGCGAGCGCGCCGAGCTTGCCGTACAGGTCGCGTTTGATCTCGAGTACCTCCGGGACCGCCTCGATGATCAGGTCTGCCTCGGCCGCCGCGGTGGCCAGATCGGCGGTCAGGGTGATGCCCGCGGCGGTCGCTGTGGTGTTGCTCGCATCGGCGCCTGCGACGTCCTGCTGGTACACCGTGGCGAGGTCATCGAACCGGGTGCGCGCGGCGGTGAGCGCCGCGTCGTCGATGTCGTAGGCGGTGACGTCGAACCCGTGGAACGCGGTCTGGAAGGCGATCTGGGACCCGAGCACCCCTGTCCCGAGGACAGTCACCTTGCGGATTTCGATGGTCATGCATCAGCCTCCCAGTCTGGACGCGAGCCCCCACCGCCGCGCGTCGCGGTTTCCGGTTGTGTCTACCGCCGTCCATCATGGCCCGAGAAGCTGAGTCAGTGGTGTGAGCGACCCACGCGTTCCGGACATCTCGGGCGAGATGCTGGTAACAGTTCAGCAAACCACCGCGCTGGATCAGCCTGCGGTGACGAGTCCCTCGGCGATCATCCAGTCACGGGCGACGTCGGCGGGTTCGCGGCCGTCGATGTCGACCTGACGGTTGAGTTCGGTGATGACCTCGTTGGTGAGCCGGGCCGAGATCGGGGTCATGACCCCGACGACCTGGGGGTGGGCGTCGGCGAAGTCGCGGTGCATGACCAGCGACGCGTTGTACTTCGGGAAGAAGGCCCTGTCGTCTTCGAGGAGCACGAGTTCGAGAGCGGGGATGCGGCCGTCGGTGGCGGCGACCGAGCCGAATCGGCACTGTTTCGCGTCGGCGGTGGCCTGGTAGACGAGCGCGTCCTGGACGATCTGCCGTTGGGCCTTGCCGAGGTCGATCCCGTAGGCGCCGGCCAGGCCGGGATAGCCGTCCGGGCGGACGTTGAACTCGGTGCCCACGCAGGTGGCCGCGGCACCGGGATCTTTCGCGATGAGGTTCGCGTAGTCCGACAGCGTGCGTACCCCGGTCTGCTCGGCGTTGCTCTTGCTGGTGACGAGGGCGTAGGTGTTGTTCATCGGCGCCATCGCCGCCCACACCATGTCGTGTTCGGCGAGGTCGGCCTCGCGTACCGCCTCGAACTGGGCCGCCTCGGTCGGGATCGGCTTCTCCTTGCCGAGGTAGTTGATCCAGCCGGTGCCGGTGTAGTCGTAGGCGATGTCGATCTGGCCGTTCAGCTGCGCGTCGCGCAGGCTGTTGGAGCCTTGGATATTGGTCAGGTCACGCACATTCGCGCCCGCGGCCGTGAGCGCGAATTCGATCATGTAGCCCAGGATGTTGGCCTCGGTGAAATCCTTGGAGCCCACCGTGACCGCGACACCGTCGAGTTCGGGCACGGGTTCGATGCTGCCCGGCCCGACCGGCAGCGGCACCGAACCACCCGACTGCAAGCCACAACTCGCGAGCACCAGCACGCTCAGCACCGGGGCGAGCCCACGCAGCAATCCGGTGAATCTCACCGCAACCCCCTCGGTCCGAGGAACTGTTCGGCCAGCGCACCGAGCCAGTCGACGAACAGTGCCAGCGCGACAGCGAGTACGGCGCCCAGCGTCAATGTCACGGTGTCGCGCAGTTTGTAGCCGGTGTCGATGAGAATGCCGAGCCCACCCGCGCTCACCATGAACGACAGTGTCGCGGTGCCGACGGCCAGCACCAGCGAGGTTCTCAGGCCCGCCAAGATGTAGGGCACGGCTAGGGGAAATTCGATGCGGCGCAACACGAGACCGGCGGACATGCCCTGTCCCCTGCCCGCGTCGATCAGTGCCGGGTCGACCTGCTGGTAGCCCAGGATCGTATTGCGCAGGACCGGCAGCAGCGAGCAGAACGCGATCGGCGCGACACCCACCCAGAACCCGGTGGTGCGAGTGACCAGGTAGCACAGCACGATGAGCCCGATCGCCGGAGCGGATGCCCCGATATTGGCGATGCCGACGAAAAGCGGTGCGAGACGGCGGAATCGGTGCCTGGTGAGCAAGGTCCCGAGCGGCACGGCGACGACCACCACGATGAGCACCACCGCGGCCGTGATCAGCACGTGCTGCCAGGTCACCTGCGCGATATTGCTCACGCTGATACTGGCCTGCTGGATGACGGTGAGATCGCGCCGGAACGCCCACACGAGCACACCGACGGTGAGGATGAGCACGATCACCGGCTGGGCGAGGAGGCGGAGGTATTCGGCACGGCGCTGTGTGGCGGGTGCGGCGGTCGCGGCGGGGACGTCGGCTATCGAAGTCGGCCGAACGGAAACGACATTCGTCACTGCGCTGCCCTCCGAGCCGGCTCGGATTCGATCGGCGTTCGTGGCGACGTTCGCGCGGTGCTACGCCTCGTGTTCGACGCCGATAGACGATGCGATGGATCGCAGAGGGCGATTCCGTCCACTGGTGTCGTCGCTCCCGGTGCGATCGGCGTCGATCGCGGCTCGGCCGTCATGCCGGTGTGGTTTCTGTCGCGGCCAGATGGCTGATCAGCGTGTCGACGGTGACGGTTCCGGTGTAGGTGCCGGTGTTGTCGACGACGACGGCGGAGGCGGTGCGTTCGGTGAGAAGCGCGGCCAGTGCGTCCTGGAGCGTGGCGTCGGCGGGCAGGGTGGTGCCGATCGGGGTGCCGAGCTCGTGCAGTGAATCCGCGTGGGCGAGTTCGCCTGTCGAGACCCGCCGCAGTGGGCGGCGTTGTGCGTCGAGGATGATGCCCCAGGTTCGGTCGGCATCGTGCAGGGCCGTGGTGAGGGCTGTGGGAGTGGTGCTCTCCTCGACGGCGATGCCCTGGTCCAGGTCCATGTCGGCGAGGACGGCGAGGCCGAGGCGGTCGATCGTGGCGGTGGCGCCGACGAAACCGGCGACCGTTTCGTCGGCGGGTGCGGCCAGGATCGCGGCGGGGGTGTCGTACTGCAGGATGCGGGAGCGGTCGCCGAGGACGGCGATGCGGTCGCCCAGATTCACCGCTTCACCGAAGTCGTGGGTGACGAACACGATGGTCTTGCCGAGTTCGCCTTGCAGGCGGAGCAATTCGTCCTGCAGCAGCCCGCGGGTGATCGGATCGACCGCGCCGAACGGTTCGTCCATGAGCAGGACCGGCGGGTCGGCCGCCAGCGCCCTGGCGACGCCGACGCGCTGTTGCTGTCCGCCGGAGAGCTGGCGGGGGTAGCGGTTGCGGTAGGTGCCGGGGTCGAGGCCGACGAGGGTGAGCATGTCGTCGGTGCGTTCGGCGATCCGGCGGCGGTCCCAGCCGAGCAGGCCCGGCACCGTGGCGATGTTCTTGGCGACAGTCATGTGCGGGAAAAGTCCCGCCTGCTGGATCGAATAGCCGATGCCGCGACGCAATTCGTCGGCGTCGATCGCGCCCGCGTCGCGGCCACCGATGGTGACGGTGCCCGAGGTGGGTTCGATCAGCCGGTTGATCATCCGCATGGTGGTGGTCTTGCCGCAGCCGGATGGGCCGACCAGCACCACGATCTCCCCGGCCGGGATGGTCATGGAGACCTCGTCGACCGCGGGTTCGGGCTGTTCGGGATAGCGTTTGGTGACCCGGTCGAGGACGATCTCGACCCCGGAGACCGCGGCAGCCTTCGCCGCCTTGGTGGTTTCGATGTCAGTCACGAATTCCCCTCGGAATGGTGAGCCGTCCGAGCAGAACCAGGACGCCGTCGAGTGCGAGCGCGAGCACGACGATGAGGACGGTGCCGGTGAGCGCCTGCGGCACCGCGTTCGGGCTACCGAGCCGCCCGAGGCCGGAGATGATCAGGTTGCCGAGACCCGGGCCCTTCGCATACGCCGCCAGTGCCAGGATGCCCATGATCATCTGGGTACTGACCCGCATTCCGGTGAGAATGGACGGCCAGGCAAGGGGCAGTTCGATCTTGGTCAGCAGGCGAAACCGGTTCATGCCGACACCGCGCGCGGCATCGGTCACCGCCGGATCCACCGACGACAACCCGAGCACCGTGTTACGCAGGATCGGCAGCAGTGCGTACAGCACCAATGCCACGATCGTCGGCCCGACACCGAGCCCGAGGAACGGAATCAGCAACCCCAGCAACGCGAACGAGGGCACGGTCAGAATCGCCCCCGCTGTCGCGGTAGCGGCCGCGGACCCGAGCGGGCTCCGGTACACGAGCACCCCGAGCGCCACCGCGATCGCGGTCGCCAGCACCAGCGACTGCACCACCGCCGACACATGCAGGTAAGAATCGACCAGCAACTGCTCCCGCCGATTCACCACGAACGACCACAACGCGTCCAGTGTCCACCTCCCCGTCGTTCGGCGGCCGCCTACGGCCCTGCTCCCCGGATTTCCCACCCCGAATCAAGGTGAAACATCGACGTTCCCACACCCCACCGCATCACCGATGCGACGAATCAGCCTGCGCGAAAACATGTTTCACCGGCGCGATCATCCTACGCGCCGCGAACAACCCCCGTGGGAATTCCGGACTCCCACCACCGGCGAGCTCATCTGCCCGCCTCCTCCAGTTCGGTCTTCACCACCGCGAACGCCGTTGCCGAGCTGTAGCCGCGACGGGCGAGCATGTCGACCAGGCGGCGCGTGGCTTTGGTCCGGTCCAGATCGGCGGGCATGGCACGGAGCTTGCGGCGGACCAGGTCGATGGCGGCTTGTTCGTCGCCGGGCGTCGGTCTGCGTGACGGGTAGCCAGGCGAAGCGTCCGGCTCCGCTGTGTCACTGGGCGTTTCGTCTGCCGCGATCTCTGATCGGTCCGCGTCGCCCTCCGAAGTCTTCGCGCGCGCCGTCCTGACCTCGACAGACGTGCGTTCGAAGCCTGCTTCGTCCAGTTCGGCGGTGACGACGGCGAAGGCGGTGGATTGGTCGTAGCCGCGGCGAGCGAGCATGCCGACGAGGCGGCGCACTGCCTTGTCGCATTCCATCTCGCGGGGAAGGGTGCGGAGTTTTCGGCGGACCAGGTCGGCGGCGCGAGCGTTCTCCGCATCGTCGGTGACCATCGACAACGCCTCTTCGGCGTCGCCCGGGGCCACGCCCTTCTCGCGCAGCTCACGCTGGAGGGCCTTTTTGCCCCGGCCGGAGTAGGTGTGTCGTTCGTGGACCCACTGTTCAGCGAACGAGGCGTCGTCGATCAGGCCGATTTCGGTGAATCGTTCGAGCGCGGCCTCTGTCACCTCGAGGCGGAAGCCCTTCTCGCCGAGGCGTTTCTCCAGTTCCGCGCGACTGCGAGCACGGATGGAGAGCAATCGCAGGCAGGCGTCTTTGGCTTGTTCCAGAGTCGCATCGGGACGGTCGCCCGGGGCGAGCCGGCGTGTGCCGGCCCGCCTGTCGGGCTCTCCCGGCTGGGATCCGGCCGCCACCGGATCCGCCTGCCGTCCGTCGTCACCACCGACGACGGTCGACAGGGAGACTTCGTCGCGCCGCGCGGACCTACGTTCGCGTCGGGCGCTGCGGGGCCGTCGCCGACCCTCGCTCCCCCACTCTTCATGATCAACACCAACCCGCGCAGCGAAATGCGGTGGTTTGTCACCGTCGGTGAATCCGGTCGGGTGCGCGCGCTGCGGATCGCCCGCACCCGACCGAATCCTCTTCGCGTCCGGGTCGGCTCGTTTGTCGCGAGCCGACCGGACGAGTTCATCGCCCGCACCCCTGCCGCGACCCACCGCGGGCGGCAGCACCGGCTCCGGCTCGACCTCGATTCCGAGGCGAGCCAGCTGCCTGCGCATCTGTTCGACCGGGTCGGCCGAATCGCGGTGGCCGCCGGGGTTCGGCGTGGTCATCGGCTCAGAAGTCGGCGGGTGCGTCGGCCTCGGCGGTCAGTACGGCGCCGATGCCCAGCTTCTCCTTGATCTTCTTCTCGACCTCGTCGCGCACGTCGGTGTTCTCCAGCAGGAACTTGCGGGCGTTCTCCTTGCCCTGGCCCAGCTGGTCGCCCTCGTAGGTGTACCAGGAGCCGGACTTGCGGATGAAGCCGTGCTCGACACCCATGTCGATGAGCGAGCCCTCCTTGGAGATGCCCTGGCCGTAGAGGATGTCGAACTCGGCCTGCTTGAACGGCGGGGCGACCTTGTTCTTGACGACCTTCACGCGGGTGCGGTTGCCGACCGCGTCGCTGCCGTCCTTGAGGGTTTCGATGCGGCGCACGTCCAGGCGCACGGAGGCGTAGAACTTCAGCGCCTTACCACCGGTGGTGGTCTCGGGCGAGCCGAACATGACGCCGATCTTCTCGCGCAGCTGGTTGATGAAGATCGCGGTGGTGCCGGAGTTGCTGAGCGCGCCGGTCATCTTGCGCAGCGCCTGGCTCATGAGGCGGGCCTGCAGGCCGACGTGGCTGTCGCCCATCTCGCCTTCGATCTCCGCGCGCGGCACCAGGGCGGCGACGGAGTCGATGACGAGGATGTCGATGGCGCCGGAGCGCACCAGCATGTCGGCGATCTCCAGGGCCTGCTCACCGGTATCGGGCTGGGAGACCAGCAGTGCGTCGGTGTCGACGCCCAGCTTGCGGGCGTAATCGGGGTCGAGGGCGTGCTCGGCGTCGATGAAGGCGGCGACACCGCCCGCGGCCTGGGCGTTGGCGACGGCATGCAGCGCGACAGTGGTCTTACCCGAGGATTCCGGGCCGTAGATCTCCACGACGCGACCCCGCGGCAACCCGCCGATACCGAGCGCGACGTCGAGCGCGATGGAGCCGGTGGGGATGACGGCGATCGGCTGACGGGTCTCTTCACCGAGACGCATGACCGCGCCCTTGCCGAAGCTCTTCTCCACCTGCGCCAGTGCCAGTTCCAGCGCTTTGTCGCGATCGTAGGCCTGCGGTGCCATGATGTGTGCCCCTTCTCGAGGTGAGTGTCTCTCTGGTTGGCGCCCACAGTAGAGGCCGGCACCGACAAGTTCTGGCGCCCAGGTTAGTCGAACACCCATTCGAGTCAAGCGACGCGCCCACCAACACGCGCAGCAGCCGCTCCGACCGGCAATCCGGGAGCGAAACCAGCGGTCAGTGCTGCGGCAGCACCGAGTCGTCGCCCTCGACGCGTGGACCGAAGAGCCGCCGCTGCGATTGTTCGATGGGCACATCGTTGATGCTGGCTTCACGCCGCGCCATCCGCCCGTCCGGCGCGAACTCCCACTGCTCGTTGCCGTAGCTGCGCCACCACTGCCCCGACTCGTCGTGCCATTCGTACTGGAAGCGCACGGCGATGCGGTTGTCGTGGAAAGCCCACAGATCCTTGCGCAGCACGTAGCCGTTCTCGGCCGACCATTTGCGGGTCAGGAAGTCGACGATCGCGGCATGGCCGGTGAAGAACTCGTCGCGGTTGCGCCATACCGAATCCTCGGTGTACGCCGCGGCGACCCGTTCGGGGTCCCTGGTGTTCCAGGCATTCTCGGCGGCGAGCACCTTCGCGCGGGCGGTATCGAGGTCGAAGGGTGGCAGCGGTGGTCGCATGGGGAGCAGCCTTTCGGTGTGATCATGGGTTGTTCGGGGAGAGCTCGGGCGGTCCCCAGCGCACCGCGAGCGCACCGGGGCGTTGCACCACCTGCTCGACGGTGAAATCGACGGCGCACTGCGCACCGGGAGTGAATGCCGCCGCATCCCAGACTAATTCGGCCCGGCCGGTGAGCTGGAGCAGCGCACCGGTCGACCAGTCTGCGACGAGCAGCCCGCAGCGGGGTTGCACGGCGAGGTTGCCCAGCGTCATGAACATCGAGTTGCCGCGGTAGTCCGGCCAGCGCAATCGAGTCGGTGAAAGAACCTGCAGGAAGCCGGGATTGCCGCCGCGGTGCGAGGCGTCGGCATGCCCGTCGCCGTCGGCGGTGGCGACGAAGAACGTATCGGCGGCACCGATCATCTCGGCCGCGGCGGTGGTCAGCGCCGTACCGCGCCATACCGGGCCGGGCGCGCCGGCCGCCGCCGCGTCCTGAATCTGCCTGCGCGAGATGTACTTCGGGCAGTTCGCGTAGACCTGCTCGGTGGTGATCCGCAGCCCACCCGCGCGCACCGCCGACATGCCGTTGACGCGCATCCGCCGACGGCGCTGCGGCTGCAGCGCGATCAACCCGACCTCGATCTCACGCGACAGCGCCACCGACAGCGGATCAGCGTCCTCTGGCAGCGTGTCGATGTCGATGCTCGCGTCACCGACCGCGTGAACGAATCCGGCGGGACCGGTGAGCGGACTCGCCCACAGGCGCCCTGCCGGATCGGCGGCGCCGAGCACCACCATCGACTGCTCGGCAAGGAAGGACGCGGCAACCGCCGGAATCCCGGTACGGATCGAGCGGCCGACCCTGGCAGCCGCCTCGGCCTGCCCCATGCGGTGCTGTACGGCCAGCTCGCCGGAGTGAAACATCCTCGCCCTCCTGGTCGACGACGGGAAATTGCCCGCGAGTCAGAAGAATCCGCACGTCGGGGCAGGCCCGGCCGGTGCGGGTGCGGTGCCGGCGCCCAGCGGGGCGAAGACCTCGAGCCGGATGCCATCGGGATCAGCGAAGAAGATGCCACCGGAGGACGCCCCCTCGCCGTGGGCGACCACACCGTCGTGGAAGAACTCCGCATCGACCGCACGCAGTGCCGACTCGACCACGCGCACCGTGTCGAGGTCGTCGACCTGGAACGACAGGTGATGCAGACCCGGTGTGCTGGTGGAGAATTCGCCGCTGCTCTGCTGCCACAACGTGAGCACCAGCGCACCGCCCCGGCCGAGGAAGGCCCAGCGCCGATCGCCGTCGGCGCCGCTGCCGAGCTGTTCGAAGCCGAGGCCACGGCGGTAGAAGTCGACGGAACGGTCGAGGTCGGCGACGTTGAGTCCGATATGGCCGGTGGTGAGCACGGGTGCGGCGACGGTGGTCATGGTTTCCTCCTGGAATGCTTAACCGTTTATCCGATGTTCAACAGTTAGAACATAGGATGAGGTCACCCACTTCGTCAACCCTTGAAACCTTGATAGACAGTTAGGAGGGTCGTGTTGTTAACCTCGGGCATGCGCGATCCCCGTCCGCACACCGGCGAACCCCCCGCTCTCGACCTGCTCAACACCCGGTGGGCGGGCGCTGAACCCGGCGATCTGCTCGCCGATCTCGACGGGCTGCGCACGTGGCTGGAGCTCATCGGGCTCGCCGATCGGGTACCTGTCGACAACCACGCTCTCACCGCACTGCACACCGCGCGCGATGCCGTGCACGACGCCGTCACCCGTGCCGATCACGCCGCACTGAACCGGGTTCTCGAGCACGGGCGTATCCGCCGCGAACTCACCGACGAGGGCCCCCGCGACATCCCCGAGGTCGACGACCCGGTGTGGTTACCCGGCTGGCTCGCCGCCGACAATCTGCTCCACCTGATCGCCGAGGCACCGCATCGGATCCGCCAGTGCGCGCACCCCGATTGCGTGTTGTTCTTCTACGACACGTCCAAGAACGGCACCCGGCGCTGGCATTCCATGGCGACCTGCGGCAATCGCACCAAGGCCGCGCGCCACTACGCCAAGACCAGCTGAGCAGCGGTCCTCAGAACAGTTCGTCGAGCAGCCGGTAGTAGTCGAGCTTGGCGCGATCGGGTTCGGTCAAGCCGTAGGCGGTGTAGAACGCCGCGACCGCCGCGGCGCCGAAGTCCCCGGCCAGGTCGCGCTCGGCCAGCGCCAGGTCGTGATAACGGTCACCGGGGCCGAGTGCCGCGACATCGATCAGCAGGCCACCGGTGAGCACATTGCCCGGTGTGAAGTCGCCGTGCGTGACGACGAGATCTTCGGTGGCCGGGCGCCGCTCCCGAAGCCGGGCGAGTATCGCGGCGGGCGAGAGGTCACGGTGATCGTCGTCGAAATCCGCGGTGTCGACGAAACCTTCGACCACATGGCGGTGGGCGCGGGCGAGGGTGACATCGAGACCACCGGCGAAGGGGCAGTCCGCCACCGGAAGATCGTGCAGCGACCGCAGGGCACGGCCCATCTGCGCACCGACTTCGGCCGGGTCAGCCTGTCCGGCGAGCGATCCACCCGCATCGGCGAGGACGAGGACGTCCTCGGCGAACGCGACCACCTCCGGCACCGCGATCCCGTTGTCGCGCAACCAGCTCAGCCGCGCGTGTTCGGCCACCGCGCGCGGACCACGGTTGATCCAGTACATGCCCGACCGCACCAGATTCCCGTCACAGCCCTCGTGCTCGTCCGACCACTCCGGCACCGGCCCGAGCAGCTCCTCGATCACCGGCGGCAGCGGCAGCGCCAGTTCGTCGAGGTGATCCAAGGCCGCGCGGGTGGACTCGATGAGCTCGGAATCGCCGTCGGCCACGCGCAGCCGCATGGCCTCGTTGAGCAGCCGGCGCGCCTCCTGCGGCCGGTGCTGTTCGGCCAGCGACTTGCCGAGGTGGTGGGTGGCGAAGGACACGAGGTCCGGGTCGTCGAGCACACGGCTGGCGTGCAGAGCCCGGCGGTAGAGGATCTCGGCGTGTCCCGGTTCGCCCTGGTACCGGTAGACATCGGCCAGGTTGATCCAGACGGTGACCCGGCGCTGCTCGGTGTCGGCCAGTTCGAGGGCCTGATCGAGCCGGTCGAGGGCCTCGTCGTACCGCCCGAGCAGCATCAACGCGATGCCGAGCCTGCGCAGGCCGGGGAAATCGTTCGGGTCGGCGAGGGCGACCCGAACCGCGAGGGTCTCGGGGTCGACCGGGATCATCCGCAGCCGTTCGTCGAACCGATACGGTCGCGTTTCCGAGTTCTGCGCTGTCACGGCCATTGCCTGATCACCACCGGTTCGGGGGGACGTCGAAGTCGGCACACAGCGCCCGCCAGACATCGCGTGGGTCGACGCCGCTGTCGATCGCTACCGCGCCCGTGCGCCCCAGCTGGGGTATCACGTGATCGGTCAGCATGGCGTCGGCGCGCGCCACGCCGAACTCGGTGTGCATCAGCTCCTGGAATTCGGTCAATCGCACGTTGCCAAAGATACTCGCGCTGGGCGACAGCCGACAGGGCCCCGCTCAGCCATCTCCACAGCACCCGGCGGCGCCCACGGTGTCCGCGGCGACGGATCACCCCTTCTTCGCGGCGTCGTGACAGACCTGGACCGGGTCCTCGACGTCCGACAGACCGGCGCAGGCGTGGCGAGCCGCTTCGGCGTAGGCGGGGTCGTCGAGTACCTTGCGCACCGCGGCGCCGACGGCCTCGGGCGTGAGCGGCCGCACGAGCACCGAACTTCCCTGCCGCACCGCGCGATTGGCGAGCTCCCACTGGTCACCGCCGCCGGGGACGGTCACCACCGGCACGCCTGCGGCCAGGGATTTCGCCAGCAGGCCGTGCCCGCCGCCCCCGACGACGACCGCTGCGTGGGTGAGCAGTTCGTCCTGGCGGCCCAGGCCCGCGGTAGCCCAGCCGGGCAGGTCCGCGGGTGGGGTGTCCAGGGTCGAGATGGCCACACGCACACCGAGTTCGGCCAGGCCGGACACGACCACGTCGACCATGTCGGCGACGCCGGTGTGCGCGGTCGAGGGCGCCACCATCACCAGCGGGGCGTCGCCGGGGGGCAGCGGGAGGACAGCGTCGGTGGGTTCCCACAGCAGCGGTCCGACGACGTGGGTGTCGGCGGGCCAGTCGGGGCGGTCCATCTCCAGCGCGGGCAGGGTGGCGACCAGGCGCGCGGTGGGACCGGGGTCCTCGGCGGGCAGGCCGATGGTCTCGCGGGCCGCGGAGCGCTGGCGGTGACCGTTGCGGACCGCGCGCGCGGTCATCGTGCGCAGGACACCATCGCGCATGCGGCCACGCACACCCTCCCCCGGTGCCAGGCCACTACCGATCGGCGGCAGGGCTTTCGACGGCAGGTAGAGCGGGTGCGGTGACAATTCGACCCATGGCAACCCCAGCCGCTCGGCCGCCATCCCGCCACCCGCGGTGAGAATGTCGGAGACGATCAGGTCCGGCAGCATCGCGCTGAGTTCGGGCAGGTTCTCGGTGGCGATATGAGCGGCGCGATCGTGGATTCGGGCACCCGCGTCAGCGTCGTCGTCGGTGGGGCGCGGCGCGAGGCCCTTGAGCTTGCGCACGCTGATCCCCGCCGAGCGTGCCTTGTCCAGCCATCTCGGCCCGGTGAACAACACGGGCTCGTCCCCCGCGGCCAGCAATCGCAGACACAACGCGATCGCGGGAAACGCATGCCCTGGATCGGGCCCGGCCACCACAGCTATTCGCATTCGCCCACCCTGCCATATCCCCAGGCCGCGCCTACCTCGGACGAGGCGAACCCACGATTTCTGCGATACGTTGACCGACGCATCACCCAGCACCGAGCGAAACCGGAGCGAGCACGTGCGTCCCCCGAGCATCGACACCGTCGACGACCTGTTCGCGCTACTCGAGCGGTGCGCCGACGCCTGGGACACCGCGGACCGCACCGGCGACCCTGTCGACATCCTCGATCACGATCGCCAGTGCGCGCAGTTGCTGCGCCGCGACTTCCCCGATGACGAAGAACTCCAGGTGGCGGGCCTGCTGCACGACATCGGCCACGTGCTGTTCCCCGGCGACGACGCGGGCCACGGCAGGCACGGCGCCGAGGCGGTGCGCGGACTGCTCGGCAGCCGGGTGGCCCGCCTGATCGAACTGCACGTCACCGCGAAACGTTTTCTGGTGGCAACGGATTCAGCACACGCGGCCGCACTGTCGGCGTCGAGTCAGCGCACACTCACCGCGCAGGGCGGGCCGATGCCACCCGCCGAGGCCGATTCCTTCCGCGCGGATCCCGACTTCACCGCCGCCTTGGCGTTGCGCAGGGCTGATGACGCGGGCAAGGTGGTCGGCCTACGAGTCGCGCCACTCCAGGAGTGGCGACCGCTGGTCGAACGTGTCGCGGCCCGAGGGCTCTGACACCGGCACCCGCCGATCAGCCGCCGAAGGTGAACAGTTCGAAGCCGACAGCGTGCTCGGCGGGGAACCCTTCCTTCGGACCCGTTGCGAACGTGACGATTTCGCGCACCTGCTCCGCCACCGGCACCGGGCTCAGCACCTGCAGATACCGCCGATGCGCCGACAGCGATGCGCGCGCCTGCTCCAGATGCGCGCCCACATCGACGGCGTGGGTGGCGACCGGACCCACGACGGCCGCCCAGCGCGCCGACCACGGCGGCAGGTCGGCGAGTTCGGGGAAAATCCATTCGTTGCCCGCGTCGGAGATCGCGTCCATCGCCGATCGGCCGACAGCCCGGTGATCGGCGCTGTTGACCATCCCCGGTGCCCAGGTGTCGCCGAAGTTGAACAGCACCACCATCTCCGGGCGATGCCTGCGCAGCGCGGCGGCCAGTTCGCGGCGCAGGGGGAGGCCTTCCTCGATGCGGCCGTCGGGATGGTCGAGGAATTCGACGGTGTGCACGCCGACTTCGCGGGCGCCGGAGATCTCCTCGATCTCCCGCAACGGCGCGGCCTGCGCGGGCGGCATCCCGGCGATCCCCGCCTCACCGCGCGTGACGAGCAGATAGCGAATGTCCTTGCCCTGCCCTGTCCATCGCGCCACCGCCGCCGCGGCGCCGTATTCGATGTCGTCGGGGTGCGCGACGATCACCAGTCCGCGCTGCCAGTCCTCGGGTAGCTGTTCCACCCCGCCATGCTAACCAGAGACGGCTAACTGATCGGGGTCTTGTCGCTGCCCGAGATCGCCTTGTACAGCAGGTACAGGCCGGTACCGATCGCCCCGATCACCAGGATGGGCATCAGCGCCTCGATCAGCGCGCCGAGAATCCAGAACGCGATCACCGCGACCACGACGATGCCGATGACTTTCAGAACCATGATGTGACTCCTCGCCAGCTCTACGACCGCTGTCCAGCGATCCGATATCTCGATGCTCCCACCCCGCGAGCAATAGATCACCAGGTCAGCACCGATATCCGGGTGTAGATCAGGGTTCACCCCGAGACCGGCACGGGGTCGGGTACCGGGCTACCGTGATCGGCATGGATTACTTGGCGTTGCTCTGCGCGAAGCTCACCGCCTTCGGTGAGCTCATCGTTCCCGACACCGATCTCGCCGCGCCGGTGCCATCCTGCGGCGACTGGGTGTTCTACGACCTCGTCGACCATGTCGGGCACGGCAATCTGTGGGTGGTCACGGCGGTGGCCGAACTGCGTGGCGATTTCGAGGGCGAGCCCGCGCCGAAAGATCCCGCGGCGCTGCGGGAGTGGTATGAGTCGACCGCCGACGCCCTGGTGACATCATTGTCCGCCGACGAAGACCAGGAGGCTTGGACCTTCACCCGAACCATGCCGCGCACCGTCGGCTTCTGGCGGCGCCGTCGCGCGCACGAGACGCTCATGCACCTGTGGGACGGTCAGAACGCCCTCGGCAAGGCCGACCCGTTCGACCCCGATCTCGCGGTCGACGGCATCGACGAGGTCTTCGAGCTGTTCGCGCCCCGGATGATCCATCGCGGCCTCGCGGTCGAACCGGCGGTGGCGCTGCGGGTCCGTGCCACCGACACCGAGGGCGAGTGGACCTACGGCCCCGGCGAGCCGGTTGCCGAGCTCGCGGGGGCCGCGTCGGACCTGCTCCTGGCCCTGTGGGCACGCAAGTCCGGCGACGACCCGGAGTTCACCTGGGACGGCGACCGGGCCGCGGGCGAACACGTGCTGGCCGGACCGCTCGTTCCGTAGGCAAACGACTGACGGTGAGCCGGACGAACGTCCATAATCGGGGCTCACTGCGCGTAGGAGGACTTTCATGGATCCCATCGTCACGATCACGAGCGGCGCGGTCCGCGGCCACACCGAGGCAGGCGTCACCCGCTTCCTGGGCGTGCCGTTCGCGGCGGCGCCGGTCGGGCCGAAACGATTCCAGCTGCCCGAGGCCGCACCCGCCTGGGACGGAGTGCGTGACGCGACCGCGATGGGCGGCACCTGCGCGCAATCGCCGTATCCCGCGCCGATCCACGCGTTGATCGGCAGCGACGGTATCCCCGGCGACGAGTACCTCAACGCGAACGTGTGGACGCCCGATACCGCCGCCACCGGTCTGCCGGTACTGGTGTGGATTCACGGTGGTGCGTTCGTCCGCGGGTCCAACGCGCGGGCGATCTACGACGGCACCGCGTTCGCGCGCGACGGTGTGGTCATGGTGGGGATCAACTACCGCCTCGGAGTGTCGGGATTCGCCGAGATCGAGGGCGCGCCGTCCAATCGCGGTCTGCACGACCAGATCTTCGCGTTGCGCTGGGTGCGCGAGAACATCGCCGCCTTCGGTGGCGACCCGGACAATGTGACGATCTTCGGCGAGTCCGCGGGCGCGATGAGTGTGGCGGCCTTGATCGCCGCACCGCAGACCGCCGGGCTGTTCCGCCGGGCGATCATGCAGAGCGGCAACGGCGCGGTCGCCGCCGATCCCGAGGACGCGCGCAAGGTATCCGCCGCACTGGCCGCGGAGCTCGGAATCTCGCCTACCGCCCAAGATTTCGGAAAACTGGGCCCGGATGAATTACGCACCGCGCAGAACGCCGTCGCGCTGGCCCTGATGACCGATCCCGACCCCGAGCGGTGGGGCCGATCGGTGATCCAGCTGGGCGGCGGCATCATGAGCCTGTTCCCGGTGACCGACAACGACATCGTCGAAGGCCCACCGACCGAGGTCCTGCGCGCACACCCGGACCGCGCGGTCCCCCTCATCGCGGGCACCACCGCCGACGAGTTCCGCTTCTTCACCGTCCCCGCAGGCCTCGCAGCCGCCATCACCACCAACACTCTCCCCTTCGTCCTCACCCGCTACGGCATCGATCCCGTTGTCGCCCAGACCTATTCGACCGAGCGCCCCGACGCCACCCCCGCCGAGATCTTCAACGCCGTCCTCACCGACATGAGCTTCCGCGCGGGCACCTACGACTTCGCCGAAGCCAGCGCGACCACCGTCCCCACCCACGTCTACGAATTCGCTTGGCCCACAGCCCTCCCCGGCCTCGGCGCCTGCCACGTCCTGGAAGTCCCCTTCGTCTTCGACACCATCGACGACGCCCACTCCCTCACCGGCCCCACCCCACCACAGTCCCTCGCCGACGAAATCCACGCCGCCTGGGTGTCTTTCGCCACCGACGGCACCGCCGGCTGGGCACCGTTCACCGCCGACGAGAAGAACGTCCGGATCTTCGACACCCCCGAGTCCGCCACCGTCACCGACCCCCGCTCCGGGGAACTCGCGGCCCTGCGCGAGGCCGTGACCCCAGCCTGAGCACCGGTCGGCACGCCGCGTCCAGGACCGGCGTGCCGACCGATCGGTGTCCGAGGGGTACTAGCGGGGGGATTCCGTTCCACCGGCGAACAAGTCGGTGCCGTGGTCGGCCATTTCGGTGAGGGCCTGGGCCCAGCCGTCGAGGCGGTCGGCGGCTTCACGCAGGTCGGCGACGATGCCGTTGAACTGGTAGGCCAGGACCGAGTCCTCGGGGACCGCCAGGATGCGGGCCGCGGCGGCGACAAGTTGTTCGTATTCGACCACGCCGGTTTCCAGGCGGGTGAGCACGCCGAGGACCGTGGTTTTCAAGGCCGCGACGGTGTCGGGGTTGGCTCGGCCGACGGTGTCGGCGGCCTGTTCCATCGCGACCACGTCGGCGGCGAGCGCGTGCAGGGCGGCCGCACCGGAGCGGGCCGTCTCGAGCAGGTCGCGCAGTTCGTCTTCGGGGAGACGGCGGGTGCGCGCGATCTGGGCACCGAGGTCGTAGAGCGCCCGTTCGGCGCGGATCAGGCGCTGGATGGGAGCGCGCGCGGCCGATCGCATGCCGGGCGATTTGCGGGCGACGAACGCCGCCTGGGGCAGGGGTTTGCCGCGCAATTCCAGATAGCGGCGGGCGGTGAGCGCGGTTCCGGTGACGAACGCGACGGCGCCACCGCCGATCACCACGACCGCCCAGGCGGGCGCCGAGATCACGGCCAGCCCGACCGCGCCGACCGTGGTGATGCCGGAAACGGTGCCCAGCTGGAAGCTGCGCCTGCGCACCCGGCGCCGACGGCGCAACTCACGTTCACGCGGGTCGGCCCAGCGCCGTACCGCGACCATGGCCTGCTCGCCGACCCCGCGCAGGGTCGCGGGCACCGAGCCTGCCATCGCGGCCTGCGCGAGCGTCGCCGGATCTACGATCTCGGCACGTTCGCGCCGCATTTTCCCGCTCATCGCCTGTCCTTCCCCCGGGTGCCGGTCGTCGCGGAAACCGTTGATGGCGCGGCCACCGGGCGTCACCGCCGGGTTTCCGCGCCCTCGCCGGACTCCACGTACTGCTTACTGCTGAGCCGCTTGGCCCTTGTTGATGTTCGGCGCCGGTGCGGCCTGTGGCTGCGCCGGGTCGATCGCCGCGTTGTTGTTGCCCGTGGGCAACGCGTCACCACGCATGGAGGCGCGGATCTGCTCGAGCTTGCTGTGCCCGGCCATCTGGACGCTGGCCTGCTGCACCTCCATCATGCGACCCTGCACCGTGTTCTGCGCCAGCTCGGCCGAACCGAGCGCGTTGGCGTAGCGGCGCTCGATCTTGTCGCGCACGGCGTCCAGGCTGGGCGTGGAGCCCGGCGCGGACAGGGTGGAGTCCATCTGCTGCAGCGAAGCCGAGACCTGCTCCTGCATCTTGGCCTGCTCGAGCTGGCTGAGCAGCTTGGTGCGCTCGGCGACCTTCTGCTGCAACATCATCGCGTTCTGCTCGACCGCCTTCTTGGCCTGTGCGGCGGCCTGCAGGGACTGATCGTGCAACACCTTGAGGTCTTCCACCGACTGCTCGGCGGTGACCAGCTGGGCGGCGAACGCCTCGGCGGCGTTGGTGTACTGGATCGCCTTCTCGGTGTCGCCCGCCGCCTGCGCCTGATCGGCCAGGGTGACGGCCTGACGGGCGTTGGCGTTGAGCTTCTCGACCTCGTCGAGCTGGCGGTTCAGCTTCATCTCCAGCTGACGCTGGTTACCGATCACCGACGCCGCCTGCTGCGACAGCGCCTGGTGCTGACGCTGCGCCTCCTCGATAGCCTGCTGAATCTGGACCTTCGGATCCGCATGCTCTTCGATCTTGGAGTCGAAGAGGGCCATCATGTACTTCCAGGCCTTCACGAACGGATTAGCCATCGATTGATCCCGCCTCCATCTGTGCGTCGCTCGTGCGACTGGTGGTACGCGACCGTCACGCACCAGATACGTGCTTATCCTTCACCATGCGGCACCCGAACCGGAATGACCGGACCGATCGACGCCTGATGAGAATCTATCCGTTCTCATCAGCGGTGTGCAGCGTCTCGCGCGCCGGGCGCAGGGTTCGCCGCGTCACATTCCCTTCACCAGTACCAGCATCTCGGCCCTCGGGGCCGGGATGACGATCCGGGTGTCTTCGGCGATGCCGATGCGCGCGCCCTGCTCGGCCGCCGCGCTCGCGGAGGCGGATGCCTCGCCCGCGGCCGGTTCGGGCAGAGTCGCAGGCTCGGCTTCGGTCGGCTCGCGCTCGGCGGCGGGGCCGGTCAGCGCGGGTTCGCGCGGCGCGGAGCCGTCGGCGCCCGCCATCAGGGTGCTCACGTCCCACAGCACGCGCGAGAGCGGCACGTCGAGTGCCTCGCAGATGCTGGCGAGCAGTTCACTGGAGGCTTCCTTACGGCCGCGCTCCACTTCCGACAGATAGCCGAGGCTCACGCGCGCCGAGGTCGACACCTCGCGCAGCGTTCGATGCTGGGCGAGACGCGCACGCCGCAGACTGTCCCCGATTGCCTCCCGCAGCAGCGTCATCTCGTTCTCCTCCACCTCGTGTCACCGCCGTAGCGGTGCTCACCTCTTTCTGGCACAACGTCGAGCATGGACCGGTGGTTCCCGAACCCGGCTACTTCACACTGACACAGCGCAGCAACTCCCGCACCGCACTGTGCACCGCACCGAGTCTGATCGTCCACCGGTCACCGTGCAGTTTCAACCGGACCACTTCGCTGTGACGTGGACCGGCCAACCCGAGGTATACCGTGCCGACGGGATGCCCGTCCTGGGAATCGGGTCCGGCGACCCCGGTCAATCCCACGCCCCAGTCCGCGCCACACTGCTGCCGCGCCCCCACGGCGAGCTGTTCGGCGGTCGAGGCGGCGACCGGTCCGTCGGCGCGAAGAAGGTCGTCTTCGACGCAGGCCAGACGGCTCTTGAGGTCGGTGGCGTAGACGATCAACCCGCCCCGCAGCACCGCGCTCGCACCGGGGACCCCCGCCACGGTGGCAGCCAGCAGACCCGCGGTGAGCGATTCGGCCGTGGCGACGGTCTGACCCGCCGCGTTCAGGGCCCTGACCAGTTCGGCGACCGGCGCACCGTCGACGAGCGGATCGCTCACGAGCGCGACCGTCCACCCGCCAGCCACACTCTGGCCGCCTGCCCCACGTAGTCCAGGCCGGTGACCACCGTCAGCGCCACGGCCAGGTACATCAGCCACATGCCCGCGGTGGCGAAGACACCCGAGAGCGGCAGCACCAGCAGCGCGATCGCCACGGACTGCACCAGCGTCTTCAGCTTGCCGCCGCGCCCCGCCGGGATCACCCCGCGCCGCACGACCACCAGCCGCAGCAGCGTGATGCCGATTTCGCGGCCGCAGATGACCAGGGTGATCCACCACGGCAGATCGCCGAGCACCGACAGCCCGATCAGCGCCGCTCCGATCAGCGCCTTGTCCGCGATGGGG
This sequence comes from Nocardia sp. NPDC058519, assembly GCF_042719755.1. NCBI lineage: Bacteria > Bacillati > Actinomycetota > Actinomycetes > Mycobacteriales > Nocardiaceae > Nocardia > Nocardia sp. NPDC058519. The sequence goes on along the minus strand of NZ_JBHXNK010000028.1, from coordinate 41,696 downwards.
TCGGCGAGCTTCCCGAAATCGGTGACCAGCCCGTATTTGCGGGCCAGTTGCCCGTCGAAGCGATCGGTGATCGCGGCCACCCCGAAGACCGCCGCGGCGATGACCCGCCAGCGGGTGTCGTGCCCGCCCTCGGCGAACAGTGCCAGCACGAACAGGGGCACCAGCACGATGCGCGCGATTGTCAGCACATTGGCGATATTGAGCAGGGGAACCTGGGTCTCCGGCACCGGGTGCATCGGTGTCGGCGCACTCGACCCACGATCGATCTCTTCGGGTCGCACGCTCATCCTGTGTCTCTCCGGCATGCTCGAACGGCCTACGTGGTGACGCTTCGCAACCGCCTCCGGCCGCTGACCGCTCATGCCCTGCCCTCTCGGCACTCACCGGCACTGCGCCGAAATCCAACGGTTTCGCGAGCTGTTTGCCCGCACGATCGGTGCCACCCGATCCGGTCGTCGAGCCCGGCGCGATGCGAGGAGCGGAACGACAGGATGTGCGGCACATGTTCAGACTATCGGTAACCCGGCCGACTACTGTGCACCCATGACCTCACGGGGACCCTCGAGTAGTCCGACCAGCGACGCGCATGTTGTCGCGCCCACTGTGGCGCCTGTTTCCGGCGTGGTCGTGCGACGAGCGAGAACCTCCGACGTCCCCGAGATCAAGCGCCTGGTCGACGAGTACGCCGGCCGCATCCTGCTGGAGAAGAACCTGGTCACGCTGTACGAATCGGTGCAGGAGTTCTGGGTCGCCGAGCTCGACGGACAGGTCGTCGGCTGCGGTGCGCTGCACGTGCTGTGGGCCGATCTGGGCGAAGTACGCACTGTCGCGGTGGATCCCGTCGTCAAGGGCCGCGGAGTCGGCGGCGCGGTGGTCGAGCATCTGGTCACCGTCGCCCGCGAACTGCAGTTGCAGCGCGTGTTCGTGCTGACCTTCGAGGTGGACTTCTTCGGCAGGCACGGGTTCGTCGAGATCGACGGCACGCCCGTCACCGCCGAGGTGTACGCGGAGATGTGCCGCTCCTACGACACCGGTGTCGCCGAATTCCTCGATCTCAGCTTCGTCAAGCCGAACACCCTCGGCAACACCCGCATGCTGCTGACCCTGTAGAAACTCCATCGCCAGAAAGTGATCGACTGTGCCGATCTTCGCTGTCCACTACACCTACTCCGAGTCCACCGCGGCCGACCGCGCGACCAACCGGCCCGAGCACCGCGGCTGGCTGAACGCTCTCGTCGACGCGGGCACAGTGCTCAGTAGCGGCCCCTACCCCGACGGTTCGGGGGCGCTGCTGCTGTTCCGCGCCGAGGACGCGCCCTCGCTGACCGAACTGCTCGGCAACGACCCGTTCGCGAAGCTGGACCTGATCGACGCCGTCCGCGTGGTCGAGTGGTTGCCGGTGATGGGCGCCTTCGCCGAGTAGCGCGGCCCGGAGACAGAGCTGCCCGGAACCCTTGGGGTTCCGGGCAGCGTCGTCCGCGGTGGTGTCAGGCTTTGTCGGTGTTACGGGTGCGCAGCAGGCTCGCCACCGTCGCGATGACCAGAATGCCGATGATCACGCTCAGCGAGAACGCCGTGGAGATCTCCGGCACGCTCACGTGCTCACCACCGTTGATGAACCCCAGCGTGTTCTCGTGCAGCGCGTGCAGCACCAGCTTGACGCCGATGAACGCCAGGATCGCGGCCAGACCGTAGGACAGGTACACCAGGCGGTCGAGCAGCCCACCGATGAGGAAGTACAGCTGGCGCAGGCCCATCAGCGCGAAGGCGTTGGCGGTGAACACCAGGTACGGCTCCTCGGTGAGACCGTAGATCGCCGGAATCGAGTCCAGCGCGAACAGCAGGTCGGCGAAACCGATGGCCAGCAGCGCGAGCAGGAGCGGAGTCACCACGCGTTTGCCGTTGATCCGGGTGACGAGCTTGTCGCCGTCGTACTCGTCGGTGGTCGGCAGGACCCGCTTGGCCAGCGAGACGATGTAGCTGTCGCGCTTCTGCTCGTGTTCGACCTCGTGCCCGCTCTCGCGCAGCAGGTTGATCGCGGTGTAGATCAGGAACGCGCCGAACAGGTAGAACACCCAGCTGTAGGCGCTGATCGCGGCCGCGCCGACCGCGATGAACACACCGCGCATCGCCAGCGCCAGCACGATGCCGATCAGCAGCACCTTCTGCTGGTAGATCCGCGGCACCGCGAAGGTGCTCATGATGATGAGGAAGATGAACAGGTTGTCGACCGAGAGCGCTTTCTCGGTGACGAAGCCCGCGTAGTACTCCCCCGAGAACGTGCCGCCCCATTTCCAGGCGACGAACAGGCCGAACAGCAGCGCCAAGCTGATGTAGACGGCAGACCAGATGCCCGATTCCTTGAAGGTGGGCTCGTGCGGGGTGCGCACGTGGGCGAAGAAGTCGAAGACGAACAGGCCGAGGATCACCAGTCCGGTGATCACCCACTCGAGCGTGGTCACCTGCATGTGGTGGTCCGATCGATGAAGTTCATGTCGTCCATCATGCCCGAATTGTCCGTTTCAGTTGGCTTGCAGAACGATTGCCCGCCATGATTTCACACACATCAGCGGGCCACCCCACCGCCGCGCACGCGGAAAAGCCCTTTCGCCCGATTCACCACCGCTGCTACCGTCACCGCATCATCGGCGAACGATACAGACCCGAGAGGAGCGAGCCGTGTACGAATCCACCGCGCAACTACTGCGCCCCACCGCGAAGCACCGGCTCTGCCCCGGTGTTCTGATGCCGGGTACCCGCCTCGTGCGCGCCCGCTTCACCGCCTGACCAGGCGATTCCCGCCCGGCCCCGCGTCCGGGCACCCTTCGGCGACCATGAGCCGTGCCAGGTCCCTCCTCGTTCGTCGCCGCCTGCTTCCGGCACGGTCAGAGCAAACCGGGAACGGCGTTACTCGTCCTCGGACGCGCCCGGATCGCCGCCACGAATCGACCACAGCAAACCGTCGAGCTCATCGGGCTTGACCAGTACGTCGCGCGCCTTGGAGCCCTCACTGGGACCCACCACTCCGCGTGTCTCCATCAGATCCATCAACCGGCCCGCCTTGGCGAAGCCGACCCGCAGCTTGCGCTGCAACATCGAGGTGGAGCCGAACTGCGAGGTGACCACCAGCTCCACGGCCTGCAGCAACACGTCCATGTCGTCACCGATATCGGGGTCGACGTCCTTGACCTCGCCGGCCTTCGCCGCGGTGACGCCCTCCTGGTATTCGGGTTCGGCCTGGGTCTTGCTGAACTCGACGACGGCCTGGATCTCCTCGTCGGAGATGAACGCGCCCTGCAGGCGGGTCGGCTTGCCCTGGCCCATCGGCAGGAACAGCCCATCGCCCATGCCGATCAGTTTCTCCGCGCCCGGCTGATCCAGGATGACGCGCGAGTCGGTGAGCGAGGAGGTGGCGAACGCCAGCCGCGAGGGCACATTGGTCTTGATCAGACCGGTCACCACGTCCACCGAGGGGCGCTGGGTGGCCAGCACCAGGTGGATACCGGCGGCACGCGCCTTCTGGGTGATCCGCACGATCGCGTCCTCGACGTCGCGCGGGGCGGTCATCATCAGGTCGGCGAGCTCGTCGACGATGGCCAGGATGTACGGGTAGGGCCGGTAGACGCGTTCGCTGCCCAGCGGGGCGGTGATCTTGCCCGATCGCACATTCTTGTTGAAGTCGTCGATATGGCGAACCTTGTTGGCCTGCATGTCCTGGTAGCGCTGTTCCATCTCCTCGACCAGCCAGGCCAGCGCGGCGGCGGCCTTCTTCGGCTGGGTGATGATGGGCGTGATCAGGTGCGGAATGCCCTCGTACGGCGTGAGCTCCACCATCTTCGGGTCGATCAGGATCATCCTGACCTCCTCGGGGGTGGCCCGGTGCAGCAGCGAGATCAGCATCGAGTTCACGAAGCTCGACTTACCCGAACCGGTGGAACCGGCCACCAGCAGGTGCGGCATCTTGGCCAGGTTCGCCGAGACGAACTCGCCCTCGATGTTCTTGCCGAGGCCGATCACCAGCGGATGGTGGTCGTTGCGGGTGTGCGGCGACTTCAGGACGTCGGCCAGGCGCACCAATTCGCGGTCGGCATTGGGCACTTCGATGCCGACGGCCGATTTACCGGGGATGGGCGCGAGCAGGCGCACGTTCTCGGTGGCGACCGCGTAGGCGAGGTTGCGGGCCAGCGCGGTGATCTTCTCGACCTTGACGCCGGGACCCAGTTCCACCTCGTAGCGGGTGACGGTCGGGCCGCGCACGAAGCCGGTGACCGCGGCGTCGATCTTGAACTGCACCAGCACCTCGGTGATGGCCTCGATCATCGATTCGTTGGCCGCGGAGCGCTTCTTGGGCGGGTCGCCGTCGAGCAGCAGGGTGAGCGGGGGCAGCGTGTAGTCGCCGTCGACGACCCGGTCGGTGACGAACTCCGGTTCCGGTAGCGGCAGCGGGGTCTGGTCGACCGGCTTGACCGCAGGCCGCTTACGCGCCGGTTTCGGTGCGGGTGCGGGCGCGGGCGGTTCCTCGATCGGCTTGGCATCGCGCAGCGGCGGTTCGCCCAGTGACTCGGTGACCGCGTCGGAGCCGCCGAATTCGTCGGGCGGGTAGTTGTCGTCGGGGTTGCGGCCACGGCGCCGGGTTCGGTTGCGGTGCACCGGGAATCCGTCGGCGTCGTAATTGGCCGGATCATAGGGGTCGCTGTCGTCGGCGTATTCGCCGAGACCGAAGTATTCGCGCAGCTTGCCCGGTACCTCGCGCACGGTGGTCCCGGTGAGCAGCAGCACGCCGAACATCATGGCCAGCAACAGCAGCGGCAGCGCGAGCCAGGGTGTGAGCCCCTGGCCGAGCGGTCCACCGATCGCGTATCCCAACGCGCCCGCCGCCGTGGCGCGGCCGTCCGCGTCGGTCGGGGATCCGGCCGCCAGATGCCACACCCCCAATGCGGGGAGCACGACGAGCAGCCCACCGAGGACCAGCCGTGGCCGGATCTCCGGATGTGGTTCGGTGCGCATCAGCACCACGGCGAGCGCGACCAGCAGAATCGGCGCCAGCACGGCCGCGGAACCGGCGATCGCGCGCACGACGTCTTCGAGGAACCGCCCGACCGGTCCGCCCGCCGAGAGCCACATCGCGGCGGCGATGATCGCGCTCAACGCGATGAGCGCCAACCCGATTCCGTCGCGCCGGTGCCCGTGATCGAGGTCGCCTGCCCGGCTCAGCGTGCGGGTGGTGGCACCGAGGCCACGCGCCAGCATGGTCCAGCTGCTCCCGATGCCGCGGCCGATCACCGTCAGGGGTGCGGTGTCGGAGGCGCGTTTGACCGGCCTGCGCACGGGCGTGGTGCGCCCACGTGGAGCCGCCGTCGCTCGCGGGGTCGCCGAGCGAGACCGCGCCGCCGGCGTCTGCCCCCTGGTCGATCCCGCCCGCGCACGAGAGGTCGTGGTGCTGCGGGACTTACCTGCCATGACCATCAGGCTAGCCGCTCCAACACCTCCGAGACCATCCGCAACACTGGTCCCACCCCGCTGACGGGCCCGATCCGACCCGGATGCGCAGGTCGCGGCGCCCCGGTCAGCGCGGGGAAATCTCGCCGGGAACCGCGTTTCGCGGGCCCGAACTTATGGAATCCTTGCCGAACTCCTCTATTTCGGCCGTTCTGGGCTCGCGATGCTGGCGCGAGCACCGGCCTGCTCGGTACTTTGACAGCGCTCTATCGGGTCGTCGACCCGTGCATATGAAGGGGACGCTACAAGTGAAGAGAATGCTCACCAGCGCGGCCGTGCTGGGTGCCACCGCAGTCGCGATTTTCGCGGGGCACATCGCACCGGCCCAGGCGCAGTCGGGCAATTACGGCGCCATCGCGGTGTCGGTCAAACCGGGGGTTTACGGATACGCAACGGATTACGGCAGCTACGCCGATGCCGAGGCCGGTGCCATGGCGGCCTGCCGCCGCGGCGGTGGCGGTGGCGGGTGCGATGTGAAGGTGTCCTACCGCAACGGCTGTGGCGCCATCGCGATCTCGCGCGGGTGGTGGAGCTACGGCTCCGCGTCGACGATCGGCGGCGCCAAACGCGAAGCGCTGAACAACAATCCGGGCAACGCCTACATCAAGCACTGGAACTGCACCAGCGGCTACCAGCTCTAGCCCGACCGTTTCGACCATGATCATGGGAGTTGTAGTGAATATCCGTCCAGTGAAAACCGCTGCCGTTCTCGTCGCGATCGTCGCGGCGCTCGGCCTCAGCGCGTGCAGTTCCGACGAGGGCTCGACCAGCAAGGGCGCGGGCACGACGACCAGTAAGGGTGGCGCCTTCGAATCGGGCGACGCCAAGTCGGGCAAGGAAGAGGGTGGCGAGCCGGCGGCCACCACCGTGCCCAACCTGCCCAAGCCCACCGCCGCCGACCTCAACGCCCGGTTGACCAAGGCCCTGGCCGGTCAGCTCGCCGGCGACGAGAAGAAGACCTACATCGAGGATGCCGACCAGGATCCGATGCTGGTCGACAAGTTCGTCGAGGCGGCCAAGCAGAACAATGTCAAGGTCGTCATCACCACCGTCGGCGACCCCGCCGACGGCAAGCTCAAGGCGAATGCCGATGTCACGATCGACGGCACCCCGGTCAAGGATGCCTTCGTCGATTTCGTCGCCGAGGACGATTCCTGGAAGGTCTCGCACGTGTTCGCCTGCAATATCGTGAAGTCGGCCCAGCTCGACTCCGCGGCCTGCCAGGCCTGACACCCGGCGGGCATAAAAGAAAACCGCTGGGCGACCAAGTCGCCCAGCGGTTCTCCGTTATCAGTCGATCAGACGGCGACGACCGTCGGCACGATCATCGGGCGACGGCGGTAGACGTCGGCGACCCAGCGGCCGACCACCCGGCGCACGCCCTGGGCGATGCGGTGGGTGTCGGTGATGCCCTCACCGGCCAGGCGCAGCAGTTCCGCCTCGACCAGTTCGTTCGCGCCGTCGAGCGCGGTCCGGTCGTCGGAGAAGCCGCGGCCGTTGAGCTCGGGCGTGCTGACCGCCTTGCCGGTGGTCGAGTCGATGACGATGGTGATCGAGATGAATCCACCCTCGCCGAGGACCAGACGGTCCGACAGGGTCGACTCGCCGACATCGCCGACCGAGAGGCCGTCGACGTAGACGTGCCCGACCGGCACGCGGCCGACGATGGAGGCGATGCCGTCGACCAGGTCGACCACCACGCCGTCCTCGGCGAGCATGACCCGCTCCTCTGGCACACCGGTCGCCACTGCCAGTGCGGCGTTGGCGCGCAGGTGACGCCATTCGCCGTGCACGGGCATGGCGTTGGTCGGGCGCACCGCGTTGTACAGGTACAGCAGCTCACCCGCGGAGGCGTGACCGGAGACGTGCACCTTCGCGTTCTGCTGGGTGATCACGGTCGCGCCGAGCCGGGCCAGGCCGTTGACCACGGCGAACACCGAGTTCTCGTTGCCCGGGATCAGCGAGGACGCCAGCACGACCAGGTCGTCGGCGCGGATGTTGATCTGCCGGTGCTCGCCACGCGCCATCCGCGACAGCGCCGACAGCGGCTCGCCTTGGGAACCGGTGGAGATCAGCACCAGGCGGTTGCCGGGCAGGTTCGCGGCCTGATCGAGGGTGACCACGACGTTGTCGGGCACCGTCAGGTAACCGAGGTCCTGCGCGATCTCCATGTTGCGGACCATCGAGCGACCGACGAAGCAGACCTTGCGGTTGTACTTCTGCGCGACGTCGACAACCTGCTGGATGCGGTGCACGTGGCTGGCGAACGACGCCACGATCACGCGGTTGGTGGCCTTGCCGATGACATTGTCGAGCACGCCACCGATCTCGCGCTCGGGGGTGACGAAGCCGGGGACCTCGGCATTGGTGGAGTCGACCAGGAACAGGTCGACGCCCTCGTCGCCGAGGCGGGAGAAACCGGCCAGGTCGGTGAGGCGGCCGTCGAGCGGCAGCTGGTCGAGCTTGATGTCACCGGTGTGCAGCACCACGCCCGCACCGGTGCGGATGGCCACGGCCAGCGCGTCGGGAATCGAGTGGTTGACCGCGAAGTACTCGAGCTCGAACGGGCCGTGCACGGTGGTCTCGCCCTCGGCGACCTCGCGCAGCTTGGGCTGCAAGCGGTGCTCGCGAGCCTTGGCCGCCACCAGGGCGAGGGTGAACTTGGCGCCGATCACCGGGATGTCCTGGCGCAAGCGCAGCAGGAACGGCACGGCACCGATGTGGTCCTCGTGGCCGTGGGTCAGCACGATCGCCTCGACGTCGGCCATCCGGTCCTCGATGGGCCCGAAGTCCGGCAGGATCAGGTCGACACCGGGCTGCTGGTCCTCGGGGAACAGCACACCGCAGTCGACGATCAGCAGCTTGCCGCCGTATTCGAACACGGTCATGTTGCGGCCGATTTCGCCGATACCGCCCAGTGCGAACAGGCGAAGACCGTTCTTCACCAGCTTCGGCGGCGGGCCCAGCTTGTCGTGGGCGGCCTTCTCGCGCGGCTCGGCGACCGGTGCCGCACCTCGACCGCGACCGCCACCCTGCCTGCCACGACCGCCGCCGCGCGACTGCTCGGCGGGCTTGGTCTTGGCTTCGGCCTGCTTGGTCTTGGCTTCGGTGGCCGGCTTGGTCCTGGCGCGGCGCGGCGCGGTCTTCTTCGCGGCGACGCGTTCCTCGGCGACGTTCTGCAGATCGGTGCCCCCTTCGGCGGAACCGACCAGGTTCGCCTCGGCGGTGACCTCGGCGATCGGTTCGGCGATCGCCGGTTCCTTCGCAGCGGGGGCGGGCTCGGGGGCCACGACCTTGTTCGCCGCGGGCTGCACAGCCTCCACGGGTGTCGGCTCTGGCGCACCGGCGGCGCGCGATGCCGAACGGCGACGGGGCTTACGGGCTACGGGTTCGGTCATGCCGACACCCCCGCGGCCTGCAGGTCCAACGCCAGTTCCGCCAGCTGTGCCTGCGTCGGCATCAGCTGGGGCAACCGGGGCTCACCTACGTCGATGCCGAGCAATCGGAGTCCTCCCTTACACATCGCCACACCTCCCAGGCGGGTCATGGCCGCGTACAGCGGCAGTAGTGTCGCGTTGATCTCTCGCGCCCTGGCCACGTCACCGGTGGTGTAGGCCTGGTGGATCTCGCGCAGTCGTTCCGGCACGAGGTGTCCGATGACGCTGATGAATCCGACCGCACCGACCGAGAGCCAGGGCAGATTCAGTCCGTCGTCACCGGAGTAGAAATCCAGATCGGTGGTCGCGATGAGATCGGCTCCGGAGACGAGATCGCCCTTGGCATCCTTCACCGCGACGATGTTGGGATGCTCGGCAAGGCGCCGGATCGTGTCGATGGCGATAGGCACCACCGACCTCGGTGGAATGTCGTAGAGCGTGACCGGCAGGGCGGTGGCGTCGGCGACCGCGGTGAAGTGCGCGATCAGGCCTTCCTGCGTCGGCCGCGAGTAATACGGCGTCACAACGAGCAAACCGTGCGCGCCCGCGTTCTCCGCGGCACGCGCCAGTTCGATCGAATGCGCGGTGTCGTAGGTACCCGCACCGGCGACCACGGTGGCCCGGTCGCCGACGCCGTCGACGACCGCACGCAGCAGGTCCGCTTTCTCGGTTTCGCTGGTGGTCGGCGACTCGCCGGTGGTACCCGAGATGATCAGCAGGTCGACCCCACGGTCGACCAGGCGTGCCGCCAGTGCGACACCGGCATCGACGTCGAGCTTGCCCGCAGCGCTGAAGGGGGTCACCATCGCGACACCTACCGTGCCGGACGCGCGCAGCTCCGTTGGCGTCGATTCACCGTTCGTCATGGTCAGAAAGGCTACCCGGTCGCCGGATGTGCCTCGACACCCTAGCGCCCGAAGCGGCTGCCGGTGGGTGTTTTTCACCTTGCGTGATGTCATTTATGACGTCACACTGATGTCATGGATCTGAATGCTCATACCGCGCGGTTGCGCGAGGAACTGATCGCCGCCGCCGCGCTCGGCGACGAGAAAACGCAGGCCACCGCCGCCGCCCTCGCCGCCGCGGTGGAGAGCTCGAGCCGCCTGGTGCTGTTCTCGGCGCTGTCGGAACTGGCCGCCGAGATCAGTACCGAACTCGGTGACCGCACCGTGCACGTCCGACTGGAGGGCACCGAGGCGAAGGCCGACGTGCGCAAGAACACGCCGTCGGGTGCGGACGAGCCGCAGACTTTCGAGGAGATGACCGGCGATATCAGCCGGGTCACCCTGCGACTGGTCGAGCAGCTCAAGTCGCGCGCGGAGGAGGCGGCCCAGCAGAACGGCCAGTCGCTGAACTCCTGGCTCTCCGGTGCCGTCAGTGGCGCGCTGAAGGATCAGATGCGCGGTTACGGCGGCAAGGGCTGGTAGGCGCCACGTTCACAGCAGCGGGGCCAGGTCGCCGCGTTCGCCGATAACGACTTCGTCGAGTTCGAGCCAGTCGGCCATTTCCCGCAGCGCCCCGCGCAATGCCTGGGCGGTCTCGGCGGTGGCGTAGCCGGGTTCGGCGAACGCGGCGGGGGCGAGTAGTCGGCCGGTGGCGCGTTCGGCGCGCAGATCCACCCGGCCGACGAGCTTGCCGTCGACGAGCAGCGGGAAGACGTAATAGCCGTGCACCCGTTTGGGTTCGGGGGTGTAGATCTCGATCCGGTAGTGGAAGTCGAAGACGCGCTGGGTGCGCGGGCGGAAGAAGATCAGCGGATCGAACGGGCACAGCAGCGCGGTCCCGGTGATCCGGCGCGGGGTGGCGGCCTCCGGGTGCAGGTAGGCGGGCGCGTCCCAGCCGTCGACGTCGACCGGCAGCAGTTCGCCCGCGTCGACCAGGTCGGCGATCGCCGGGGCACTCTGGCGACGGGCCAGGCGGTAGTAGTCGCGCAGGTCGGCCTCGGTGCCGATGCCGAGGGCCCGGCTGGACCGGCGGATCAGCTCGCGCACGGCATCGTCCTCGCCGATCTCCCGGTCGAGCACATCGGCGGGGACGACTCGTTCGGTGAGGTCGTAGTGCCGGGTGAACCCGACCCGCCGCGCGGTGGCCAGCTCGCCCGCGGCGAAGAGCTGCTCACAGATCATCTTGGTATCGCTCAGGTTCCACCAGGTCCCCTTCGGACGCGGTTTGTCCAGCTCCAGATGACGTTCGATCTCCCCCGCGCTCGCGGCACCCACCTCGGTCACGACATCGAGAATGTCCTTGCCCAGCGTCGGATTGCGTTCGACGACCTTGCGCATGCCCGCCCAGCGCCCGTGCCGGTACTCCGCCATCCGCCAGCGCATCAACGGCCAGTCGGCGACCGGGATCAGCGCGGCCTCGTGCGCCCAGTACTCCACCAGCCCCCGCCGTGCCTTCGCGCTGTCGCTCCAGGCGGCACCGTCGAGCAGGCCGCGATCATAGGGGCCGATCCGGCTGAACACCGGCGCGTAATGCGCGCGCACCACCGCCGATACCGAATCTATTTGCAGCAGACGAGTTCTGGCGACCACATCGAGCACGGCCCGACGCTTCGGGTTGGTCGGCCTGCGCTTGCCGAAGCCCTGCGCGGCCAGCGCCGTTCGGCGGGCCTGCGCCGCATTCATCCGCTGCATTGCCTCAGCCTGACACAGGGGTCCGACAAGTTTTCAGCGCTCAGGTGGAGACCCGGACCTCGCCCGCGGTGTCGATCTCGGTCCGCCGGTCCCCGCCCGGCGCGGCCGCCAGCACGGTCGCCACCCAGCGCCTGCCGACCGGCAGCACCCGCACGGTCACCGAGCCCGCTCCCGCCATGTCGAGCTCCCCGACCGCGGCTTCGATCACGTTGTGGCGCACCCATTCCGGCACACCGCGGAAGCCGCCGTCGTCGAGCAGGGTGACCTCGACCCCGCGCGATCGCGCCCCGCGCGCCGCGGCGCTGAGCCGGTCGGTGACCAGTTGCGGCGCCCGAAGACCGTCGCGCAGTTCGGCTTCGAGCAGCCTGCACTGTTCGCGTTCGGTGTCGGTGAGCTCGATCCCCGCGGCGATGCGGGCGAGCAGTGGCCCCGCCACCCGGTCCAGCGCCCCCAGCTGACGATCACGTTCGGCGTTGGCCGCGGCCAGCGCGGCCTCGGTCGCGGCCCGGCGATTGGCCTCGCTGCGCAGTTCCCGCAGCGAACGCTGGGTGGGCCGGATGATCGACATGAACACCGTCACCGCGCCGACCGTGGCGATCGGGGTCAGCGCGCGCACCACGGTTTCGGCATGCCAGGTGGTGAACACACCCATCGTGATCAGCACCGTCGCGGCGGCGGCCACGCCGAGCCAGGCCGCGATTATCCGCCCGCGCAGCACCAATATCGCCAGCAGATACGACGTGGGATAGGCGGTCCACAGCTGATGGGAGAACCCCGACGCGCTCTCGAGCCACGGCACGGTCAGCGCCATCGCCGCGGGCCCCGCGCACGCCACGAAGATCGTGGCGGGCCACGGCAGCGGATCCACCGGGAACACCAGCACCACCAGTGCCGCCACGGCCATCAGCACCAGCGCGGCGAACGCGGCCGCGGGCGGCGCGATATCGAAATTCACCCGCAGATACATCACGATGGTGGCTTCGAAGATCACCACGAACAGCCACGCCGTGCCGTCGCTGAGGCCGAACAGGTCGCGCATCGCGAACGGCAGATCACGCTCGACCATCAACTACCCCACACCAGAGTCACCACGGTCCCCGCGCCCGGCGCCGATTCCACGAATGCCGCGCCACCGGCGAGCGCGCGCATCCGGCCGAGGATGCTGCCCGCGATCCCCATCCGATCGGCCGGCACCCGCGCCGGGTCGAACCCGGCGCCGTCATCGGAGAGCACCACCCGGATGCCCCCGGTCGCGATTGTGACCGACACACCGCGCCGCACCGTGCGGCCTGCGACGTCGGCATGGCGCAAGCTGTTGCGTACCGCCTCCGAGAGCGCGGCCCCGAGCACCTGGGCGGCCTCGATCGGCAGACACAGATCGGCCGTGCGCCGCGAGGACACCTGCACCGGAATCTCGGACTCCACCTCGCGCACCGCCTCGCGCAGGAATTCGATCGTCGCGGCGGCGTCGAGGTGGTCGATCTCGGGCGCGGTCCGCGACCGCTCGAGCTGTTCGAGGGTGCGCCCAGCCTGGTTGCGCAGCACCGACGAGGACTGTTGCGCGCGCGAGGCTTCCAGCAGCGTCGAGAGCACCGCGTCGTGGATGAGCGCCGCGAAACGGGCGCCCTCGCGTTCCCTGGCCGCCGTCGCCGCGACCGCCGCCGCCCGGCTGCGCTGCCGGACCGCTTCCCGGTCGACACGTTCGGCGGCGGCGCGCGCGTACACCACACACCACAGGAACAGCGCTGCCACGCCGAGCGCCCTGGTGATGTCGCCGAACAGCGCGCCCATCGAACTATCCGGCACGACAAGGGCATTCGACACACTGGTCGCCACCGCCAGCACGGCCGCGAAGCCGGCCGCACCGCGCCGCGGCCACGCGAGCCCCGCCGCCATCACACCCACGGCCAGCCCGCGATAGGGCCAGGACGCGAACGAGCCGATATGCACCACCGAATACACCAGCGGCGTCGCCACGGTCGCCGCGAGATAGCACACCGCGGCCGCGGCGGCGGTGCGCCGGATCGCGCGGGCGGTGCCGCGCGCCGACACGATCGCCAGCGCCCCGAACATCAGATACGCGGCCGCCAGATGCAGTTCCGGCCAGAGGGACTGGTTGGTCGGCTGAACCAGCACCGCGGGCAGTTCCAGCACCATCACGATCGTGGCGCCGGTTCCGATCACCAGCCCGAGTCTGCGCAGGATCTGTTCGGTCGCCGCCCGCGAGAATTCGGCGTCGCCGACCGGTGCGGGCGCCGTCGCGACCGCGAGATCACTCACGTGCGCTGCTGCCGCTCCGGCACGGGCAGCCACCCGTCCTCGACGGCCCGTTTGTACAGATCGGTCTTGGTCGGGGCGGGCCTGCCCGCGTCGGAGTACTTCTGCCGGATGCGGCCCAGGTAGTCGTTGACGGTCTGTTCCGACAGCCCGGTCAACCGGGCCACCCGCGAGGCCTTCTCCCCCGAGGCGTACAGCATCAGCACTTCCTCCTGACGCGGACTGAGCCCGACGTCGGAGAGCTTCGGATCACCGTCGATGGCCGCGGCCCAGTCGGTGGTCACGACCTGTTCCCCCGACGCGGCCCGGCGCACCGCCGCGACCACCGTCGCCACACTCTCGGACTTGCGCAGCACCCCGAGCACGCCCGCTTTGGCTGCGGAGCGGACCAGAAAGGCGTTGTCGGCGCCGGTGAAGACCAGCACCTCGATGCCGCGTTCGCGCAGTGCGGTGACATTGTCCTCGGGCGCCGACCCGTCGGGCAGACGCAGATCGAGGACGACGAGATCGAGGTCGGTGGTCTCGGCGAGCAGCCCGGCGACCGATTCCGCCACCGCCACCAGTTCCAGATCGGCTTCGGGACCGAGCATGGCGGCCAACCCGATCGCCACGGACTCGTGGTCCTCCACCAGACCGACCCGTCGCACCGTGCGCGTCTGCTCCAACTCGCTCACCGACCACTCCCCATCTTCGAACACCCACCGCGGCCAGCCCGCAACACGTCGGTCTCGAGTTCTACCGCATCCCGAGCCCGCGTGTCAGCCCACCAATATTCGGGGCGGGCCCGATTCAGTCCATCAGACCAGCGGCGATGGTCGCGCCGAGCTCCCAGCATTTCTCCAGATCAGCCTTGCTCGGCGGTCCCGAGACCACCACGGCCGCGGCGGCGCGCTGCCAACCCAACCCGGTGGTGATCCGCTCCACGCTGCTCTCGGCGCCTTCGGTGCCCTCGTTGCCGTGCAGGTAGAGGCCATAGGGACGGCCGCCGGTGGAGTCCAGACACGGGTAGTAGATCGTGTCGAAGGCGTGCTTGAGCGCGCCGCTCATGTAGCCGAGGTTGGCCGGGGTGCCGAGCAGGTATCCGTCGGCTTCGAGCACGTCGACGGCGGTGACCGCGAGCGCGGCCCGGCGCACCACCTCGACCCCCTCGATCTCCGGGTCGCTGGCCCCGGCGAGGACCGCTTCGAACATCGCCTGGGTGTGCGGCGAGGGAGTGTGGTGGATGATCAGCAACCGGGCCATGGGCTCGCTACTCTCCTGGGTCGCGTTCCAGTTTTTCCAGTGCCACCGCGCGGCGCATGGTGTCGCGCGCGCGGCCACGGTCACCGGCGTAGTCGTAGGCGCGGGCAAGCCGGTAGGAGGAGCGCCAGTTGTCCGGGTCGGCTTCCCACTCGGTCTTGATCCGGGCGAACAGGGCGTCGGCCGCGTCGCGTTCGATCCGGCCGGAGGGTCGGCGCGGCAGTTCCGAGGTGTCGACCTCGAGGCCCTCCTCGTGAATACGCCGGGCCAGCCGCTGATGATCGAACGCAGCGCTCAAGGTCGCCCACAGGATCCAGATACCGACCACGGGCAGCAGCAGCATGCCGATGCCGATCGCGATGCCCGCGAACGTGCCGTCGGCGATGTAGGCGATGGCGAGCCCGCCGAGCCGGACGAAATAGAACAGCAGCGCGACAACCAGAAATGCCACGACCGCAACGGTTTTCAGGACCTGCCGATCAGGTCGCTGCGCGTCGGAGGTGCTCACAGATCCAGGAACGGGTCGAGCCCGACGGTCAGACCCGGCCGCCCGGCGATCTCGCGCACCCCGAGCAGCACACCCGGCGCGAACGAGGACCGGTCGATGGAATCGTGGCGGATGGTCAGGGTCTCGCCCTGCGTACCGAACAGCACCTCCTGGTGGGCGACGAGCCCGGCCAGGCGCACCGAATGCACTCGCACACCGTCGACGTCGGCGCCGCGCGCGCCCTCGAGTTCGGTGGTGGTGGCATCGGGGCTGATCCCGACCCCGGCCTCGGCGCGGGCCGCGGCGATCACCGCGGCGGTGCGGTAGGCGGTGCCCGAGGGCGCGTCGGCCTTGTTCGGGTGGTGCAGCTCGATGACCTCGACCGATTCGAAGAACCGTGCCGCCTGCTCGGCGAAGCGCATCGACAGCACGGCGCCGATGGCGAAGTTCGGTGCGATCAGGACCCCCACCTCGGGCCGCTGCGCCAGCTGCCCGCGCACCTCGGCGAGGCGGGCCTCGTCGAAGCCGGTGGTGCCGACGACCGCGTGGATGCCGTTCTCGATCAGGAACTTCAGGTTGCCCATCACCACATCGGGGTGGGTGAAATCGACGACCACCTGGGTGCCGTTCTCGGTGAACGTCTCGAGCGCGTCACCCTTGTCGACCTGCGCCACCAGCTCCAGATCGGGCGCCGCCTCCACCGCCGCGCAGATCGCCTGCCCGACCTTGCCGCGTGCTCCGAGCACTCCGACCCGAATGGTCACCGCATCTCCTCGTCCTCGACTCAGCTTTCCCGGAAAGCCTATCGAGCAGCGGCGCACACACCGGCGCCGACCTCTGCCGGTCGGGGTACTAGCGGGGTCGGCGTGTTCCGGGAGTGTGTCCGAAGGTACGGCGGAAGACATCGATGAACGTGCTGGCCGAGGACCAGCCGCACAGGTGCGCCACCGTGGTCACAGGAGTGTTCTCGGCCAGCAGGACAAGGGCGTGGTAGAGGCGCAATTGGGTGCGCCATTGCGGGAAGCTCATGCCGAGGTCGGCTTTGAAGAGGCGCGACAGCGTGCGGTCACTGGCGCCGACCTGCCTGCCCAGCGCGGCCAGGGTGCGATCATCGGCCGGGTTCGCGTGCAGGATCTCGCACACTGCCCGCAGCAGAGGAGCGGTCGGTGTGGGCAGATACAGGGGCTGCTGGACCGAGGCTCGCAGTTGATCGAGCAGGACCGCGCGCAGTCGTGCGCGTTCCGGGCTGTCGTCGTGCGGGTTGTGCGTGTAGGCGAGGATCAGTTCCCGCAGGAGAGGACCGACGGTGAGCACGGTCGGCGCGGCGAGGCCGAGCGGATTGTCGGCGGCGGGCAGGCCGACCAGGTGCAGTTGGAGCTCGCCGTGCGCCTGGTGCGCGTGCATGGTGCCCGCGGGCACCCAGATGGCGCGCGTGCTCGGCGCGATCCACACACCGGCGCTGGTCGTCACGGCCAGCACTCCACGGCCCGCGTAGACGATCTGGTGGTCGTCGTGGCGGTGCGCGTCGATGGCGCCGCCGGGCATCATCGGTTGGGTGCGGGTCGGCGCTACCGGCACGTGGCGGATTTCCGTCATCAGTTGGCAGATTATCGGAAGCACGACAGATGGCTCGTCGATGAGCATGGTGACGTGGCAAAGAACCGAGCGATCGTCATGCTGTCGACCAGCCATTCCTGCGTGGATATCTATCAGGGCGCGGTGGCCGCACTCGTCCCGTTCTTCGTCGCGGAGCACGCCTACAGCTATGCCGCGGTCTCGGGCATCGTGCTCGCCGCGTCACTGCTGTCCTCGGTGGCCCAGCCGGTGTTCGGCCTGCTCACCGACCGCTGGGCGATGCCGTGGCTCCTGCCGGTCAGCACGATCCTGGCCGGACTCGGCATCGCGCTGAGCGGACTGAGCGGCTCCTACGCCCTGACCCTGGCGTTCGTGGCGGTGTCCGGGATCGGGGTGGCCGCCTACCACCCCGAGTCCGCCCGCGTCGCGCGGCTCGTCAGCCAGGGCAGTCACAGCGCGATGGGCTGGTTCGCCCTCGGCGGCAATCTCGGATTCGCGGCGGCGCCGCTGATGGTCACCGTCGTCGTCGCCGCAGGCGGCCTGCACCTCTCGCCCCTGCTGATGGTGCCTGCGCTGGCAGGCAGCGTCCTGTGCCTGCCGGTCCTGCGCGCAGTGCGCAAGTCAGCTCTCGGTGGCGACGGCGACACTGTCGGCACCAACATCGATGACAAGGCATCGTTCGTGAAACTGTCGCTGGCCGTGGCCTTTCGGTCCATCGCCTTCGTCGGCCTGAGCACCTTCATCGCGCTGTACGCCCAGCAACGAATGGGCGGCAACGTAACAGCAGGCACCACGGCACTGTTCGTGCTCTACCTCGGCGGCGCGGTGGGCTCGGTGCTGGGCGGCAGCCTGGCCGGCCGCTGGGATCGGGTTACCGTCGCCGGCTGGTCCTACCTGTGCACCGTCGCCGCCATCGCGGGGATCGTGTTCGTACCCGGCCCCGCGCTGTACATGTTCATCGCGCTCGCCTCCGTGGGGCTGTACATCCCCTTCTCCCTGCACGTCACCCTCGGCCAGGACTACCTGCCCACGCGCGTGGGCACCGCCGCCGGGATCACCCTCGGACTGACGGTCAGCGTCGGCGGCCTGGCCACGCCCGTCATCGGCAGCATCGCCGACGCGACCTCCCTGCGAACCGCTCTGACACCGCTGATCCTGATGCCCGCTCTGAGCTGGCTGCTGCTGCGCACATTGCCCGAACCCGTTCCGAGCCGACCACGCGGCGGTCGACCTCGTAGTTCAGCCGACGATCCAGTTGTCAGTCGAAGACGATGACCTGACGAAGCGCCGCGCCGGCCGCGAGATCGTCCATCGCCTGGTTCACCTGGTCGAGGCCGATACGGGCCGAGACGAGCCGCTCCAACGGCAGCTTGCCCTCTCGCCACATCCGCACGTATTCGGGAATGTCACGGGCGGGGACCGCGGACCCGAGGTAGCTGCCGATGATGGTGCGACCCTGCGCGACCAAGGCCAGCGGTGAGATCGTGGCGGTGGCAGTGGGCGCCGGCAGGCCGACTGTCACGGTGACGCCACCGGGTGCCGTTGCGGCGACAGCGGTTTCGAACGCGCGCACGTTGCCCGCCGCTTCGACCACCACGTCCGCCACCACGCCTTGCTCGGCGACCTCGCCCGGTGTGCAGGCCACCGTCGCACCGAATTCGCGTGCGAGCGAGAGCTTTTCGGGCACGGTATCGACGGCGATCACCTCACCGAGGCCGAGCGAGACCGCGACGAGCACGGCCGCCATCCCCACCCCGCCGAGCCCGACCACCATGATCCGGTCTCCCGCAACGGGTTTCGCCGCATTGAGCAGCGCACCGCCGCCGGTGAGCACCGCGCAACCGAGCACCGCCGCCACCTCGGGCGGCACATCGTCGTCGACCGGCACCACCGAACGCCGGTCCACCACCGCGTGCGTGGCGAAGCCGGAGACTCCGAGGTGGTGCTGCACCGGCTCGCCGTCGCGGGTGAGCCGCCGCCCGCCGCCGAGCAGCTCGCCCGCGTTGTTGGCCACACTGCCCGGACCGCACGGCGTGCGCCCGTTGCTCGCGCAGCCAGGGCAGTCACCGCAGCGCGGCAGGAACGTCATCACGACCCGCTGCCCGAGCGTCACATCGTCGACACCGGCGCCCACCGACTCGACGATGCCCGCGGCTTCGTGGCCGAGCAGCATCGGTACCGGCCGCACCCGATTGCCGTCCACCACCGACAGATCCGAATGGCACAGCCCGGCCGCTTCGATTCGCACCAGCAATTCGCCCGGACCCGGTTCGGCCAATTCGAGGTCGCACACGGTGATCGGCTGCGAATCGGCGAACGGTGCCGGGTCGGCGATCCGTTCCAGAACGGCTCCACGAATCTTCATGCTCGCGACGCTACCGCGAGAGCCCTTTACAGGTTCCGGGATCTGTCGCTAACCTCGATCTCGGTGATGGTGCTCCTGTTGGCCGCCTCGTACCGAGCCCAGGGTCGGTGCCATCACGAAACAAGGAGAAATCCCCTGTCAGTGCAGTTCAATCACACCATTGTCGGATGTCACGATAATCGGGAGACCGCCGAGTTCTGGGCGGACATCCTCGGGTTGGACATAGGAAAAGAGTGGGGGCCGTTCATTCCGATCGCCCTCGATCACGGCGCGGCCTTCGATTTCGCCAAGGTTCCGCCGTTCGTTTCCGAGATCCAGCCACAGCACTACGCGTTCCTGGTCTCGGAGGCGGAGTTCGATGCGGCCTACGCCAAGATCCAGCGCTACAAGCTGGACCATTGGGCCGACCCCCAGAAACACGGGGTCAACGAGATCAATCACAACGACGGCGGTCGCGGCGTCTATTTCCTCGACCCCAACGGCCACTTCCTGGAACTGATCACCGTTCCGTACGGCGGCTGGCCCGAGTAGTCACAGCAGGCCGGTCCCTTCCGGGACCGGCCTGTCGGCGATTACGCGCGTTTCGCGGCTGCGCGGGTGCCGCGCAGACCCAGCAGCGCGGCGCCGACACACGCCACCGAGACGCCCACGATGAACCACGGGAACACCGTCGTGAGTCCCCAGGTCGTCGCCGCCCAGCCCGCTGCCAGCGTCGGCAATGCCATCGCCGAATAGGCCAGCAGGTAGAAGGCCGACATGGTCTCGCCACGGCGATGCGGCGGAACGACTCGGACAGGTGCCGCAGCGACCCACCGAAACCGAGACCGAAGGTGGCGCCGAGCACCAGACCCGCGAGGACCACTACCGCGGGCTCTTTCGTGGCCAGCGCCGGAATGGTCGCGAGAAGTGCCGCCGCCATACCGAGGTCGCCGATCACCGCGGCGCGACGGGCCGGAACACGGGTGGCCAGCAACTGCGCCAACGCGCCTGCCAGCGCGGTGCTCGCGACGACGACGCCACCGAACACCAGGTTGTGCACGCCGGTTTCGGCCGCGGCCAGCGACGGATACAGCGACAGCAGCACACCCAGCACCGACCAAGCGGCCATCACGCCGATCGCGGAGAACCAGAAGTCGGCCCTGATCTCGTGCGGCACAGACGGTTTCGAGATAGTGATGCGTGCTTTCACCCGAGCGGTGTGCGGTTCACGAAGGGCGAGAATGCCGGCCGCCGCGGCCACACAGACGACTGTGATCACCACATACGGCGTGCGCAACGGCGACGGCGCGTACTGCGCGAGCACCGCGGTGCCGAGAACAGCGATCGCGATGCCGACGTTGAACGCCACCCCGCTGAGCTGCCCGGAGCGCGCACCACGCTCGGGCCGCAGATCCAGCAGCGCCGCGGCGCCCGCGACGACGGTGGCTCCGACGGCCGCGCCGTGCAATGCCCTGGCCAGCAACAACATCGGCACCGAATCGGCGAGCAGGAAGACGACCAGCCCTGCAATCATGGTCGCGAAGGCGCCGATCATCACCGGCTTGCGGCCGACCACGTCGGAGATCCGCCCGGAGACCAGCACCGCGCCGAGCGCCGCGAAGGCATAGACGGCGAAGACCATGGTCGTGGTCAGCGGCGACAGATGCCACTCGGTCTCATAGATCCCGTAGAGCGGGGCGGGCGCCCCGGAAACCCCGAGCGCCACCGCACTCGCGGCCAGGACGAGCCCGTACGCCCAGCGCTGCCCGGCCTCGACCGGCGCCATCGTTGTCGCTGCCACAGCAGCCCCCATCAGCAGAGTTTGATAACCATCGAACGAGCCTCAGGCTACGCCGAGTATGATGAGTATCAAACCCCCGAGTGAGGTAACTCATGACACAGGCTAAAGATCTACCCCCGGCGCCGACCATGCCCGTCGCCGCGCTGCCCACCGTCCTCGGCGCCCTGCACGACCCTGTCCGCCTGGAAATGGTCCGGCGCCTGAGCAACGCGGCCGCCCCTATCCGCTGCGCGGCCCTCTACGACGCGATCAACAAGTCCACCGCGACCCACCACTTCAAGATCCTGCGCGAAGCGGGCCTGATCGAGCGCCTGACCATCGACGGCCAGACCTTCCAGAACCTGCGTACCGACGCCATCGAGCACGCCCTCCCCGGCCTGCTCCCCTCGATCGTCGACGCCGCCAACCAAGCCGATGCCGCGCCTGCTCGCTAGCGTTCGGTCGGGGGTGGTGGCGCCGTCGCGCTCGGTAGTGGCCGGATCGGCGTCTGCAACAGCCGACTCGGGATCGTGGGTAGCGGTCGCCGCGTGGTCGTCGGTGTCGCCGGGGCCTCCACCAGTTCTCGACCGCGTACCTCGCCGCTGACGATCTCGCCGCCGCTCCACCACACAGCGACACCCGACCCCACCAGCGGCACCGCGATGAACAGCGAGATCAGCGCGATCCCCCAGGTGTGGCGGAACGCGCGCCGGTCGAGCCAGACGGTGATCGCCGCCTCGATCAGGAGGGTGACGAGCACGATGCCGAACACCGCGGCCAGCGCGCCGAACACCGCGGGCTGGCGCGCCCATCCCCGCACGAACCCCGCGACGACGACCAGCGGCAGCACGCACACGCCGAGCGCGACGACCTGGATACCGGCGAAGTCGAGACCGTCGTCGGGATCCGGATCATCGAGACCACGCCGCATCCACGCCGTGAACAGCAGCACATGCCCGACGGCCGCGCCGAGGGCACCGAGCACCAGCAGGACGCACCCCACCCGCACCAGCCCGGCGAATTCCGACCGCATCACGATCGCGCCCAGGTCCACGATCAGCCCCGACATCGCCAGCGCGGCGAGCGCGAACAACACCCGAGCCCGCAGCACCCTGGCCCGCAGATAACCCGGCGGTAGTTGCCTGCGCAGCTTGCGAAACACCCCGTACCAGGCGAGCGGCAGCGCCGCGAACATCATCGGGGAGAGCACTCGCAACACGATCGGCGGCGCCCACATCGCCACGGCCGCATAGCAACCCGCGAACACCCAGACCCACGCCGCCAGTCGGAGCAGTGCCCGCCAGTGCACTTCGGCGAGCAAGCGCCGCGCCCTGGTATCGGTCGGCGCGTTCGCGAGCAGGCCGCGCAGGGTCGCGACGGCGGCGTTGCGGCCACCGTCGAAGCCGGCGAACTCCGCCCGCGCCTGCATGCGGAGCAGGTCGACGTGCAGGGGGTCGATCGCCAACCCCGCGGTGACGTGATGCCGCCCGGCTTCGGGATCGCCGAGCCGCTGATAGGTCTCGGCCGCCGAGCAGTGGACGTTGGCGTCGTTGGGCTCCAGCGCGACCGCTTCGACCAGTGCCGCGCGCGCCCGGTCCTTGTCCTTGCGTGGGCCGCTGGTGTGCAGCAAGGCCAGCAACAGCAGTGTCGCCGCGTCGTGGGGTCGAAGCCTGGCCGCGGTGTAGCCGTGTTCGAGCGCCAGGTCCCACTCCTCGCGCATCGAGTACGCCATCGCCACCAGGACGTGCGCGCGGTCGGAATCGGGATCGGCGAGCAGCGCTTGTCCGGCGAAGCACAGCGCGTCGTCGTACTCGTCCAGGTCATAGGCGATGTCCGCCAGTGCGACCAGCACCCGCGGATCGTCGGGTGCCTCCAGCAACGCCGTCCCGAGAATCCGCCGCGCCTCCTCGATCCGCCCGATCTCCTGGGCCACGCGAGCCCGCTCGAGCGCCACCTGCACCGGCATGACCGATCCCCTCCCCCTGTGCGATATCCGAGTGCACAGTACCGGCCGGGAATCGCCGAAGCCGAGCGTGCGACCGCTCAGGATCGCGACAAGGCCGAATTACTCAGCGTTCGACGAGCTTTCGTACCGAGGCGGGCAGATCGCGGGTGCGCTGGTACGGGCCCGACACCGCCGCACCGTAGGGACGGGCGAGCAGCGTGCGGGCGATGTCGCTGACTTCCTCGGTGGTGACGGCGTCGATGCGGGCCAGGGTCGCCGACACACTGCGGTGGTTGCCGTAGCTGA
The DNA here is from genome assembly GCF_042719755.1 of Nocardia sp. NPDC058519. Lineage (NCBI taxonomy): Bacteria > Bacillati > Actinomycetota > Actinomycetes > Mycobacteriales > Nocardiaceae > Nocardia > Nocardia sp. NPDC058519. The sequence continues at coordinate 18,171 of NZ_JBHXNK010000028.1, read as the reverse complement.
GTTCGCTGCGGCCGATGCGGTTCATGCGGGAGGCCGAGTCCTCTAGACCGAGAACCAGTCCGCCGCGCAAAGAGCCCTTGGCCCTGGCACATTCGGCGTCGGTGACACCGTTGACCGCGATCTCGTCGAGCACGTCACGCGCCAACGTTGTTACCTGGCCGAGGTTTTCGGGCTGGCAGCCGAGCGAGACCGAGAACGCGCCGGTGTCGGCGAAGGTGTCGACGCTCGAGTACACCGAGTAGGCCAGGCCGCGTTCTTCCCGGATGCGTTGGAACAGACGGGAACTCAGGCCTCCGCCGACGATGGTGTTGAGGATCGACAGCGGCCAGCGCTGCTGGCCTTCGTGCCTGCCGAACGCCCGCACACCGAAGGCGAGGTGGGTCTGTTCACTGTCGCGATTGATCCTGATCAGCCCGGGTGCGCCCTGCGCGCGGAACTTGCCCTCGCGACGCGGCGCGGGTTCGGCGGCGGTGTCGAGGTGCGGCCCGAACGCGCGGTGCACCAGTTCCACGACGCGCTCGTGCTCCACATTGCCCGCTACCGCGACCACCATGCGCTCGGGCCGGTAGCGGCGCTGATGGAAGCCGCGCAGCTGGGCGGCCTGCATGTTCTCGATGGATTCGACGCTGCCGATCACCGGGCGCCCGATGGGGTGGTCGCCGAACATGGCGGTGAGGAAGGAGTCGGCGACCAGGTCTTCGGGGTCGTCGTCGCGCATCGCGATCTCTTCCAGGACCACCTGGCGCTCCACGTCGACGTCGACCGCGCGGCACAGACCGTTGAGCACCACATCGGAGACCAGGTCGACCGCCAGTGGCAGGTCCTCGTCGATGACGTGGGCGTAGTAGCAGGTCTGTTCCTTGGCGGTGAACGCGTTGAGTTCGCCGCCGACCGCGTCCATGGACTGCGCGATGTCGAGGGCGGTACGCGTCGGCGTCGCCTTGAACAGCAGGTGTTCGAGGAAGTGCGCGGCGCCCGCCACGGTGGGGCCCTCGTCGCGCGAACCGACGCCTACCCACACCCCGATGGAGGCGGAGCGCACGCCGGGCACGTGTTCGGTGACCACCCGCAGACCACCGGGTAGCACGGTGCGGCGCACCCCACCGTCGGTGGAGACATCATCAGCGGATTCGGTATTCGACTCGGTCAACTTCGGCTCTGTCACCCGATCCCCAATTGCGGCGTCTACATCGGACGCGGTATCCGATTCTGTCAGCTTCGGCTTCGTCACCCGATCCTCGATAGCGGCGTCCACATCGGGCGCGGTATCCGATTCGGTCAACTTCGACGTCGTCACCCGATCCCACCGGACGGCTGTTCTGGCATGGTTCCTCAACCTCTCGAATGGGAGCTGGCGACGTGCGCGAAATGCCTCACTACGCAGGCAGCAGGCACGAAGGCCGACTCCGCGATTCTATGCGCCCATCGCCCCCGCCCGTGCATCGGCCCTCGTCGCCGGGTCCTCGCTCGCGAACCCGCGGGCACCGGATCCGCGCCCGTCGAGGACCTGCGCGATCCGGGCCAGCGCCGCCTCGCCCGCCATCGCCCAGTGCGTGGCGTCGATGCCGTGCCGGTGCACTGTGCCCTCGACAGCGGTGGCCCAGCTCGCCGCGCCCCGCGATCCGCTGGGGTCGTCGATGGTGGCGGCGAAGTAGTCGAGGTCGCCGTCGAAGCGACGCGGGCGGTAGTCGTCGACCATCCGCATCGAGGCGGTGGCGGCGTCGATGATGCGGGCGATGCGGGCGCGGTCGAGTGCGGCCAGTGGTCCGCCGATGCCCGCGGCCGCGGCGGCGAGGCCGTCGGTGTCGAAGGCGAGATCGGCACCGGCGAGGCCGCCGAGCAGGTCGCCGACGGTGGGCATCGGGGTCTGTTCGGGTCCGTCGCCGAGCCAGCTGTCCATCATGGCCAGCTGTGCCACCTGCTCGCCGTCGGCTTGCAGGTCGGTGGCGACGGCGTGGGCCAGTAGCCCACCCAGCGACCAGCCGAGCAGGTGATACGGACCCTGCGGCTGCACTGCTCGGATGGCGGCGATGTAGCGCTGCGCCCAGGCATCGATGGTGAGGGGCAGCGGTTCGTCGGCGGTGAGGGCAGGCGACTGCAACCCGTAGATCGGGCGCTGCGGGTCGAGGTGGCGGGTCAGTCCGGCGAACGACCAGGACACACCGCCCACGGGGTGGATGCAGAACAGTGGTGCGCCGGTGCCGCCCGCACGCAGCGGTAGCAGTACCGCGAACGCGTCGTCGCTCGAATCGTCTTCGGCGCGTAACCGTTCCACGACGACGGCGGGAGTGGGGTCGGTGAAGAACCACGCCACCGGCACCGTGCCGCCCAGCGCGTCACTCAGTCGCGAGGACAGCTGGACCGCGGTGAGGGAGTTGCCCCCGAGGTCGAAGAAGTTGTCGTCCATGCCGATTCGATCCAGTCCGAGCACCCGGGCGAACGCGCCCGCCACGAGTCGCTCGGTCTCGGTGATCGGTGCCCGATAGGTCGCTTGGCGAAGTTCCGGGCGCGGGAGGGCGCCGCGGTCGAGTTTGCCGGAGGCGTTGACCGGCAACGCGTCCAGCTCGAGCACCACCGCGGGCACCAGGTAGCCGGGCAGTTCCGCGGCCAGCGCCGAGCGCAGTGCCGCCGCATCGAGGAACGAACCACCCCGCGCCACAACGGTATCGGCGCTGGTACCGGCAGCGTCGACAACAGCGTCACCGGCACCACCCGCCGCATCGGTGCCGACAGCATCGAACGCCTTGCCGCGCGACGCGACCACGTAGGCGACGAGCCGATCCGCGCCGACACCGGATACCACGGCGGCCGCCGCCTGCGCGACCCCCGGCTGCCGCTGGAGCGCGGCCTCGACTTCGCCCAGTTCGATGCGCTGACCGTTGAGCTTCACCTGCAGATCGGCCCGACCCACGTATTCCAGTGCGGGCGTGCCGCTTGCCCGCAGGCGCACGAGGTCACCGGTGCGGTACAGCCGCGCACCGGGCGCGCCGAACGGATCCGGCACGAACCGCTCGGCGGTGAGCTCGGCCGCCCCGATGTACCCGTGCGCAAGCTGCGCACCACCGACATACAGCTCGCCGGTGACACCGGGCACCACGGGTCGCAGCCGCGCATCGAGCACATAGAGCCCGGTGTTCCACACCGGCGCACCGATCGGCACGGTGACGAGGTCGTCGTCGGTCACCACGTGACTGCTCACCTGCACCGCGGTCTCGGTGGGCCCGTACAGGTTCACCACCTCCGCGCCGGTCAACGCCCGCACCTGCTGAGCCAGTGCCGCGGGCAGGGCCTCGCCACCCGCGAACACCCGCCGCAGCGACCCGCTCGCGATGCCGTCGGGCTCGGCGACATAGGCCGCGAGCAGGGTCGGCGCGAATTGCACTGTGTCGATGCGGTGTTCGGTGATCAGCTCGGCCAGGTAGGCCGGATCGCCGTGGCCGCCGGGGCGGGCGATCACCGTCCGGGCACCCACCCGCTGCGGCAGCAACAGTTCCCAGATCGAGGCGTCGAAGGTCGTCGGTGTCTTGTGCAGCACGGTGTCGCCGGCGGCGAACTCGAAACGCTGTGCCAGCCAGTCGAGTTGGTTGACGATCGCGCGGTGCGATACACCGACACCCTTGGGCAGGCCGGTCGATCCGGACGTGAAGATCACGTACGCGGTGTGCTCGGGCAGTAGCGGCTGCACGCGCTCGGCGTCGGTGATCGGCCCCGCCGGGTAGGCAGTGAGGTCCACCGTGTCGAGGGAAACCGCGTCGAGCCCGCGCAGCGGGAGCTCGGTGCCGTCGCGGCCGGTGGTGAGCACGCACGCCGGTTGCGCGATCCGCAGGATGCGGGCGACGCGCTCGGCCGGATGGTCGGGATCCACCGGCACATAGGTGCCACCCGCCGCCAGCACCGCGTACACCCCGACGAGCAGCTCTGTCGACCGGCGCACGGCCACGGCCACCGCGGAGTCCGGCCCCACCCCGTGTTCGATCAGATGACGGGCGAGCCGGTTCACCCGCGCCGCGAACTCGGCGTAGGTGAGAACCGTGTCACCGTCGACGAGCGCGGGGGCGTCCGGTGTCGCAGCGACCTGGCGATCGAACGCTGTGGGCAGAACGTCGGCACGCCGGGTGACGTCCGGCAGTGTCATCTCGCTCGGCGCTGCGGCGACTCTGCGGTCGGACTCCGCTGAGCCGCGAGCGCTCTCGATGAGGGCGTCGGCTGTCACTGCGATCCGTGCACCGGCCGTGTCGGAGATCCGACCCGGATGCGCGGTGTCGCACCAGCTGTCGAGCATCCGATGGTCGTCGTCGGTGAGCAGGTCGACATCGCCGACCGATTCCTCCGGGTTCGCCGTCACCGCGTCGAGCATCCGCACGTAGCCGTCGGCGATGCGGGTGGCCGTCTCGGCGTCGAACAGATCGGTGGCGTAGGTCAGGCTCACCGCGCAGCCACCGTCGGTGGTGCCGGTGAGTACCAGGTCCAGGTCGAACTTGGCGATGGCGGCGTCGGCTTCCAGTCCGGTCACGGTGAGGTCGGGCAGGACCACCTCGACCGGGCTCGCGGCCAGGTTCTGGAAGGCCAGCATCACCTGGAACAGTGGGCTGTGCGCGGCGGAGCGGTTCGGGTCGAGCACGTCGACGAGCCGCTCGAACGGCACCTCCGCATGCTCGAAGGCATCCAGGTCCACCCGCCTGGCCTCGCGCAGCAGCGCGGCGAACGAGGCGGCAGGGTCGACACCGGTTCGCAGCACCAGCGTGTTGACGAACATGCCGACGAGATCGTCGAGTGCCTGCTCACCGCGACCCGCCACCGGGGTGCCGATCGCGATGTCGCCGGTGCCGCTCAGCCGTGCGAGCAACGCGGCCAGCGCGGCGTGGGCGACCATGAACTCGCTGACGTCGCTGCGACGGGCCAACTGCCCCACCCGCTGCCAAACAGACTGCGGCACAACAATGTCGACACTCGCGCCACGATGCGATGCGACAGCCGGACGTGGCCGGTCGACGGGGAGTTCGAGCAGCCCGGCCAGCCCGGCCAGTTCGCCGCGCCAGAATCGCAGCTGCCGTGCGGCGACCGATTCCGCGTCGTCCTCACTGCCCAGCACCGCACGCTGCCACAGCGTGTAGTCGGCGTACTGGACTTCCAGTGGCGCCCAGCCGGGTTCGGTGCCCGCACGACGGGCGAGGTAGGCGGCGGTGGTGTCGCGCAGCAGCGGCCCGGCGGAGAATCCGTCGGCGCTGATGTGATGGATCACCACGACCAGCACGACTTCGTCGGTGGCACAGCGCAGTACGCGCACCCGCACGGGCGGTGCGACGGTGACATCGAATCCACGCCCGATCTCGGCCGCGACGATCGCCGGTACCGCGATCGGATCGACGGTCTCCACCACCGGCGCAGGCACGAACTCCCACACCGTCTGGTGCCCGATCCCGTCGATCGCGGGGTAGGCCGTGCGCAGCACCTCGTGCCGGTCGAGCACATCGGTGACCGCGGCGGCCAGCGCACCGGCGTCGACATCGCCGGTGAGCCGCACCGCGATCGGGATGTTGTAGGCGGCGGACGCGGGATCGAGGCGGTTGAGCAGCCACATGCGCTGCTGGGCCGCCGACAGGGGAATCCGCGCCGGTCGTTCGCCCGACATCAGCGCGATCCCCGCGCCACTGCCTGCCCGGCCGTCGAGCACCGCGGCCAGGTCGACCACGGTGGTCGCTTCGAACAGGGTCCGCACCGGCACCCGGGTCGACAATGCCGCGCCGAGTCGGGCCGCGACCCTGGTCGCGACGAGCGAGTTGCCGCCGAGTTCGAAGAAGTCGTCGTCGAGCCCCACCTGCTCACGCCCGAGTACCGCGCCGAACACCTCGGCCACCGCCCGTTGCGCCGCGCTGACCGGGGCCCGGAACGGCCTTGCCACGAATTCCGGTGTGGGCAAGGCTTTCCGGTCGAGCTTGCCGGAGGTGTTGAGCGGGAACGCGTCGAGCACGACGATCACCGACGGCACCATGTACGACGGCAACACCGCGCCCACGGCAGACCGCAGGGCAGCCGGGTCCAGCTGGGCGCCCGGCGTCGGCACCGCGTAACCGACGAGCCGATCACCGGTCGCGCTCGGCGAGACCACCGCCGCCGCTTGACTGACCCCGTCCAGCCCCTGCAACGCGGTCTCGATCTCGCCGAGCTCGATGCGCTGACCACGGAACTTCACCTGGAAGTCGATGCGTGCCAGGTAGACGAGCACGCCGTCGCGAGTCCAGCGCACGAGGTCGCCGGTGCGGTACATGCGGGCACCCGCCGTGCGGGACCCCGCGAACGGGTCGGCGACGAAGCGATCCGCCGACAGGTCGGGTCGGCCGAGGTAGCCGCGCGCCAACTGCGCACCGGCCAGGTACAGCTCACCGGCGACGCCTGGCGCCACCGGCCGCAACCGCTCGTCGAGCACATAGACCCTGGTGTTCCACTCGGGCCGACCGATCGGCACTGTCTGCCCGGTCGCGCCGTCGGCAGGCCAGGCGGTCACCGATACGGCGGCCTCGGTGGGCCCGTACAGGTTGTGCACGGCCGCAGCCGATTTCACCCGCAGCGCCGCCACCGTCTCCGGGGTGAGCGCCTCGCCGATCGCGAAGACCAGCCGCAGGCTCCGCAGCTGATCGGCGTCGGCGTGCGCGGCGAACATCGCCAGCATCGACGGCACGAAGTCGACGACGGTGATCTGCTGCGCGGCAACCAGTTCCGCCAGATACAGCGGGTCACGGTGCCCGTCGGGTGTGGCGAGCACGAGGGTCGCCCCGGCGGCGAGCGGAGCGAAGAAGCCCCACACCGACAGATCGAAACCGGCCGCCGACTTCTGCAGGTACACGTCGTCGCCGTCGAGACCGTACTGCTCGATCAGCCAGGCGATCTGATTGCGAATCCCGGCATGGCTCATCGCCACACCCTTGGGCTTGCCCGTCGAGCCGGACGTGAACAGCACGTAGGCGAGGTTCGAATCCCGCAGCGGCGCAAGACGTTCGCCGTCGGCGACCGGGTGATCGGCATAGCCGTCGGTGTCGAGGTCGTCCACTGTGACAATCCGCGGGTTCGAGCCGGCGGCCGCGAGGACGCCCCCGGCTGAGTTGTCGAAGCTCACCCCCGCCGATGCGCCGGATCCGACGACCGCAGCAGCGGCGAACTGGTCCCGAATCGTGGTCAGTACGAGGTGGGTACGGGCGGTGTCGAGGACCTGCGCGATACGTTCGGCGGGGTGGTCGGGGTCGACGGGCACGTAGGCACCACCGGCGGTGAGGACCGCGTACATCGCGACGACGAGGTCGATCGAACGCCGCATCGCCAGGGCGACGAGGACATCGGGGCCGACGCCCTCCGCGATCAGATGACGGGCGAGCCGGTTCACCCGCGCGCCGAAGGCGGCGTAGGTCAGTTCCGTGCCGTCGAACACGAGCGCGGTCGCAGCCGGATGGGTCGCCACCTGAGCCTGGAAGGGCGTGAGCAGCGTCTCGGTGCGGTCGATTTCATGGGCGGTGGCATTCCACTGCTCGAGAATGCGGTGCCGCTCGGCGGGCTCGAGCACATCCAGGGAATCCAGCGCAGTGTGCGGTGCGGCGGCGACGGCGGTGAGCAGCCGTTCCAGACGGGCACCGATCGTCGTGGCGGTCTCGATGTCGAAAACGTCGTGCGCGAAGGTGAGTACGCCCGTGACACCGGCGGCGGTCCCGTCGGTCGCGTACTCGTCGCTGACGATGAGGTGCAGATCGAATTGCGACAGTTCGTTCTCGGTGTCGAGCCCCGACACGGTGATCCCGGGCAGCGCCAGTTCGGCCCGCTCGAAGTTCTGGAACGAGAAGCCGACCTGGAACAGCGGGTGCCGGGCGGTGGAGCGGGCCGGATCGAGCACCTCGACGAGGCGTTCGAACGGCACCTCGGCATTGGCGTACACCGCGAGGTCGGTCGCACGCTGGCGAATCAGCAACTGCCGGAACGACTCTCCCGCCCGCAGGCGGGTACGGAAGACCAGTGTATTGACGAACATGCCGATCAAGTCTTCGAGCGCGGCCTCGCCACGCCCGGCAACCGGTGTGCCGACGGTGATATCGGCGCTGCCCGAGAGTCGCCCGAGCAGGGCGGCGAACGCGGTGTGCACGACCATGAACAGCGTGGCCCCGGATTCCCGAGCCAGCGCGCTGAGTCGGGCGTGCGTATCCGCGTCGAGTGTCACCGGCACGGTCCCACCGGCGAGATCGCGCACCGTCGGGCGTGGGCGATCCAGCGGCAATGCCAGCTCATCGGGCAGATCGGCGAGTTCGCCGCGCCAGAAGTCGAGCTGGCGGGCGGCCATCGAGTCCGGGTCGGCTTCGTCGCCGAGCACGGCGCGCTGCCACAGCGCGTAGTCGGCGTACTGCACCGGCAGCGGCGTCCACCGCGGTGCCGCACCGTCGCGGCGTGCGAGGTAGGCCGTCATCAGGTCACGCACCAGCGGCGGCATCGACGAACCGTCGGCGCTGATGTGGTGCACCACCATGGCCAGCACCGCCTCGTCGGCGCTGATCCGGTACAGCACCACCTGCCACGGCACACCCGCGGTGACATCGAAGGTGGTGGCGGCCAGCGCCGTCACCGCCGCCAGGATCTCGGCCGCGTCGACATCGCGAACCCGCAGTGCGACACCGGCTTCGGCGGCGGACAGGATCCGTTGCTCCGGTCCGGCGGCGGTCTCGGGGTAGAAGGTTCGCAGCACTTCGTGGCGACCGATGAGATCGTCCACCGCGGCGGCGAGCGCGTCCAGGTCGAGCACACCGCTGAGCCGCACCGCGATCGGCACGTTGTACCCGGCCGAATCCGGATCGAATCGATTGAGGAACCACATGCGCTGCTGGGCGGGCGAGAGCGGAAGCGAAGCAGGCCGCTCCCCCGCCACCAGCGCCAGTCGCGCCGCACCGGCCTCGGCATCGAGCGCGGCGGCCAACGCGGAAACTACCGGCGTCTCGAAGATCCGCGCCACGGGCACCTGTCGATCCAGCGCGGCCCCGAGGCGCGCGGCGACCCGGGTCGCGATCAGCGAGTTGCCGCCCAGATCGAAGAAGTCGTCATCGGCACCGACCGGTTCGACGCCGAGGACCTCGGCGACAACCCCCGCCACCAGAAGCTCCGACGGTGTGGCCGGGGCCCGGAATGCGCGAGCGACCAGCTCCGGTGCGGGCAGAGCGCGTCGATCGAGCTTGCCGGAAGCGTTCACAGGGAACTCACTGAGCACGACGAACGCGCTCGGCACCATGTAGGCCGGGAGAGCTTGCTGCAATGCGGCTTTCACCACATCGAGGTCAACCACCGGAACCGAACCGGCGACGCTGTGAGCGCGTTCGGCGACGGCAGCACCGTCGGACGACGCGGCAGCATCGCCCACCGGCGCCAGACCGACAACTAGGGCGTCTCGGGCCGCGCGAGTCGCCATCGCCTCGGATGCGTCGATCGACCCACCCTCCCGGATCCGCTGCGCGGGAACGAGGTACACGGTGAGGTAGTCACCGGTGCCGTCGTCGCGGACGGTGACCACGGCACGTTCAACGGTGTCGAGTCCGGCGAGTACGGCTTCGATTTCGCCGAGCTCGATGCGCAGGCCGCGCAGTTTCACCTGGAAGTCGGTGCGGCCCAGGTATTCCAGTTCACCCGAGCGGGTGCGGACCACGAGGTCGCCGGTGCGGTACATGCGGTCGCCGGGAGCGCCGAGCGGGTTCGCGACGAAGCGGTCGGCGGACAGGTCGGGGCGGCCGAGGTACCCGCGCGCCAGCTGTACGCCGGCCAGGTACAGCTCACCCGGTGTGCCGACAGGAACGGGGCGCAGGCGCGCGTCCAGCACGTGCAGGGCGGTGTTGGCGACCGGGGCGCCGATCGGCACCGTGGCGATATCGGCGTCGGTGACCTCGTGGAAGCTGACGTCGACAGCGGCCTCGGTGGGTCCGTACAGGTTGTGCACGGCGACACCGGGGATCAGCGCGCGCAGGCGCTGGGCATCGGCGGCGGGCAGAGCCTCACCGGACGCGAACACCTGCCGCAGCGAAACACACTCGGCGGCGAGCGGTTCGGCGAGGAAGGCCGCCAGCATCGACGGCACGAAGTGGGCGACGCCGACTCCGGTGCGGGTGATGAGCTCGGCCAGGTACGCCGGGTCGCGGTGCCCGTCGGGACGAGCGATCACCAGGGTGGCGCCGATCTGCAAGGGCCAGAACAGTTCCCACACCGAGACGTCGAAGGTGATCGGCGTTTTGTGCAGCACGATGCCGGCGGCGTCGAGCCGGTAGGCATCCTGCATCCAGACCAGGCGGTTGACAATCGCGGTGTGGGTAACCGCGACGCCCTTGGGCTTACCCGTCGAGCCGGAGGTGAACAGCACATACGCCAGATCGGCGCCGCGCAGCGGCCGGATCCGATCGGCATCGGTCACCGGGTCAGCGGCGAACCCGGACAGGTCGAGCGAGGCGGGCTCGACAGTGCGCGTCGTGTCGGGCAGGGCTGGGCTCGAGCCGGTTTCAGGGAAGTCGGCGGCGGCCAGCACGCAGACGGGAGCCGCGGTCGCCAGGACATCGGCGATCCGGTCGGCCGGATGGTCGGGATCCAGCGGCAGGTACGCGGCGCCCGCGGCCTGCACGGCGTAGATGGCAACCAGCAGATCGATGCCACGCCGCAGCCCGACACCGACGACCGCGCCGGGTCCGACCTGCTCGGCGATCAGCCACCGAGCCAGGCGGGCGACACGAACCGCGAACTCGCCGTAGGTGATCCGCTGTCCCTCGAACTCGAGGGCAATCGCGTCGGGGGTGCGCGCGGCCCGCGCCGCGAACAACGAGACCAGCGTGGCGTCGGTGTCGAGCGCAGCCGCGGTGTCGTTCCACGCCGTGAGCTGCGCGGCCTCGGCGGCATCGAGCAACTCGATCTCACCGACCGCGACGGTGTCATCGGCGACAACAGCCTTAAGCACCCGCACGAACCGCGCACCGAACGAAGCCACCGTGTCGGCGTCGAACAGATCGGTGGCATAGCGCAGCCACCCGCGCATTCCGGGTTCCCCTGCGGCACCGACGATCTCATTGATCGCCAGGGACAGATCGAACTGGGTTGTCGCTGCCGGCAGCGCGAACTCGTCGATCCGCAACCCGGGCAGTTCGATGGTGGTGTCCTCGCGATGCTCGAACGCCAGCATCACCTGCGCGATCGGCGAATACGACGTGGAGCGAACCGGATTCAGCTCGTCGACCAGCCGCTCGAACGGCAGATCGGCATTCGCGAAGGCCCGCAGATCGGCCGCCCGCACCTCGGCGAGCAGCTCACCGAACCCGGCACCGGCATCGACCGCCGTCCGCAATACGAGGGTGTTGACGAACATGCCGACGAGATCGTCGAGCGCGGCATCGGCCCGCCCGGCGACCGGCGTGCCGACGAGAACGTCCGCACCGGCACCTTGACGAGACAGCAGCACCGCGAACGCCGCGTGCACCACCATGAACGTGGACACCCCGTGTCGGCGAGCCAGCGCCTCGATCCCCGCGACGACATCGGCGGGCACATCGAACCCGACAGCCCCACCCACACCCGTGCGTACCGGTGGCCGGGGCCGGTCCGTGGCCAGTTCGAGAACCGGTGCGATCCCGGCCAATTCGTGACGCCAGTGCGCCAACTGCCGCGCCAGCCGCGACTCCGGGTCACTCGCATCGCCGAGCGCGGCATGCTGCCAGAGGGTGAAGTCCGGATACTGCACCGGCAACGGCTCCCACGCCGGTGCGATCCCCGCGGCGCGCGCGGCGTAGGCAGCGATCAGGTCACGTGCCAGCGGCGTCGTCGACACACCGTCGGCGGCGATGTGATGCACCGCGAGCACCAGCACATGCTCGGTCTCGTGCGAACCCGCACAAGCCACAGCAGCGGGACGCGAAACAGCACCGCCCACCGCCTCATCGGATCGGCGGTCCGCAGCTGCGACCCGCGCCTGGCGACGCAGCAGCGCGGCGCGCAGCGGGGGCTGGCTGGTCAGGTCGTAACCCTCGCCGATGATGGTCCGCACGGTGTCGGCCAGATCGGCCTCGGCGATCTCGCGCACGACGGTGGCGGGCAATACCGCCTCGACGGGCAGGACGACCTGGGTCGGGCCGTCGGCGTCTTCTGGAAAGACGGTGCGCAGTGATTCGTGCCGGTCGAGGACATCGGCGAGCGCCGCCCACAGGGCAGCGGTGTCGAGGTCGCCGGTCAGGCGCAGGGCGATCGGCAGGGTGTAGACGGCCGATTCGGGATCGATCCGGTTCAGCAGCCACAGGCGAGTCTGCGCCAGCGACAGCGGGATTCGATCCGGGCGCGGTTCCACGACGGTCAGCGGCGGCAACTGTTCGAGGCCGGTGCCCGCCCGCTCGGCGAGTCCGGCGACGGTCGGTGCGTCGAACACATCCCGCACGTCCAGCGCACTGCCGAGGGCCGCGTTGGCTCGGGCGACGAGCCGCATAGCGAGCAGCGAATTGCCACCGACGGCGAAGAAGTCGTCGTTGGCACCGATGCGCGCCACCCCGAGCAGTTCACCGATCACGCCGGCCAGAGCGGTCTGCGCACCCGGTCGCGGCGCCACGTATTCGGTGGTGGTGGACAGGTCGGCGGCCGGTAGCGCGGCCCGGTCGAGTTTGCCCGCGGAGTTGAGCGGAACAGTGTCGAGCACGACCAGGTGCGAGGGCACCATGTACGCGGGCACCCGGCCGGCGACGTGCGCGCGCACTGCCACGCTGTCGACCTCGCCCGCGACGTACCCGACCAGACACTGCCGCCCGGCATCGTCGATGGCGGGCAGCACAGTCGCGTGGGTGACGCCGGGTGCGTCGCCGAGCGCGGCCTCGATCTCACCCAGCTCGATCCGCAGGCCACGGATCTTCACCTGGAAGTCGTTGCGGCCCAGGTAAATCAGCGCACCCGTCCGATCGCGGCGAACGAGGTCGCCCGTGCGGTACATGCGGGCACCGTCGGCCCCGAACGGATCGGCGACGAAGCGGTCGGCGGTCAGGTCGGGCCTGCCGAGATAGCCGCGGGCCAGCTGGTCACCCGCGAGATACAGCTCTCCCGCCACACCGCCGGGCACCGGGTGCAGGCGCTCGTCGAGGACGTAGGCGCGCACGTTCCAGGTGGGCCTGCCGATGGGCAGCTCGGTCTGCTCGACCGGCGCCGTGATCCGCTGGAAAGTACTGGTGATCGCCACTTCGGTCGGGCCATAGGTGTTGTGCAGCTCGCCGGGGATCGCGGCGAGCACGGTAGCAGCCAGCGGGGCGGGCAGTTCCTCGCCGCCCACGTGCAGCATCCGCAGCCCACTCAGCGCGTCACCGAGCCCTTCGGCCAGCATCGCGGCCAGCACCGACGGCACGATCTCCATGATGGTGACGCCCTGCTCACGCACCACCCGCGCCTGATACGCCAGGTCGAGGTGACCGCCTGGACGCAGCAGCACCAGCGGGGCACCGAGCAGGGCGGGAGCCAGCAGTTCCCAGAGCGAGACGTCGAAGGTGAGCGGCGCGCGCTGCAGGAAACGGTCCGCTGCTGTCATGTTGTATTCGCCACGCAGCCAGCAGATTTCATTGACGACGGCGCGATGCGAGATGAGCACACCCTTCGGTGTGCCGGTGGAGCCGGAGGTGAACAGCACATACGCCGGGTGCTCGGGGTGCAGCGGCGCAAGGCGTTCGGCATCGGTGAGCGGAGCTCCGGTGACGGTGCCGCGCACCGATTCCTCGAGCTGGGCGACGGTGAGCACCGGGAAACCGGAGCGCGACGCGGCAGCGAAATGCACTGAGGCCGTGGCGGATCGGATGCCGCTGTCCACATGGTCGAGGTCTCCGGCGGACGCGACAACGACGAGTCGCGGCGTAGCGGTCGCCAGCACCTGCCCGATGCGTTCGGCGGGCTGGCCCGCGTCGATCGGCACGTACACGCCACCGGCGGCGAGCACACCGTGCAGCACCACCAGCAGTTCGATGCTGCGCGGAACGGCGACGGCCACCGGTGTTTCCGGGCCGACTCCGCATTCGATCAACCGGCGGGCGAACCGGTTGGCCCTGGCGGCGAGCGCCCCGTAGGTGATCTCGACACCTTCGAATACCGCCGCGACCGCCTGCGGAGCACGCGCGGCCGCCGCATCGAGCAGGTGCGCCGCGAGTGGGGCGCGCACGCCCAGCTCAGTCAGTGCACCCTCGAGTGCGACCACATCGCCGTGGGGACCCACCGGCAGCGTGATCTCGTCGGTGTCCGCGAGCAGGGCGAGGTCACCGACAGCGGTGCCGGGCGCCGTGACCGCGTCCCGCAGCACCCGCTCGAGCATCCCCACCATCGTCGCGACGGTCTCGGCGTCGAAAAGATCGGTGGCGTAGCGCAGTTCGAGGTCGAGGCCGTCGGGCGCACCGTCGGGCGCGAAACGGTCGACGAAGGTGAAGTCCAGATCCACTTCGATCGGCGCGTCCGGCAGCGCCAGCCCCGACAGGGTGAGACCGGGCAGCTCGAACGCGGTCCTGCGCTGGTTCTGCAGTGCGAGCGAGATCTGATACAGCGGCGAATAACCCTGTGACCGAGCCGGATTCAGCGCGTCGACCAGGCTTTCGAACGGCACATCGGCATTGTCGAAGGCATCGAGATCATCCGCGCGGACCTCGTCGAGCAGATCGCCGAAGCGGGTATCGGCGCGGACCCGCGCACGCAGCACCAGCGTGTTGACGAACATGCCGACGATGTCGTCGAGCTCACGATGGCCGCGACCGGCCACGGGTGTACCGACAACGATGTCGGCACCGGCCGAGAGCCGTGCCAGCAGCACCGAAAGGCCCGCGTGCAGCACCATGAACGGGGTGGCGCGGTGCGCACGAGCCAACTCCTCGATCCCGCGATGCAGGTCGGCACCGAGGGCGGTGATGAAGGTGGCGCCCCGGTTGGAGGCGATCAGCGGCCTGCGCCGGTCGGCGGGCAGCGTCAAGACATCGGGCAAGCCCGCGAGCCGGTGGGTCCAGTACCCGAGCTGGCGGGCCAGCGGTGCGTCCGGGTCGTCGGCACTGCCGAGTCCTTCGGTCTGCCAGAGCGCGTAGTCGGCGTAGTGCACGGCCAGCGCGGGCAGCCGCGGTGGCGCACCCGCCACGCGGGCGGCGTAGGCGGTGACCAGATCGCGGGTCAGCGGGCCCATCGACCAGCCGTCGGCCGCGATGTGGTGCACCACGAGCACCAACACGTGTTCGGTCGCCGCCACCCGGAGCAGTGCGGCGCGCACCGGCACCTCGGTGGTGATATCGAAACCACCGGCGAGGACTGCGACCACCGCCGCGGGCACGTCATCGGCGTCGACATCGGCAACAGCGAGGTCGGGCACGAACGGTGATCCGACGAGCTGCGTTGCCTGCCCGTCGAATTCGGGATAGGTGGTGCGCAAGGTCTCGTGCCGGGCGATCAGGTCACCCAGCGCACCGCGCAGCGCGTCCGGGTCGAGTTCGCCGCTGAGCCGGATCGCGACCGGAATGTGGTAGGCGGCGGAGTCCGGGGCGAAGCGGTGCAGGAACCACATCCGCTGCTGCGCGGGCGAGAGCGGAATCCGCTGCGGGCGTTGACCTGCCACGGGTCCACGCCTGCTGCCGGTGCCGCGTAGCGCGTCCAGCCGCACAGCGAGTCCATCGACGGTGCTCGCCTCGAACAGCTCCCGCACCGGGACCCGCGCGTCCAGCGCGGCACCGAGCCGCGCCGCCACCTGGGTCGCCAGCAGGGAGTTGCCCCCGAGTGCGAAGAAATCGTCGCCCGCGCCGACCCGGTCCAGGTCGAGCACCCCGGCGAAGGTCGCTGCAACGACCCTCTCGGTGGCGGTGGTGGGCTCCCGATAGTCGAGCTGCCGCGATTCCGGCGCGGGCAGTGCGCGGCGATCGAGCTTGCCGGAAGCATTGACGGGCAACTCGTCGAGGAAGACGTAGGCGCCCGGAACCATGTAGGAGGGCAGGGTCGCGGCGATTGCGGAGTCGAGGTCGGCGGGGGCGGGGACCGCCGAAGCGGCCGGCCCCGAAACAGTTGGCGCGACATCGCTCGCACGAACCGCATCGGCTGCATCGGAATCGGTGCCGCCGACCGTGGTGGCGATGTCGACCTCGGGTGCGACAGCACGGACGACATAGGCGACGAGCTGGTCGGGCCTGCCTTCGTCCGAGCGGACCAGGACGGCGACACGGCTGACGCCCGGAACGGAGGCGATCGCGGCTTCGATCTCGGCGGGCTCGATGCGCAGTCCGCGCAGCTTCACCTGGAAGTCGGTACGGCCCAGGTAGTGCAGCGCCGGGCCGTCGGGTCCCGTGCGCCAGGCGACGAGGTCGCCGGTGCGGTACAGGCGTTCGCCCGTGCCGAAGGGGTCGGCGACGAAGCGTTCGGCGGTGAGGTCGGTGCGGCCGTGGTAGCCGTCGGCGAGCTGCGCGCCCGCCACATACAGCTCACCCGGGACACCCGCGGGCACGGAATGCAGGCGCGAATCCAGCACGTACACACGGGTATCGGCGACAGGCACACCGATCGGCACCGTGGCACTGCGCTCATCACCGACCTCGTGCGTGGTGACCTGGATGGCGGTTTCGGTGGGGCCGTACAGGTTGACCACGGTCGCCCCGGTGCTCATGCGCACCCGCCGCGCCAGGTCGGCCGTCAGCGCTTCACCACCCGCGAACACCAATCGCAGCGAATCCGCCTGCGCGGAAGCCGGTTCCGCCACGACGGCGGCGAGTACCGAGGGCACATACTGGACAACGCTCACCCGATGCCGCACGGTGGCTGCCGCCAGGTACGCCGGGTCGCGATGCCCGTCGGCGGTGGCGAGCACCAGCCGCGCACCGACCTGCAACGGCCACAGCAGTTCCCACACCGAAGCGTCGAAGGTGAACGGTGTCTTCTGCAGCACCACATCGTCGACACCGAGCGGGTATTCCCGCTGCAACCACAGCAACTGGTTCACCGCGGCCTTGTGCGGCACGGCCACGCCCTTCGGCCTGCCGGTGGAACCCGACGTGAACAGCACGTACGCGAGGTGCTCGGGGCGCAGCGGTGCCACCCGCTCGTCATCGGTGATCGGATCGCCGGACAGTCCCGACAGGTCGAGCGTGTCGACCTCCAGCACCGAATCCCCGTCGGCCACACCACTGCCAGCCGATGTCAGCACACAGACTGGTGCCGTCTGCCCCAGCACGTCAGCGGTCCGCTCGACCGGATGATCCGGATCGACGGGCACATACGCAGCACCGGCCGCAAGCACCGCATGCACCGCGACCAGCTGCTCCACACCACGGCGCATCGCCACCGCGACCAGCGAGCCCGGACCCGCCCCGAGCCCGATCAGATGGCGGGCCAGCCGTGCGACACGACCACCGAACTCCGCGTACGAAAGCTCCACTGCTGCCATGGAATCGACAGCGGCACGCAGCATCTCGGGCACTGCACTCCCGGCGCGGTGTGCGGCGATGGCATCGGCCGCGGTGGGGTCGGTGTCGACGACCACGGCGATCGCGTCGGGCGTTGCGGCAGCTCGGTCAGCGAGAAGCGAGGCGAGAGTCGCGGCGTGGTCGGTCTCGGCGGCGGTGTCGTTCCACGTGGTCAGGATGTGGGTCTGCTCGGCGGCGTCGAGGAAGTCGAGGTCGCCGACAGCGCGTGCCGGGTCGGCGAGGACGGCTGTGAGGATGCGGTCCAAGCGGGTACCGAAAGTGGCGATGGTGGTGGCGTCGAACAGGTCGGTGGCGTAGAGGAAGGCGCCGGAAATGCCGGTGGGAGTGCCGTTGTCGTCGCGGTGTTCGGTGAGAGTGAGCTCCAGGTCGAACTTGGCGACACCGGTGGGCAGGTC
Organism: Nocardia sp. NPDC058519; assembly: GCF_042719755.1. Classification (NCBI taxonomy): domain Bacteria; kingdom Bacillati; phylum Actinomycetota; class Actinomycetes; order Mycobacteriales; family Nocardiaceae; genus Nocardia; species Nocardia sp. NPDC058519. The sequence goes on along the minus strand of NZ_JBHXNK010000028.1, from coordinate 329 downwards.
GAAACCGGCGACGGTGAGGCCGGGGAGCGCGAGTGCGCTCCGGGTGTCCTCGTCGAGGGACAGCATCACCTGGAACAGGGGGTTGCGGGCGGTGGAGCGAACCGGATCGAGGACCTCGACAAGGCGCTCGAACGGCACGTCGGCGTGGCCGAAGGCGGCGAGGTCCTTCTCGCGGACCTGGGCGATCAGTTCGATGAACGAAGTCGCGGGTGTCACCTCCGTGCGCAGGACGAGGGTGTTGACGAACATGCCGACGAGATCATCGAGCGCGCGCTCACCACGCCCCGACACCGGCGTGCCGATCGCGATGTCGGTGGTCGCCGACAGCC
>NZ_JBHXNK010000027.1:54229-101581 GCF_042719755.1 Nocardia sp. NPDC058519 | reverse complement strand
GACAGCCGTTGCGTAGGCGACGAAGGAGCAAGCAACGGCGGCTAACCGGCGGCCCCTTGGGGCCGCGAACACGCGCGCGCCAGCGCGCCGATAATCCAGCGGACACCCGGGCGCCAGCCCGGCAATAATCCTGTAGCCTCCCGGTGTCCCACTGCTGCCTAACTCCGAGGATTGACCCGGGTGGACTCCACCGAGCTTCGTATTGCCGCCGTGGTCCCCTGCCACAATGAAGAGGCCGCGGTCGCCAAGGTCGTCGCCGACCTCAAAGCCGCCGTGCCGGGGATCGTCGTCTACGTCTACGACAACCTGAGCACCGACCGCACCGCCGAATGTGCCCGCGAGGCCGGGGCGATCGTGCGCTACGAGAACACCAAGGGCAAGGGCAATGTCGTGCGCCGCGCCTTCGCCGACATCGAGGCAGACGTCTACCTGATGATCGACGGCGACGACACCTACGAGGCGTCGGCCGCTCCGCTGATGATCAAGACGCTGCTCGAGGGCCCCTACGACCACATTCTCGGCGTGCGCAAGCAGGACGACGCCGATGCCAGCGCCTACCGCAGCGGTCACGAGACCGGCAACAAGGTGCTCAACGGCGTGGTCGGCAAGGTCTTCGGCGAGAACGTCGAAGACATGCTGAGCGGGTTCCGGGTGTTCTCGCGCCGGTTCGTGAAGAGCTTCCCCGCCGTGTCGCGGGAATTCGAGATCGAGACCGAGCTGACCGTGCATTCGCTGCACCTGCGCGTTCCGCAGACCTCGGTGTCCGTCGGTTTCCGTGACCGCCCCGCGGGCAGCGAATCCAAGCTGCGCACCTACCGCGACGGCACCAAGATCCTCGCGCTGATCCTCGGCCTGGCCCGCCACGAACGCCCCGTCGCGTTCTACGGCCTCTTCGGCACCCTGGCCTGGCTGATCTCGGTCATCCTGACCGTGCCGATCGTGATCGAGTTCTACAACACCCACGCGGTGCCGCGGTTCCCGACGCTGTTCCTCGCCTTCACACTGCTGCTGCTCGGCAGCCTCGCCTGGACCGCGGGCCTGATCCTCGACGGCATCCGCCGCTCGCGTCATGAGACGGCGCGGCTGGTCTACCTGCGTTATTCGGCCGCCGGAGTGAGCGAGGACGTCGCGGCCGGAGAGCGTCGGTGACCACTTCCACCGAGCCGGAGACCACTGTCGAACTCAGCAAGACCCCCGCACGTAAAGATCGAGCGTTGGCGCCGGTGCGCACGCTGACTCAGCGGTTCGGCGCCGCGACGGTCGCGTTCGCGCTGATCGCGACCGTGTTCGGTGCCGTGTTCGCCGTGCTCACCCCCGCCTTCTGGGGCCACGACGAGATCACCCAGTTCGGCCGCGCCTACCAGGTCGCGCACGGCGGGGTGTTCCCGCAGCGCATCGTCGACGATCGCGGTGTGGCCTACGGCGGGCAGATTCCGGTCAGCGTCGACACGCTGATGGGCTACGCGTTCCGCGACTACAACGACAATCCCGACGAGCCCGACGCGATGGTGGCCGACCCCGGCGCCTACGACCGGCTCGGCTCGGCCGAGGTCTCCTCGGCGACGCGGCAGATGTGGTTCACCAATACGGCCGCCTACTCGCCGGTGCCGTATGTGCCCGCGGCCATTGGTATCCGGCTGGGCGAGGCGCTCGGCCTCAATGTGGGTGGCATGTATTTGCTGTCCCGGTTCGCCGGGCTGGTGGCCTATCTGGCGGTTGTCGGATTCGGGCTCTACGCGCTGCGCGAGCGGCGTAGCCAGTGGCTGGTATTCACCGTCGCGGTGCTGCCGATCGCGCTGTTCCAGGCGGGCACCGTCACCGCGGACACGCTCACCAACGCACTCGCCATCATGGTCTCGGCGCTACTGCTGAAAGCGCTGTTCGTCGGAGATCGATTGCGCCCGGTGGAAACCGCCGCGCTGCTCGCCGCGACGATCGCGCTGCCGCTGAGTAAGCCGACCTATGTGCTGCTGGCGATGCTCGTTGTGGTGGTGCCGGCCGACCGCCTCGGTTTCGCCGGAAAGCTGAAATTCCTCCCGTGGGCATTCGCGGTGACGGGCGGAGTGCTTTTTCTCGCCTGGACGAAGATCGCGGCGCCCACCGGCGAGGGCATGGGCCTGATGCGCCCACCACACCAGTGGGGTCAGGTGCGCCCCGGCGATCAGCTGAAGGGAATCCTCAGCGACCCCGTGCAATTCGTGCACGTCTTCGGCGAGAGCATCGCGCTGCGCGATCATCGCTGGTTCAACCAGTTCTTCGGTGAACTCGGTTTCGCGTATGTGGACGTGCCCGCGATTTCGATGCTGGCCTGCCTGCTCGCCTTCGCGGTGAGTTTCGGCACCATCGACCGAATGAGCACTGCCACAGCCACTTTCCGCCGCACGCTGATCGTGGCGCTGACGGTGCTCGCGAGTGTGGCGATGATCTACGTGACGCTGTACATGTCGTTCACGCCGGTCGATTTCTATCTCATCGACGGTGTGCAGGGCCGGTATTTCGTGCCGCTGGCGATCATGGGGCTGGCTGTACTCGCCCGGATCGTTCCACTGCGGCTGACGAATTCCGAGGGCGCAATTCCGGCGCGCGGGACGGCGATCACTATCGCTTGCGCGTCTACCTTCGCGCTGATCGCCACCGCCGCAACGTATTACACCGTCGTCTGGGGATAATTCCCCAGACGACGGCGGGGATTACAGCGTCTTTTCGCCCGCGGCCGCGTAGGCGCGTTCGGTATCGGCCTTTTTCGGTCGCCACCAGTTCTCGTTGTCGCGGTACCAGGCGACGGTGTCGGCCAGGCCGGCACGGAAGTCGGCGTAGCGCGGTGACCAGCCAAGTTCCTCGCGCAGCAGGCTCGCGTCGATGGCGTAGCGCTGGTCGTGGCCGGGGCGATCGGTCACGTGATCGAAGTCGGTTGGCTCGCGATCGAAAGCTTGCAGGATGAGCTGGACGACGGTCAGGTTATCGAGCTCGCCCTGCGCGCCGATGAGATAGGTCTGGCCCGTGCGGCCGCGCTCGAGAATGTCCCAGACCGCGCGATTGTGGTCGTCGACGTGAATCCAGTCGCGCACCTGATGGCCTGCGCCGTACAGACGCGGGCGCACACCGTCGATCAGATTGGTGATCTGGCGGGGGATGAATTTCTCCACATGCTGATACGGGCCGTAATTGTTCGAGCAGTTCGACAGGGTCGCACGGACCCCGAAAGACCTGGTCCAGGCGCGTACCAGCATGTCGCTGCCCGCTTTGGTCGCCGAATACGGGCTCGACGGGTTGTAGGCGGTGGATTCGGTGAAACCCGGCTCGTCGGGGGTGAGATCGCCGTACACCTCGTCGGTGGAGACGTGGTGGTAGCGCACATCGTGGCGGCGCACCGCTTGCAGCAGCGAGTAGGTGCCGACGATATTGGTCTGCACGAACGGCCACGGCTCGGCCAGGGAGTTGTCATTGTGGGATTCGGCCGCGAAATGCACGACCGCGTCCACCCCGCTGACCAGGTTGTCGACGAGATCGAGATCGGCGATATCGCCGTGCACGAATTCGATCCGGTCCGCGACCGGATCCAGCGATGCCCGGTTGCCCGCGTAAGTGAGCGCGTCGAGCACGGTCACTTGGACATCCGGGCGCGTGGCCACGGTCTGCTGGACGAAATTCGCACCGATGAACCCGGCCCCGCCGGTTACGAGCACTCGCACGCGGTCAACGATACGTGCATTCGGTGGGCCCTCAGAACGAAAGTGCCGCCGTTATGCGTTGCTGGAACGTCACTGACCTGTGACTCGGCATATATTTACACAGTGATCTCCATCACATTACCTGCAGGTAGGTTAAGACTCAGAGTTGGTTTTCCTGAGAAAAACCCCGGTCAACGCTCAGGTTTCTATCAGCGCACTGGCATCGGAGTATCAATGGTGAACAAAACTTGAACTAACAGTCACAGCAGGTTCACCTCTGGTTAGCTGCGGGAGCTTTTGATCTACGAGTCCCCTCCGCACGCTCCAAACTTGAGGTTCACCAAAATGCTGATGAGGAAATTCGCCGCCACCTCGGCGCTGCTGATCGCTGCCATGGGCGTCACCGCCGGCACCGTCAACGCCGCGCCGGCCGAAGAGGCCGCTGCCCCGATCAACTACACCGCCGAATTCGTCGACGACTCCCGGGCCGCCGTCATCACCACCGACGCCGGCTCGATGGTCGTCGAAGATGGCGTCTTCAAGATCAAGGCTGCGAACGGCACCACCGTCGCGGGCACCCCGCTGTCCTTCAAGATCGACGAGTTCGAGTTCCCGATCGCCGCGCAGATCTCGGGCAACGCCGCTACTCTGACCCCCGAGCTGGACATGGCCAAGGCCGTGTACAAGCCGGTTGCGCTGCCCTACGAGGACAAGGCGCCGTGGAAGACCGAGTACGAGCGTGAGCAGGCTGCCTGGTCGCGTATGACCTCCACCATCTCGATGGGCGCCACCATCGGCACCCTGGTCGGTGGCCTCAGCGGCGCGGCCGTCGGTTGCGCGCTCGGCGCGATCACCCTCGCGGCCCCCTCGGCCATCCTGCTGCCGATCCTGGGCGCGCTGCCCGGTGCGGTCGCGGGGTGCGTCATGGGCGCCACCGCTATCGGTGCTCTCGGCGTTCTGGGTGGCCAGATCTTCGTGACCGCTCCGTTCGCGATCGGTGCCGCGATCCAGTACTTCACCACGATCAACCAGCCCTTCACCCCCCCGGCCAAGTAATTTCGCCGTAGGACAGAAGGAAAGCGGCCCCGGCCCGGAGAAATCCGAGCTGGGGCCGCTTCTTTCGTGTCGGAGGGTGGCTCGGTCGGCCGACCGTGATCAGGACCGCCCGAGCCGTTCTCAGGCCGTACGGGCGCGCTGGGCCGGTTCCACCGCGGCGCGAACGAATTTCGCCACCCGGCCCAGCGCCGAACGACTCTCCGGCATGCTCGGCAGGATGGTCATGAACGCGTGCACCTGCCCACGCCACAGCTCCAGGCTGTTGGGTACGCCGGCCGCGGTGAGGCGATGGACCATCAGTTCACAGTCGTAGCGCAGCAGCTCGTCCTCGGCGGCGATGAGCAGGACCGGGGGCAGCCCGGCCAGATCGGCATTGACCGGCGACAGCGCGGGATCGAGCGGGCCTTCGTGCTCGGCGCCGAGCCGCACGACCGCCTCCAGACCCGAGAGCGGGAGATAGGCATCCCGGCTGACGTTCACATACCCCTGCTTCGCCCGGTAATCCAGATCGAGCAGCGGACTCAGCCCGACGAGGGCCGCAGGCAGTGGCAGACCGATATCCCGAGCCCGCAGCGCGGTCGCGAAGGTCAGGAACCCACCGGCCGAATCACCGGCGAACACGATGCGCGACGGATCGGCGCCGTGGCGCAGCAGCCAGCGGTAGGCGAGCACACAGTCGTCGATCGAGGTGTCGATCGATTCACCGGGCAGCTGCCGGTATTCGACATTGAGGACGGGCAGCCCGGTGCGCCTGGCCAGCCCGGCCACCACCGCGCGGTGCGTCTGCAATCCGCAGACCGCGAATCCGCCGCCGTGCATGTACAGCACCGCGCCGTGGCGCAGCGCGCGTGAGCCGCCCGCGGGCCGGACCATCTCCATCCGGAACCCGCCGAGCTGGATCTGCTCGCGTTCGATGCCGTGCGGTTCCGGCCGCAGCCGCGCCAGCAGGTCGACCGCGACGGCGCCGACCGGAATGGTGGCCCGGTTGATGGGCACGGTGCGCAGCAGCGGTCCGATCAGGCCGAGGCAGGCGCCCATCAGGACCCGCGAGGAGGTGCTGGTCCGGCCCGAGTTGACGACTATGCTCGGCTCCGGTCCACTCGAGGTGCTGATCGGTGCCACGGGCGCGAGCCCACCCATCACGCCGGTGGTCTTCGTGGTTGCCATCGCGCACCTACCTCACAGCTGGCGCGTCGACCCTCACCAGGCGCGAGCCCCGGATCGGATGTCGACGCTGACATCTAACATAGTGATGCTTCACACATCGGCGCTCACATAATCAGATGAACGCCATGTCTGTACCGGTTATCGCCCGACACGCCAGGTCACGAAACGTTCGTGACCAATTCGTCGACGTGTCGGAACCTCCCCGTCTCCGCGGAGGACGGGACTGGCAGACTAGCCACCTATGCGCGGAATCATCTTGGCGGGCGGCACCGGCTCACGGTTGCACCCGATCACGCGCGGGGTTAGCAAGCAGCTCGTCCCGGTCTACGACAAACCCATGGTCTACTACCCGCTGTCCACCCTCATGCTGGCAGGGATCGACGACATTCTGGTGATCACCACGCCGGAGGACGCCGACGCGTTTTCCCGGTTGCTCGGCGACGGCAGCCAGTTCGGCGTCTCGATCAGCTATGTGGTGCAGCCCGAACCCGACGGCCTCGCGCGTGCCTTCGTACTCGGGGCCGACCACATCGGCACCGAACCGGCGGCGCTGGTCCTCGGCGACAATATCTTCCACGGACCCGGTCTCGGCACCAGTCTGGAACGCTTCCACGACATCGACGGCGGCGCGGTGTTCGCCTACTGGGTGAAGGACCCGACCGCCTACGGCGTGGTGGAGTTCGACCAGGGCCGCGCGGTCTCCATCGAGGAGAAGCCGAAGGTCCCGCGCTCGAACTACGCCATCCCGGGCCTCTACTTCTATGACAACGACGTGGTCGAGATCGCTCGCGAGCTGCGCCCGTCGGCGCGCGGGGAGTACGAGATCACCGATATCAACCGCGCCTACCTCGAACAGGACCGGCTCAGCGTCGACGTCCTGGCCCGCGGCACCGCCTGGCTCGACACCGGCACCTTCGATTCCCTGCTCGATGCCGCCAATTACGTGCGCACCATCGAGGAACGTCAGGGCCTCAAGATCGGCGTGCCTGAGGAAGTGGCGTGGCGACGCGGGCTGATCTCCGACGAACAGCTGTGCAAGCTCGCCGAACCGATGGTGCGCTCGGGCTACGGCCGCTACCTGCTCGACCTGATCGACCGCGGAAAAGACTGGTAACGCATGGAGTTTCGTGAACTGGCGATCCCCGGCGCCTGGGTGGTGACGCCGCGCCTGCTCGGCGACGACCGCGGCATGTTCTGTGAGTCGTTCAAGGCCTCGGAGTTCGAGAAGGCCACCGGGCGCCCGTTCGAGCTACACCAGGTGAACACCTCGGTCTCGGCGGCCGGGGTGCTGCGCGGGATCCACTACACCGACGATCCGCCCGGTCAGGCCAAGTATGTGACCTGTGTGCGCGGTGCGTTCCTTGACGTGGTGGTCGACCTGCGGCCGGGCTCGCCCACCTTCGGCCGGTGGGACAGCGTCCTGCTCGATGACGTATCGCGCCGCTCGGTGTTCCTGTCCGAGGGCCTCGGCCACGCCATCCTCTCGCTGGAGAACCGCTCGACGGTGACCTACCTGTGCTCGCTCGAGTACTCCCCCGAATTCGACAGGGACATGGACGCTTTCGATCCGCGCCTCGGTATCGCCTGGCCGACCGAGGGCCGCGACGGTCGCCCGCTGACCTACGTTCGCTCGGCGAAGGACGAAGCAGCGCCCAAGTTCTCCGCCTGATTCACGTGAAACGCGCAACGGCACCACCTGTGCGAGGTGGTGCCGTTGCGCGTTGTCCGATCAGGCGACCGGTTCGAGAACCTTCGCCTCGACGACCGGTGCGTCCACTGCCTGCTTGCGGAAGCGGGGCAGGAACACCGTCAGCGCGACCAGTGCGCCGACGATGGTGACGCCCGCCGCGAACTCGAGGCCCGGCCGGTAGGTGTCGAGCATCTGCTGCGGGGTGGCGCCCGTGCCGTGCCCTCCGGAGGTGACGATGGCGGTGGTCACCGCGAGCACGATGGCCGCGCCGACCTGCATCGAGGTTTGCAGCACGCCTGCCGCCAGACCCTGCTCCTCGTCGTCGATACCGCTGGTTGCCTGCACATTGATGGCCGGGAACCCGACCCAGCCGATGCCGATCAGCAGGATGGCGGGCAGCAGCATGGTCCAGTAGTCGGGCGCGGTGTCCAGGCGCAGGAACAGCAGGTAGCCGATCGCCATCACGCTCATGGTGACCGCGATGACCGGTCCGGTACCGAATCGGTCGATCAGCTTCTCGGAGAAGAAGGCCGACCCGACGACCAGGATGCCGACCGGCAGCAGCGCCATCGCCAGCTTCAGCGCCGACCACTCCAGGGTGTCCTGCATGTACAGGGTCACGATGAACTGCCAGGAGAAGTACGAACCGGCGACCGCGACGATGGCCAGGCTGGCTCGCACGAGCGAGGCCTTGCGCAGGATGCCGAGGCGAACCAGCGGGTGCTTCACGCGCTGCTCGGTGATGACGAACGCGGCGAACATGGCGATCACGGCGACGAACGAACCGATGGTGCGACCCGAGGCCCAACCGACTTCCGGCGCGGTGACCACGGTGTAGACCAGCAACAACATGCCCGCCGTCGACAAGAGCGCGCCGAGTAGATCGTGTCCGCCCTCTTCGGCCTTACCGTCCTTGGGCACCAGAACGAACGCGGCGATCAGCGCGGCGACGGCGATCGGGACGGGCAGCAGGAAGGTCCAGCGCCAGCCGACGCCGGTCATCAGGCCACCGAACAGCAGGCCCATGGAGTAGCCGCCCGCACCGAAGACGGTGTAGATCGACAGCGCCTTGTTGCGCGCTTTTCCTTCGGCGAAGGTGGTGGTGATGATCGACAGACCGGTCGGCGCGGTGAACGCGGCGGCCAGGCCCTTGATGAAACGGGTGGCGATCAGCAGGGCGGGGTCGCTCACCAAGCCACCGACAAGTGATGCGACGGCGAACACCGCGAGGGCGATGAGGAAGACCTTGCGGCGTCCGAGCAGGTCGGCGGTGCGTCCGCCCAGCAGCAGCAGGCCGCCGTAACCGAGGATGTAGCCGCTGACGAGCCACTGCAGGGTGGAGGTGGACAGATCGAGTTCGGCGCCGATGGACGGCAGCGCGACGCCGATCATCGAAACGTCGAGGCCGTCGAGGAACAGGACGATGCACAGAGTGATCAGCATGCCCCAGAGCCGGAGGGGCCATCTGGTGGGATCGGTCGCCTGATCTGCGGCCGAAAGCGTTGCTGGCGAAGTCATGCGGAGGACATTACATGCGCACGCATTAATTGCCAACACATAAAATGCCGTTGCATGAACATGGGGTAACCACTACTATGGGGCCATGAACCCGGCCGTAACGTCAGCTCGGCGCACCGAAGCGCCCCCCGAGCTGGTCGGTCAGTGGCGTGAACTACTCGGCAGGCATGCCGCCGTGAGTTGCGCGCTGGAGAAGGCGCTCCAAAAGGACCACGAGATCGGCCTCAGCGAATTCGAAACGCTGGACCGACTGGTCGACGCGGCGTGTCAGAAGTACCGCATGACAGAGCTCGCCCAGGACATCTACCTGAGCCAGAGCGCGCTGTCGCGCGCTGTTGCCCGGCTGGAACGCGACGGCCTTGTCGAACGCAGCATGTGCGATCTCGACCGTCGCGCCATCTTCGTCCAACTCACCGACAAGGGCAGGGAGGTCTACGACCGAGCCCTGCCCACCCACCGTTCGGTGCTCGCCGGTTCGTGGGACAGTCCTACAACGTGCCCGTAGCCGCCGCGGTGATATCGGTGAAAGCACCGCGGTAGCGGTCGAATTCGACCGGTTTGTCCAGATAGGTGCTGCCCGCGAGGGTTTCCACGTAGACCACCGGCGGCTCCGGTCGATCCACCGAATCGTCGACCCCGAAATCCAGGATCACGAACCGGCCGGATTCGAGACCGGCGTGATAGCCGCAATCGCCGGGAACCACCTGGATGCGCACCGTTTCACGCTCGGCCAGCTCCCGTAATCGCGCGAGCTGGCCCGCGCGCACGCGGTCGTCACCGATGGAGCGGGTGAGCACCGACGCGGCCAGCACCACGTCCAGCCGCAACGGGGCGTCGGCCCTGGTGATCAGGGCCTGCCTGGCAGCCAAGACCCGCAGCCTGCGCTCCAGCGCGGCCTCGGTGAGCTCGGGAATCGTTCGCTCCAGCAGCGCCTTCGCGTAGTCCTCGGTCTGCAACAGGGCCGGGACCACGCCGTCCTCGTAGAGCGAGAGCCCCGACGCGGCTTCCTCGAGGCCGATGTAGACCTCGAACCCCTCCGCGATCACGTCGCCGTAGCTCGTCCACCAACCCCTTGCTTTGGTTTCGCGAGCCAAGGCGGCCAGCGGTTCGACCAGATCGGCCGGCGCGCCGTACACCTTGCACATGGCCTCGACATCGAGGCTGCGCAACGACGTCTGCCCCGTTTCGATCCGCCAGATCTTCGCTTCCGACCACTCCAGTTGCGCCGCCGCGGTTCTCGTTGTCATCCGCGCACGATTGCGCAGGTCACGCAAGTGCCTGCCCAGCTGCCTGCGCGGCATCGTGGAACCCGTGACGCCCTGTGGTGAAGCCATACTTCCCCCCTGTATCCGAACTCCGGTCTCCGGACAGAACTTTCGGAGACCGCCCTACGCAGCCGACATATCGTCGGATCTGCGTACGGATTGTTTCACAATGAATCGGACACTGCGCAAGACCTATTTTTTCTTACGGAACCGCCAGAACTGCACCGCTCGAACGTCTTCGGAGAGCTGGTTCACCGGCTCGGCGACATCGGACAGGGCCTGGAACAGGCCATCTGCCAGTTCACTGATGTGTTCCACCCGACCGGCCAACCGGGCGGTGTTGTCGGCGAATTCGAGCATCAGGCGGACGGCGGCGGCGATGGTGAGCCCCAGCGGGACGGCCACCAGCGCGGCGAGCACGCCGAGGACGGCGGAAACCTTCCACATCAGCACCGTGAACGCCACGGGCAGGCCGACGCCGAAGGACGCGACACTCAATACATAGGCCAGCGGCAGCAATGTCCTGGTCGCGGGCCTGCGGAACTGGATATCGAGCAGGGAACGGGCCGCCTCGGCGGCCCACTGTTTGGCGGAACCGGTACTGCGGAACGGCTCTTCGAACCCCGCGTCGCGCGCCAAGTCCGCTTGGTGAGAACCTTCACGTGCTCGACCCGACCGCGTACCGTCGGCCTCTTTCCAAGAGAGCCAACGTGATTCGGCGTCGAATTCCTCGGCATCCTCGTCGTTCGACTCGGGGCTGCCCGGCGCTTCGGTCATAGCCCGAATCCTGCCCGCTTTCGCACCCTGTCGCCAACCCGGGCGGCACCTTACCTGCGATAGCGAAGGTTATCGGACTGAGACGAAGCAGACACTCACGAATATTTTTCGGTAACGGCGTAACGACTCGACTACCCCGCACCGATACGCCCATGAACGCAGGAACAGAGCTCTTCGGGGAATGGAGAACACAGTGCGCACGACGTTTCCGACCACCACTACGGCCGCCGACAAAGGTGCCGCCGCGCAGGAGTACGCCGCGCGTGGATGGACGGTTGCCGAAACAACCAACGGCCTGTGCTTGATCACCGATGACGAAGTCTCGGCCATCGAGATCGCCGGCGAGATGGCTGGTACGGTCCGTCGCTTCCTGCGTGCCAACAACCTGTCCGGCCCCGTGATCGAGATCCCGGGCGCGGAGCGTCGCGAGATCCACCTGGTCACCGGCGTCCGCAAGGCCGCCATGGCGATCGAGGCCATGCGCGAGGCAGGCGTGATCGTGTACACCGACGGTGCCAGCATCCCGCTGCCGCCGACCCAGCTGGCCGCGGGCTGCGCGTCCTGGGGCGTCGCGCCCACCGAGGCTCGCTGGATCCCGCCGGTCGTCGCCCTCGGTGCGGCCGTGCGCTCGGCGATGGCACGCAAGCAGAAGACCGGCAAGCGCGCCACGCTGACCCTGGCCAGCTGATCTGAACCAGCCGACACCCGCGATCCGCGACGCCTCCCCGACGTCGCAGCTCGCGGGTTTTCGGCGTTTCCGGCCATCGCCCGCCCGCGTGGGCGTAAGCATGAGTCATGGCTCCACGTTCGCTGTCCCAACGGTCCGCTTTGCGGACCTGCCCGCTGTGTGAGGCCGTCTGCGGTCTCACGGTCACCCTCGACGACGCCGACCGGGTGCTGTCGGTGCGCGGTGATCGCGACGACCCGTTCAGCAAGGGCTTCCTGTGCCCGAAGGGCGCCAGCTTCGGCAAGCTCGACGACGATCCCGACCTCGTCACCACCCCGCTGATCCGCGACGGTGACGGATTCCGCGCCGCGGGCTGGGACGAGGCGTTCGACCTGATCGCGGCCGCGTTCGCCGAGATCCCCCGCGGCTCCGCGGCCGTGTACCTGGGCAATCCCAACGCGCACACCGTCGCGGGCGCGCTCTATCTGCCCGTCCTGATCCGCGCGCTGAGCACCCGCCACATCTACACCGCGAGCTCCGCCGATCAGATGCCGAAGCAGGTAGCGGCCGGGCTCATGTTCGGCGACCCGCTGACGGTCCCGGTCCCCGATCTCGACCGCACCGATTACCTGCTGATGCTCGGCGCCAATCCGCTCGAATCCAACGGGTCGCTGTGTACCGCGCCGGACTTCCCCGGCCGATTGAAGGCGCTGCGGGCTCGCGGGGGCAAGCTGGTCGTGGTCGATCCGCGAGAGACCAGAACCGCGGCGCTGGCCGACCAGCACCTGTTCATCCGGCCGGGCGCCGACGCCTATCTGCTGTTCGGGGTGGTGCACACGCTGTTCGACGAGGATCTGACCGACGTGCGCGTCGACGTCGCCGGGCTCGACGAACTGCGCGCGGCTGCCCTCGACTTCCCGCCCGAGGCGGTGGCCGAGCGCACCGGCATTCCCGCCGACACCATCCGCACGCTGGCCCGCGAACTCGCCGCCGTGCCCACGTCGGCCGTCTACGCGCGGATCGGCACCTGCACCGCCGAGTTCGGCACGCTCACCCAGTGGCTGGTCGACGCCGTCAACGCGCTCACCGGCAACCTCGACTCCCCCGGCGGAGCCATGTTCGCCGACGCCGCGGCGGGCGGGGTGCAGCGCAGCAAGCCCTTCCGGCTCGGCCGCTGGACCAGCCGGGTGCGCGAACTGCCAGAGTCCATGGGCGAGCTGCCCGTCGCCACCCTCGCCGACGAGATCGAAACCCCAGGTGAGGGGCAGATCAAGGCGCTGGTGACGGTGGCGGGCAACCCCGTGCTTTCCGCGCCGAGCGGTGCGCGACTGGACAAGGGCTTGGCCGGGCTGGAGTTCATGGTCAGCGTGGACAGGTACGTCAACGAGACCACCAGACACGCGAACGTGATCCTGCCGCCGCCGCGCTCGGTGCAGTCACCGCACTTCGATTTCGCGCTGCTGCAGTTCGCGGTGCGCAACTACGCGCGCTACTCGCCGCCGCTGGTCCCGCTGGGCGAGCGGCCATCGGAATCGGCCGTGGTGGCCCGCCTCGCGGCCGCGGTGAGTGGTCAGCCCCATGCCGGGACGGGCGCGGCGAGCCCGATCGCGATGGTCGACGAACTCGTCATCGCAGGCACACTGCACAAGGCCGACATGAGCGACCGCCGCGACGAGCTGACCGGCGCGGACACCACCGAACAGCGCCTCGACCTGATGCTCAAACTGGGCCCGTACGGTGCGTGGAACGGCGGCGACCTGAGCCTGAAAACCCTCATGGACAACCCGCACGGCCTCGACCTCGGCCCGCTGCGACCCCGGCTGCCCGGTGTCCTGCGCACCGCGTCGAAGCGGGTGGAGCTGGCACCGCCGCAACTACTGGCCGACGTCACGCGCCTGCGCGCCGGACTGGCGAGCGCCGCACCCGCGATGGTGCTGATCGGACGACGTCAGCTGCGCTCCAACAACAGCTGGATGCACAACATCGCCGGCCTTGTCGGCGGTTCCAACCGCTGCACGCTGCAGGTCCACCCCGACGACGCGACCCGCCTCTGCCTCGGCGAACAGGCCGAGATCACCTCGGCGGCAGGCTCGCTGACGGTGCCGGTGGAGCTGACGCCGACGATCATGCCCGGCGTGGTGAGCCTGCCGCACGGCTGGGGCCACGGCGCGAGCACCACCCAGTCGGTCGCGCTGGCGCACGCCGGGGTGAATGCCAATGTGCTGACCGATGATTCGGTGGTCGACGAGGTCAGCGGCACCGCCGTGTTCAACGGCGTCCCGGTGACGGTAGTTCCGGCCTGATCGGTCCTGACCTGGAAACCGTTGCGCAAACTCGGCTTTCATCCCATTCGCAACAATGGACACGCCCCGATGTCAGTGAGAGTCCCCTAGACTGAGTGAGATTGCGGTCACAGCGGGGGTTTCGTCTAGAAGCCCGCATCAACCGGTACGGCTAGCAGAGGGGGCCCGATGCCCGAAAATTTCGTCGGCAGCGACGGAGAACACGAGCTACAGGACACGTTGGGCACCTCGGACAGGGCCGAGCGCTTCTACGACGACCAGGTGATCGACTATCTGAACCCCACGATGGTGGATTTCGTCGCCCGGATGGACATGGCCTTCATCGCCACCTCCGATTCGCACGGCGAATGTGACTCCAGCTTCCGGGCCGGAACCCCCGGATTTCTGCACGTGATCGACGATCGCACGATTGCGTACCCCGAGTACCGAGGTAACGGGGTGATGGCCAGTCTGGGCAATATCCTCGAGAACCCGCACGTCGGGATCCTGATGATCGACTTCGTTCGCGACCTCATCGGCCTGCACATCAACGGGAAAGCCCGCATGGTCGCCGACGGCGAGCTACGCGACACCGTCACCGACCTGCCGTCGGCCGAGCGGGGTAAATCCTCGCAGGTATGGGTCGTCGTCGAGGTCGAAGAGGCCTATATCCACTGCCGCAAGCACATCCCGCAGATGGTGCCGGTCGCGCGGGATCAGCGCGAATGGGGCACCGACAACGTACGAGCTAAAGGTGGCGACTACTTCGGCGTCAAAGCGGGCAAACGAGCCCCGGCCATCGCCGAAGCCAGCTGACCTATTTGATCTTGAAGATCACCACACGCTGCACGATGAAGTTGATGACGGTTGCGGTGCCCTGCGCGATCACGAAGGCGAGGGGCTGGCGCCACCACTCCTCGGGCAGCGAGAAGAAGAGCGCCTGATTGATCCCCCACTGCACCGCGAAGGTCACCGCGTAGAGCGCGACCACGGCGAAGAACCTGGCCCTGCTCGGCGCGGCCTTGAACGTCCAGCGCCGGTTGATCAGGTACGCCGTGGTTGTACCCGCGACGAAACTGATCGCCTTCGCCACGCCGACCGGCCAACCGACCAGATTCAGCAACAGGCTGTAGATGCCGTAGTCGACGATCGCCGACAAACCACCGGTCAGCGTGAACCGCACGATCTGCGTCTTGAGGTCGACATCGGTCCCGCCGGGCTCGTCGACCAGGGGAATTTCGGCGGGTAGCGGCAGATGCGGTTGGGCTTGCACGTGAGCAGCGTACGAGACCGGCGCACTGTCCTGCCACGTATACCCGCCATGCATGTAGCCTCTAAGCCGATGTCTGAGAACATTTCGACCACCAACGATGACGCGTTCGCGCTCCCTACGCGCACCCGCAAGCTCACCGGTTGGGGTCGCACCGCACCCACCTCCGCCGAAGTGCTCTCGACCAGCGATCCGGAACTGATCGCCAAGGCCGTGAGCATGGTCGCGCAGGACAACGACTCCAAGCCGGCGCATCTGCGACGCGGCGTGATCGCGCGTGGCCTCGGCCGCTCGTACGGCGATCACGCCCAGAACGCGGGCGGTCTTGTTATATACATGCCAGCGCTCAACCGCATCCACCGCATCGACCGCGATTCGCGCCTGGTCGAGGTGGACGGCGGGGTGAGCCTGGACCAGCTGATGAAGGCCGCGCTGCCGTTCGGCCTGTGGGTTCCCGTGCTACCCGGTACTCGCCAGGTGACCATCGGCGGCGCCATCGCCTCCGATATCCACGGCAAGAACCACCACAGCGAGGGCAGCTTCGGCAACCATGTCCGCTCGATCGATCTGCTCACCGCCGACGGTTCGGTGCGCACGATCTCGCCGAGCGCCGATGCCGAGCTGTTCTGGGCGACTGTCGGCGGCAACGGCCTGACCGGCATCATCCTGCGCGCCACCATCGAGATGGCGCCGACGGAGACCGCGTACTTCCTCAACGACGGTGTGAAGACCTCGACGCTGGACGAGACCATCGCGGCGCATAGCGACGGCAGCGAAGCGAACTACACCTACTCGAGCGCGTGGTTCGACGTGATCAGCCCGCTGCCCAAGCTCGGTCGCAGCACGATCACCCGGGGCCGCCTCGCCAAGCTCGATGAGCTGCCCAAGAAGCTGCAGAAGAAGCCGCTCGCGTTCGACGCGCCCCACTTGATGACGGTGCCGGATATCTTCCCGAACTTCACCATGAACAAGCTGACACTGTCGGCCGTCGGTGAGGCGTACTACGCGATGGGCGGGAACTACACCGGCAAGGTGCAGAATCTGACGCAGTTCTACCACCCGCTCGACATGATCTCGGAGTGGAACCGCGGCTACGGCTCCAACGGCTTCCTGCAGTACCAGTTCGTGGTGCCGACCGAGGCCGTTGAGGAGTTCAAGCGGATCATCATCGACATCCAGGCTTCCGGGCACTACTCGGCGCTGAACGTGTTCAAGCTGTTCGGTCCGGGTAACCAGGCTCCATTGAGCTTCCCGATGCCGGGCTGGAACATCTGCGTCGACTTCCCGATCAAGAAGGGCCTCAACGAGCTGGTCACCGATCTGGACCGGCGCGTGATGGAGTTCGGCGGACGGCTCTACACCGCGAAGGACTCGCGCACCTCCGCCGAGGCGTTCCACAAGATGTACCCGCGGATCGACGAGTGGATCAAGGTCCGCCGCACCGTCGACCCGAATGGCGTTTTCATGTCCGATATGGCCAGGAGGCTGGAGCTCCAGTGATCAACGCAGTTGGCAACCCGCAGACCATCCTGCTCTTCGGTGGCACCTCCGAGATCGGTCTCGCGATCTGCGCCGAGTACCTGCGCAAGAGCCCGGCCCGGATCATCCTGGCGAACCTGCCCGGCGATCCGCTGCTCGAGAACGCCGTCACCACGCTGAAGGCCGCCGGCGCGACCCAGGTCGACGTCATCGACTTCGACGCGCTCGACACCGACGCGCACCCGAAGGTCGTCGATTCGGCGTTCGCCGCCGGTGACGTGGATGTCGCGATCGTGGCGTTCGGTGTGCTCGGCGACGCCGAGGAGCTGTGGCAGAACCAGCGCAAGGCGGTGATGACCGTCGGCATCAACTACACCGCCGGTGTGTCGGTCGGCGTGCTGGTCGGCGACAAGTTCAAGGCGCAGGGCCACGGCCGGATCATCGTGATGTCCTCGGTGGCCGGTGAGCGCGTTCGCCGCTCCAACTTCGTCTACGGCTCGACCAAGGCGGGCCTCGACGGCTTCTACCTCGGTCTCGGCGAAGCGCTGCGCCCGTTCGGCCCGCGCGTCACCGTCATCCGCCCGATGCAGGTTCGCACCTCGGCGACCAAGGCCCACTGGGAGGCCACCGGGGCCAAGGAAGCCCCGCTCACCGTCGACCCGGAAGACGTCGCCAAGCTCGCCGTCAACGCCTCGGAGAAGGGCACCGAGATCGTCTGGGCCCCCGGCGAGGCCCGCTTCCTGATGTCGGCTCTGCGCCACGTGCCGCGCCCGATCTTCCGCAAGCTCCCGATCTGATCGACTGCGTTCAGGACTGCCGCATCATCCCCGGATGGTGCGGCAGTTCTGCTTTGTGGCTCCACTAGGCTGGCCCGGACCATGGAGCACAGTGGAGCCGGAGGATTGCGCGCCGATGACGACCAATGACGAGGTGCGGGCCGGGCGCAGGATCTGGACCGGGGTCGGCGAGGGGGCCGCAGCCGCGGTGGTGGCGCTCGTTGTGGCCGCGGTGGGACTGTTCGCGTTCTCGGCGGTGCAGTGGCCTGCGTTCAACTCCTCCAACGTGACTCGGGCTCTGACCACTGTGGGGCAGGTCGCTTCGGTCGCGCTGCTGGTCGTCTCGGTGCTGTTGATTCGGCTGCGGAAGTGGCCGCTGGTGGCGAAACTGCTTTCCTGGGTCGGGATTTCGAGTTTCGTGACGGTCACGCTCGGGATGCCCCTAGCAGCGACGAAGCTGTATCTGTTCGGTGTTTCGGTGGATCAGGAATTCCGGACCGAATATCTGACCAGGCTCACCGACAGTGCCGCGCTGCGCGATATGACCTATGTGGATCTGCCGCCGTTCTATCCGGCCGGGTGGTTCTGGATCGGCGGGCGCGTGGGGAACGTGCTCGGGATGGACGGCTGGGAAGTATTCAAGCCGTACTCGATCGGGCTGCTCGCCATTGCCGCCGCGGTGGCGCTGGTGTTGTGGATGCAGTTGGTGCGGGCCGATATGGCGGTGGGCGCGGCCGCCGCGGTGACGGCCATGACGTTGGCCTATGCCTCGCCCGAGGCTTATGGCGCGGTGCTCGTGGTGTTCATTCCGCCGGTGCTCGTGCTGGCGTGGGGTGCGTTGCATCGGCGCTCCGGTGGCTGGGGCGCGGTGCTCGGGACCGGGGTGTTCCTCGGGGTGGCTGCGTGTTTCTACACGTTGTACCTGGCGATCGCGGCCTTCACCGTGGTGTTGATGGCGATCGTCGCGGCGGGTTTCGCTGTCTACACACAGCGGGCCGATGGGCGCCGTCGTCGCCGCGCGCGGCCCGGCTCGGTGACAGAGTCGCGGCCATCCGGTGATGCCGATTCATCTCCCGCGGCATCAGCCGCCCAGACCGTCGCGGCGAGCCCGTCGTCCGAGACAGCCGATACCTCGGCTCCGGCATGGCGGGCCGCAATCGCACCGCTGACGAGACTGGTGGCTATCGGCGGTATCGCCATCGCGCTCGCGCTGGTGGTGTGGGCGCCGTATCTGCTGAAGATGCTGTCGGGCGCGAAAATCCCTTCCGGCAGCGCTTTCCACTATCTGCCGGAGTCGGGTGCACAGCTGGCGTTCCCGATGCTGGAGTTCTCCCTGCGCGGAGCGCTGTGCATGATCGGTGTGCTGTGGCTCGTGGTTCGTGCCGGGTCATCGAGGCGCGCACAAGCATTGGGGATCGGCGTCGTGTCGATCTATCTGTGGACCCTGCTCTCGATGACCGCGACCGCGGCGGGCACCACCCTGCTGTCCTTCCGGCTGGAGCCGGTCCTGCTCGCATTGCTCGCCGCCGCAGGAGTTTTCGGCTTCGTCGAAGGCTCGAGGGCCATCTACCAGGCCTTGAACGAGCCCGCCCCGCTGCGCACCGCGGCCGCCGCGATCGCCGTCCTCGGCGCCATGGCCTTCGCCCAGACGATCCCCACGGTGCTCACCCACGAGATCGATACCGCTTACACCGATACCGTGCCCACCAGCGTGCCAACTGCCGACGGCACTTTCGGCGAACGTGCCGACAAGCGCAAGCCCTCCGCGGTCGCGTACTACCACGCAGTCGACGAGGCCATCCTCGCTCAAACCGGCCGCCCCCGGGACGAATCCGTCGTCCTCACCGCGGACACCAGCTTCCTGGCCTTCTACCCCTACTTCGGCTTCCAGGCCCTCACCTCCCACTACGCGAACCCCTTGGCCGACTTCAAGGCCCGCGCCGCCACCATCGCCGGCTGGAGCAAACTCCCCGACTCCCCCGCCCTCGTCGAAGCTCTGTCGAAGTCCCCCTGGCGGGCCCCCGACGCCTTCCTCTTCCGCAACGACGGCGACAACTACACCCTCCGCCTGGCCGAAGACGTCTACCCCAACGACCCGAACGTCAAGCGCTACACGGTCTCTTTCCCCAAGTCCCTCTTCACCGACCCCGCCTTCACCCCCACCGAAATCGGCCCCTTCACCCTGATCACAGTGCGCCGCTGATACTCGACGCCATTGTGTCGACGCTGTGACGTCGCCCGCTCGGGCGCGCTTGGCTCACGCAGTGGTGCGGCCGAGGTAGTGGAGGAGTTCGGTGGTGGGGGTGGTTGTGGTTGCTTCGACGATGGGGGCGTAGGCGCCCCATTGGCGGAGGGGTTCGATGATTTCGGCGTCGGTGCCGGAGCCGGGGGCCGGGTGGATCGTGCGGGCGGCTGTCAGGAGGTGGGCTGACAGGTCGTCGGTGAGGGGCGAGGGCTGGTTGGTGGCGATCGCGATGTCCCAGGCGTG
This sequence comes from Nocardia sp. NPDC058519, assembly GCF_042719755.1. Taxonomy (NCBI): domain Bacteria; kingdom Bacillati; phylum Actinomycetota; class Actinomycetes; order Mycobacteriales; family Nocardiaceae; genus Nocardia; species Nocardia sp. NPDC058519. Next base: position 81,475 of record NZ_JBHXNK010000027.1, on the reverse strand, counting down.
GACTGCCGCGTCGAGGGCGGCGAGGGTGGCCGCGACGGGGGTGGGGAGGTCGCCGTGTGGGAGCGGGGTGGGGACGGTGGCGGTTTCGGCGGAGACCGTGGCCCATGCCGCTGCGGTCTGCTCGATGGCTTCACGGACCAGCGTGGCGGGGGTGCCGTCGATGGTGCCGGAGGGATCGAAGGGGTTGTAGGACGGGCCGGGGCCGACGCCGAGGGCGGCGGCGTAGGCGAGTTGATCGCCCGCCGCGTGCTGGATGACCTGGGTGACGGTCCAGTCCGAGCAGGGGGTTGGCAGGTTCCACTGGTCGTCGGCGATACCGGCGACGACGTCGCTGAGGGCCTGGTAGGAGGTGGTGACCACGTCGCGCCAGACGGTTTCGAGGGCTGCGGTGCTGTTCATGATGGTGCCTTTCGTTTCGGTGATGACTCCAGCCTAGAAACCTATTAGGCTCGTTTCTTTCCTAATTTTCGACGAGGTGGGAAATGGCTGCGACAACCCCGCGCGTACTGCGTCTGCTCGCCCTGCTGCAGGACCGCGCCTACACCGGCCGCGAGCTCGCCGACCGCCTCGACATCACCGAACGCACCGTGCGCAACGACATCTCGCGACTGCGCGAACTCGGCTATCCCGTGCACGCGGAACGGGGCGCGATCGGCGGCTACCGGCTGGGCCGCGGCGCGACCATGCCGCCGCTGCTCCTCGACGACGAGGAAGCCGTCGCGGTCGCGCTGTCCATCGCGGTCGCCCACGACGGCTCGCTCGCCGTCTCCGACATCGGCGACCAGCTGACCAGAGCGCTGCGCAAGATCGAACAGATCCTTCCGAAACGCCTGCAGCGCAAGGTCTCCGCGTTGCGCGATGCCACCGAGATCGGCCCTGCCACCACCGGCTCACGCGAACCGGACGCGCCGGTCGCCACGGGCATCCTCACCACCCTCGCCGACGCGGTCCGCCGCACCACCGCCGTCACCATCGAAACATTCGACGGCACAACCGAACTCGAGCCCTACCGCCTGATCAACTGGCAACGCCGCTGGTACCTGGTCGCCTACAGCATGAGAACCCATGCCTGGACGGCACTTCCGGCCGCCGGGATCACCCGGGCCGAGACCGGTGCGCGCGTCTTCGCCCCGCGCATGCTCCCGGAGGACGACCTCGTCGCCTTCGTCATGCGCCACATCGCGTCCACCGGCTGGCGCGTGCACGCCCGCGTCACCGTCCTCGAACCCGCCGAGACCGTCATCGCCAGGATCAACCCGGCGGTCGGCGTGGTCGAGCCGATCGACGAGCGCAGCTGCGTGCTGCTCACCGGTGCCGACGCGATGGAGACGATCGCGATCTACCTCAGCATGTTGATGATGGATTTCCGCGTCGACGGCCCGCCGGAACTGGTCGCGCACCTGCGCACCCTGGGCCGCCGCTACACCGAATCAGTGGCCACGTGAAGCGACGCGGATCGTGCGGCGATCCGTGCCGAACCAGGTGTTCATCCCGCCCGACAGCACTACACTGACGGGTGCGGCACGGTCTCCGCCGGCGGATCACACAACCCCCCGGCGGCTGGCGTAGGAATCAGATCCTGCACGTCACGGGTCCCGGCGACCCGCTACCGGAGGAGGACGTATGTCCGATCCGTTGCACACGAGGGTGTGCCTCACCGGCCTGAACTGTTCCTGCCCGAGCATCAGCGTTTTCCTGGTACCCGAGCCCCTGGTTCTGGGCGGGCAGATGATGCACCTGCTCGAACAGGCACCGGTCGCCGGGCGAATACCCCAACCAACCCGCGACACCGAGCTGATCGACCTGATCCAGGCCGTGCGCACGCCGCTGGACACGCGTGGGCTCGCTCGCGCGCAGCAGGTCGCGTTCTCGGGCCCGCGCCACGATCCGCCGGTAGCGCGGGAGGTGCTGCACGACCATCTCATCGAAGAACCGGCGCCGTGGGGGCTCGACGTGGACGATCCGGCCGAACTGATCCGGCTGGCGATGCTGCCCGAGCGCCGGATCGGGGTGCGCCGGATCGACGATTTCCAGGCGCACGCGATCCGTCAGGCGATGGAGGCGGTCTACCGGCATTTCGAGATCGACCAGCGCATACCGTTGATTTATCACGGCTTCGCCGACCCACGCGACGGCTGGTTCGCCCTGCGCGCGTCGGCGGCGTAACTGGCACGTGTGTCGATCGACACCCGGTAGCCACTGGTGTGCGGGAGAGCGATAGACCACAATATGTCCGGTCAGTGTCAACAAACCGCGCGGTCGGTGTCGCGGGGCGAGTACGCTGCGAAATGTTGGAAGTTCGGCCGACCGAAATCAGTTTTTGGTAGCGCTGATCGGTAGGGATGCAGAGGTATAGCTATGACGCTCAGCCGATCGGAGCGGATCGCTCTTTTGACGGCACGCGCGCAGAGTCAGAGTCGTGACCCGGAGCAGCCGCGCGAGCCGCGCCCGCCACGCGAGCAGCGTATGCCACGCGAGCAGCGCGCCACACGCGAGCAGCTCGGATCGCTCGGCGAGATCGAGCGGGTGGTCATCGACGCCACCATCGCCCTGCTCGCGCCGGGCCAGAAATTCGCACTCCTGTGGTCACTGCAGGTCGGCGAGCAAGCCGTCGCCGGGGTGCAGATCAAAGAGCGCGACGGAACGGTCACCAACCTGATGCCGCCCACCGAGGTGCTCGAGTACCTCACCGATCACAAGCGCATGTCCTACGACCCGGACACCGGCGCCTGGCTCAGCGCCGAGATCTTCATCGCCGGCCCCACCCGGTACAAGACCAACTACTCCACCGTCGCCGTCGCGGACTGGATGCCGGAGGTCTCGGCCGACGACCTCGCCGCCGAATTCGCCGCCTTCCCTCGCCCCGACTCCGAGATCCCCGACTGGGCCCGCTCCCAGCTCGACTGGGCCGCCCGCCGCACCGGCTGAGTCCTGCACCGCTGAGGAACGCCGTCGCGTCCGCGCCCATTTGGAGCGGCGCCGACCGGCGCACAGGTTCGATGGCTAGCATCAGTCCCCGTGCGACCGGACCGATCTGAACGAGCGTTCACCCGATACCGCCTGATCGCCCTTGTCTGTGGGCTGCTCGGGTTCGTGCTTGCCCTGCTCACACCGCTGTTGCCGGTGCGCCAGGACCGCGCGAGCCTGGACTGGCCGCAAGCGGGCGCGACCAGCGTCGAGGCACCGCTGGTGTCGTATGTGCCGCAGCGCCTCGACGCGCAGCTGCCGTGCACGATGCTGAGTGGGCTGCCCGGTCCCGGCGCGGAGAACCCGTCCACGACCACCCTGTTGACGACGATTCCCGCCGCCTCCGGCAAAGCCGATCGCGGGCTGAGCGTCACCGTGCGCGACGGCGTGGTGGGAGTGCAGGCGCGCGATGTGCCGATGCTGTCGGCACCGATCGCCGAGATCGGCGGGTGTGAGCGGATCGGCATCGTCTCGACGATCGAGGCGACCACGGTCGAGTTCGTCGGGGCGGCGCGCCAGGACGGCACCCCGTTCCGCAACACCGTTACCGTCGACAAGCGCCCACAGATCGTCGGCGTCTACACCGACCTCGACGCGGCGGCCCTGACCGGCGCCCGGCTGCACGCCGATATCGACTCCCGCTTCACCTCGACGCCGACGACGCTGAAACTGGCGGCGATGATCGGCGCGGGCGTCTTCACCCTCCTCGCGCTGATCGCGCTGCACCTGCTCGACACCGCCGACGGCCGCCGCGCCCGCCGCTTCCTGCCCCGGCACTGGTGGCGGATCACCCCGACCGACGTGGTGGTGGTCGTGACGCTGCTCGGCTGGCATGTGATCGGCGCCAACACCTCCGACGACGGCTACATCCTCAATATGGCGCGCGCGTCGGGCCCGTCGGGCTACATGGCCAATTACTACCGCTGGTTCGGCGTGCCGGAGGCACCGTTCGGCTGGTCCTACGAACTGCTCGCCTGGATGACGAAGGTCTCCGACGCCAGCCCGTGGATGCGCCTGCCCGCGCTCGCCGCCGGGCTGGTCTGCTGGGCGGTGATCAGCCGAGAAGTGCTGCCCCGCCTGGGTGCTCGCGTGCGCCGCGACAAGGTGGCGCTGTGGACGGCGGGCCTGGTGTTCCTGGCCTTCTGGCTCCCCTACGACAACGGCCTTCGCCCCGAACCGCTGATCGCGGCGGGCGCCCTGCTCACCTGGTGCCTCATCGAACGCGCCATCGCCACCGCACGACTGCTGCCCGCCGCCCTGGCGATCCTGGTCGCCGCGTTCTCGCTGGCGGCGGGCCCGACCGGCCTGATCTGTATCGCCGCCCTGATCGCGGGCACCCGGCCGGTCATGCAGGTCATCATCAAACGAGCGCAGGGTCTGCGCCCGCGCCGAATCGCCGCCGAGATCTTCCGCTACGCCGCGCTCCTGGCCCCCGGTGTCGCGGCGGGCACGCTGGTGCTCATCATCGTCTTCGCCGATCAGACGCTCGCCACCGTCATGGAAGCCACCCGGGTCCGCACGCTCGTCGGCCCGAACGTCGCCTGGTTCGACGAACGCACCCGCTGGGACTCGCTGTTCATGCTCTCCCCCGACGGCTCACTGGCCCGCCGCTTCGGCGTCCTGGTGATGCTGCTGTGCCTGCTCGTCTGCATCCTGCAGGTCCTGCGCAAGGGCCGCATCCCCGGCACCTCACGCGGGCCCTCGGTGCGCATCCTGGGCATCGTCTTCGCGGCCCTGCTGCTGATGATGTGGACGCCGACCAAGTGGACCCACCACTTCGGTGTCTACGCGGGCCTGGCGGGTTCGCTGGCGGCCTTGGCGGCGGTGGCGGTCGGCACCAACGGAATTCGCGCTCCACGCAACCGCTCGCTGTTCGCGGCGGCCGTCCTGTTCCTGCTCGCGATGACCTTCACCGGCTCCAACGGCTGGTGGTACGTGTCCAGCTACGGTGTGCCGTTCTGGGACAAGGCGCCGATGGTGGCGGGCAAGGGCGTTTCGACCCTGTTCCTCGGCCTCAGCATCCTCGCCCTGCTCGTCGCGCTGTATTTCCACCTGCGCGCGCCCTACCGAACCCCCTCCGACACAGGACGTTTCGACCGCTTCGCGACCATGCCGCTGACCATCGCGGCGGCACTGCTCGTCCTGTTCGAGGTGGCGTCGATGGCCAAGGGCGCCATCACCCAGTACCCCGCCTACTCCATCGCGAAGTCGAATATCAATTCGCTGCAAGGCAATACGTGCGGCCTCGCCAATGACGTGCTGGTGGAATCGAATACGGCCGATTCACTGCTCACCCCCTACACCGGTGACCCCGCCGACGGGCTCAACGCCGACTCCACCGGCTTCACCCCGGACGGCGTAGCCGACGACCTCACCGCCGACGCCGACGAAACCGTGGTCGGCGGCGCCAACTCGGTCGACACCGATTCCGCCAACAAGACCACCAAGACCACCGGTGCGGGCACGGGCGGTGGCACCAGCGCCGAACCCGGCATCAACGGCAGTACCGTCGCCCTCCCGTTCGGCCTCGACCCCGCCCGCACCCCGGTCCTCGGGTCCTTCCAGGACGGCGTGCAGCAGCAGGCGAAGCTGACCTCGCAGTGGTATCGCGTCGACCTCGACGACAGCGTGCGCGACAATCCCGCCTATCAGGCCCTCGTGGTCACCGCGGCCGGGCGGATCCGCTACGTCGACACCGACGGTGTTGTGCACTACGGCCAGGATCTGCGCCTGGAATACGGCACCCGCGCCGCCGACGGCTCCGTCGAGATGACCGGCTCGATCGCGCCGATGGATATCGGGCCCGCCCCGTCGTGGCGCAACCTGCGCGTGCCGATCGATCAGCTGCCCGTCGGTGTGAACGCGGTGCGCCTGGTCGCCACCGACAACGACATCACCGGCAAGCAGTGGCTCGCGGTCACCCCGCCGCGCCTGCCGAAGCTGTCCACCCTCGACTCGGTGGTCGGCCGGACCGATCCGGTGCTGCTCGACTGGCACGTCGGCCTCGCGTTCCCCTGCCAGCGCCCGTTCGAGCACCACGACGGCGTCGCGGAGGCCCCGCAGTGGCGGATCCTGCCCGATCGGGTCGGTTCGGACGCGTCCAACGCGTGGCAGGACGACATCGGCGGCGGCCCGCTCGGGTGGACAAATCTGCTCCTGAAGGCCGAAACTGTGCCCACCTATCTCGACCATGATCTCGGCCGCGACTGGGGCTCGCTGGAGCGGTTCACGCCGTATCAGCCCGCTCCGCCCGCCGAGATCGCGGTGACGGTGATCGATCAGTCGGGTCGAGCGAAGGAACCGGCAATTCGGGCACAGTGACGTGCGTTACAGACACTGGCAGCGTAAGGGCAGTGACCAGGCACTGGTGCATGCCGCATACGAAACGCTCAGTGCCCGTTAGGGTTTCGATAAGATGAAGCAACTGTAAATGACAGCGTAAAGGTCCTGTGCCTGCACGTTTGAGCACGTACGCTGGTGGGTATGACAGGAGCCTTCGATGACATGGATCTACAAGATCTCGTCGAGTTGCTCAGCAACGACGAGAAACAAGAACTACGACCGGCCGTAATGCGGGTACTGGAAAGACTGCCTTCACAAGAGGTATTACGCCGCGACCTGAACCGTCGCATGCTCAACGTCTGACTCCTGTCCCCCATCCGACCGAAAAGGCGCGGACCACCCTATGTGATCCGCGCCTTTTACTGTCCGGCCGAGGTCAGAACACCCGCAGCGGTCCGGGGGTCCACAGCCCGTTACGTGACGCGGTACCGGTCTCGAGCTTTGCGGGGGTGGCCTGCGCGTACTGGTCGTAGCGTTCCAGCGAACCCCAGTCGCGGGCCCAGTCGTCCTTCAGGTAGGTCGGGATGGTGACCCGGCTCGCCAGCATCTGCGACATGCCGAGCGGACCACCGAACTCCTGCGCCTGCCAGGTATCGGTCGACGAGATCGCCAGCGGACGGTCCGGCAGGATCCGGTAGTTCGGCACCTCGGCCACGCCGTTCTTGTGCGCGAACGGACGCTGGCACGGGAACTGCAGGCCGACGGCCCAGTCCAGCAGCACCGGCTGATCGCGGCCGATGAACGTGTCGAGGCTCTGCAACCTGGGCACCCGCGGCGGGGTGAACGCCAGCCACTGATCGCCGATCAGGATCGGGTCGTTGACCATCACGCGCACCGCGTTCACCTCGGCCGGGAGGTCGGCCAGCGGTACGCGCAGGTTGCGCCACGACGGCGCGGGGCCGATATCGCGCGGCTGGTAGGCGCCGAGCGTGGTGACGCTGCCATCGGGGTTGCGGGTGCCGTATTCGACGAACAGCGCTTGGCCGTACTTGTCGGAGCCGGAGTCGTCCTTGGAGGCGATGCGACCGGCCGCGCTGATCACGACCAGCGGTGAGTCGTCCGAGCGGGCGGGCAGGCCGTACCAGGCCGATTCCAGGTGGGCGGGCTGCTGCATGCCCTCCTGGTAGGAGCCGAGAATCGGGGTCTGGGCCGGATCGAGGCCGAACGGCAGCGCCACGGTGGAGCCGTTGACGCCGAGTGCGCCCTCACCACCGCCGGTGCCCGCGCTCTCGCCTTCGGCGAAGGCCGCGCCGACCGACTGGTTGCTGGTGTTACCGGTTCCGGGCTTCACCTCGACCGCGTCTGCCGACAGGTCGCCCGGGACGCCGTTGGGGGTGAACCCGACCGAGCCGGTGCCGGCCAGGGGGTCGTTGGGGTCGGTGAACGGACGGGCCGGGTCGACGATCGGGTCGAGCCTGCCGCCGTTCGGGTCGGATTCGACCAGCACATCGTTGGCCAGGCCACACGAGTTGTCACTGAGCGCGTCGATGTTGGAGCGGCCGAGCGAGTAGCCGGGGTACTGCTGCGTCGCGCCCTTGACCAGCGATGCCACCTCGAACAGCACCATCAACCCGACCACGATGGTCAGCGGAATGGCGGCGAACTTGCGAATCCTGTTGCCGCGCTTCGTTTTCGCCGACGGCACCGGCTTCACATAGTCCTCGCGCAGCGCGTACCAGCCGACCAGGGCCAATGCCACGCCGAACAGGATGAGCATCACCGTGTTCGAGTGGATGCCGCGCAGCGAGATGGTCTTGTCGAACCACGGCACGCCATAGCTGGACACGTACCAGTAGCCGTTGATGCCGGAGAACGACAGCGCGAGCACGAACAGCAATCCGGCCAGGAAGATCGCCCGGTTCTTGCGTGAACGCAGCGCGCTCTGCGACACCGCCACCGCGGTCACCGCCGCGAGCCCACCCGCGATGCCCGCGTAGGCACCGAAGTGGTGGGTCCACTTGGTGGGGTTGAACATCATGAAGAAGATCGTCCCGAAGACGATGCCCATCAGCCGCCAGGTCGGACCCGACGCGATGCCAGGCACCTGACGGCGGCGCAGCAGCACCAGCAGTGTCGTGAACAGGCACAGCAGCATCACCAGGAAGGCGAAACGGCGGGCCAGCGAGCCGTCGACGGTCTCGACGAACATGTAGTAGTAGCGCAGGTAGTCCTCGTACCAGGCCAGGTTGGGGCCGGTGGCCTGACGGACCCGGTTGGCTTCCTGGATACCGGCGAAGGTCTGGTCGCCGTAGACGACCGTGAGCACGAGCACGCCCGCCGAAGCGATCGGAGCCAGCAGCGGGAGCGTGCCGAACTCGCGATGACGGCGCACGATGATCCGCACCAGCGGCCGGATACCGGCGAGCAGCGCGGCCACACACATCAAACCGGTGGGCGCGGCGGCGAGGGTGAAGGCCGCGATCAGCACCGCGATGCCCGCGGGCAGCAGGCGCCCGGTGGCGATGGCGCGTTCGATGGAAACCCAGGTGAGCAGCGCGCCGAGGGCGACGATCGGCTCCGAGCGCAGGCCGTTGTCGAACGGCAGCCAGAACGCCAGGAACACCAGGCCACCGGTCCACAGCGCCACCTGACTGCGCTTCACGGCATTGCCGAGGCGCGGTACCACCTCGCGGCTGATCACCATCCAGCACAGGATCGCGCAGATCAGCGCGGGCACGCGCACCCACGGGCTGGCCGTGGAGATCTCGGCGAACACCTGGATGACGTAGTAGTACCAGCCGAACGGTGCCTCGGGGACGCCGTACCAGCGGAAGTAGTTGGCCATATAGCCCGCGTCGGGGGCCACGCGCACCATCGACAGGATGTAGCCGTCGTCGGAGGTATTGGCGCCGACGAAATGCCAGACCAGCAGCGTGCCGATCACCGCGCCGTCGGCCCAGGTCGGCTTGAGCCAGTTGCGCGGCAGGAAGCGGCGATGGCCGCGTCCGTCACTGCCGTCGAGGCGGCCGAGCGCGGCGAGCGCCAGCAACGTGCACAGCACCGCCGCGATGATCGCGACCAGCTTGATCAGCGACGGGCTCGACGAGAATCGGGTGTCGATCGTCGAGGTCAGCGAAAGGCCCTGCGGCACCGCGCCTTCGAGATCGGTGAACACGCCCACGATCTGCGGCCGCAGGTCACCGGCGAGCTGGCCCTGCACAGGCACCTGCACGGTTTCCACCGCACCCGGCTGACCGGCGATCGGCCGCTCGACCTGCTTGGTCAGCCCCGCGAACTCCGCGGTCGTGCGGTTCTGATCGGAACTGATGACGATCGCCGAACACCCGTCCATCGCCGACCGGTCCGCCGAGGCGACCACCGCGTTGCGATCCACCACATCGACCGCGGTAGCGGAGACGCGCACGAACAGCGCCTCCAAAGCCGCGCGATCGCCCTGCGGGGGCGCGGTCGCCAGCAGCATGCCGCCCTGCTCGGGCAGCGTCGACACGGCACTACACGGGATCGACACATTCAGGTCGATCGGCACCTGCGACATCAGCGGCGCCTGCACATTCGCGAGCGTGCCGTTCTGCGGCCAGTTCAGTTGGGCGGTGGTCTGAGTGACCGGAAGAAACGGCGTGGCCATCGCGAACACGGCACCGAGAATCCCGGCGACCATCGCGATCCATCGCGCGATCCGGAAGTCCTTCGCGGTGGCCACCGGTTCGGCAGGAGGCTTGGTGAGAACAGCTGTTGCGGCGTCTGGCACGGTTCGACATGCTATCTGTCCCCCGGTACTTGTGAGGGGTCGCACGCCTTAGTCACGCACTTCCCTAGACTCGACTCCATGACCAAGGTGAATCTCGAAACCAATTACGGACCGATCGTGCTCGAGTTGGACGACCAGGCCGCGCCGAACACGGTCGCCAACTTCGTGAACTACGTGAACGCGGGCCATTACGCCGGCACCGTGTTCCACCGCGTCATCCCCGGTTTCATGGTGCAGGGCGGCGGCTTCGAGCCCGGCCTGAAGCAGAAGCCGACTCAGGCGCCGATTCAGAACGAGGCCACCAACGGCCTGAAGAACGACAAGTACACCGTCGCGATGGCCCGCACCAACGACCCCCACTCGGCCACCGCCCAGTTCTTCATCAACATCTCCGACAATGCCTTCCTCAACCACTCCGCTCCCCAGGGCCAGGGCTGGGGCTACGCCGTCTTCGGCAAGGTCACCGACGGCTTCGAGGTAGTCGACAAGATCGCCGCCGTCACCACCGGCAGCGCGGGCCCCCACCAGGACGTCCCCGTCGACGACGTCATCATCGAATCCGCTTCTGTCGCTTAATTCTTCGACGCAGCGTGCCGGGCCGCTACCGAATTCATCGGTGGCGGCCCGTTTTTCGATCAGCTCCCAGAATGCGACTCCGGCTGTCGAATCGTCCCCGATGCGATCGTGAAGGTGTCGCGGGGCACGCGGTACGGTGTCTCGACTGATCAAAGTTCTTGGGGGAATATGTGAAAGACCTTCTTTACTCGGTGCTGGGCATAGTGTTCGGCGCCTTCCTCGTTTTCGGCGGAATCGCCACACTCAACAGCGGTGCCGATTGCGGCGGCACGACCATGTCGGCGGGCGAGACCTGCGTGACGAGCAGCAAGGGCTCATCGGTGGAGCGGGATGCCGCCGGGCAACAAGCCCAGAACAAGCGCACCGGGTGGATGCTGATCGGCGGCGGCGCGCTGATGAGCGTCGGCTCCGCGTTCTGGCTGCGGAGCAATCTCCGGTCGCGCCGGGCTCGCCGCGCCGCTACCGCGCCGCAGGGCTACCCGCCGGCCGGTGGACCGCAGCCCGCCCCTAATGGGCTGCCACAGATGCAGGGGCAGTGGCAGCAGGCCGCACCCGCTCCGTATGGGTCGCCGCAAGCCCAGGGCCAGTGGCCGCAGGGAGCTCCCGGATACGGCGCACCCGTTTATGCGCCGCACGCTCAGAATCAACCGCAGGCAGGCCCCGGGTACAACGCAAACCCGAACTACCGGCGGTAGTGGGTCAACCACGCGCTCTGACGGAAACTGCCCGTCGCCAATGCTCGGCTCAGATTCGTTGCGAACCCGAATCACCCAGCTGAGCTCGCGTACTCCTTCGGGCTTTCAAGTCGCACGATTAGACTTGGTCCAGCGGGTTCGCCGACCGCTCGAAGATGTCAGGAAGGAGCGCCATGACTGCCATCGCCCCCGCGTGGATGCACGAGCAGATCACGGCGGCGGAGTACGACACCTGGTCCGACGAGCAGTGTGCGGGCATCGAGATCGTGGACGGGATGGTTGTTGTGAGCCCCAGTGCGTCCAAGCGGCATAACCGGTTGGCCCGGATCCTGGCCAACGCGCTCGACGTCGCAGCCGGACCGGACTGGAACGCCGACACCGACTTCGATGTCCGACTCCAAGATGTGCCGCTCACCAATCGGCGACCCGATGTCGTTGTCTATCGTGCCGACACGATCGACCTCACGCCGACCCGCCCCGAACACGTGTTGCTGGTCGTCGAGGTCGTCTCGCCCGGCTCGGAGACCACCGACCGGATCGTCAAAGTGGACCAATACGCTAAGGCGGGCATCGCCTTCTACTGGCGGATCGAGCAGGCGGCGAACGGTGTCCCGCTGATCTATACCTACATCCTCGACCCGGCGACCGGGTCATACCGGACCGGCGACATGTTCACCGGAACGGTCGAGGTGTCAGCTCCCTTTCCCGTGGAGATCGACCTCGGCAAGATCTGATCCCCGCATACCCGAACGGGCCGCCTCGGAGAGCTTCCGGGGCGGCCCGGTCGGGGTCTGGTTACAGCGGCAGCACGTGGTGCTTGCGTGGGTTGCGCTGGATCTTCTTGTCCTGGAGCAACTTCAGGGCTCGGCGGAGTTCGAGGCGGGTGGTGGCCGGTTCGATGATGGCGTCGATGAAGCCGCGTTCGGCTGCTACCCAGGGGGTGGCTACGTTGGCGTTGTAGAAATCGATCAGGTTCTGGCGGATCGCGGCGCGCTGGTCTTCGGGGGCGGCGGCGATCTGGGCGGCGCCCAGGAGGCTGACGGCGCCCTCCGCGCCCATGACCGCGATGCGGGCGGTGGGCCAGGCGAGGTTGATGTCGGCGCCGAGCTGCTTGGAGCCCATGACCGCGTAGCCGCCGCCGTAGGACTTGCGGACCACCAGGGTGATCTTGGGGACCGAGGCCTCGACGTAGGAGAACAGGAAGCGGCCGCCGCGCTTGATGACGCCGACCTTTTCCTGCTCGACGCCGGGCAGGAAGCCGGGGGTGTCGACGACGAAGACCAGCGGGATCTCGAACGCGTCGCACAGGCGCACGAAGTGCGATGCCTTGTCGGAGGCGCGGGCGTCGAGCGCACCGGCCGCCGACATCGGCTGGTTGGCGACGACGCCGACGGTGCGGCCGTCGATGCGGGCGTAACCGGTGATGATGTTCTGGCCGGTGTCGGCGCTGATCTCCTTGAACTCACCGTCGTCGAAGATGCGCAGCAGGATGTCGTACATGTCGTAGCCGGCATTGTCGGAGTCGGGCATGAACGTGTTCAGCTCGCGGTCGGAGTCGGTGATCTCCGGCTCGAGACCGGGGTTCACCACCGGCGGCAGTTCCTGGCAGCTGCTCGGCATGTAGCCCAGGTACTCGCGCACCCAGGTGAAGGCCGCCTCCTCGTCCTTGGCGACGTGGTGGATGTTGCCGTACTGGGCCTGCGTGCGCGCGCCGCCGAGCTCCTCGAGGCTCACGTCCTCGCCGGTGACCTCTTTGATGATCTTCGGGCCGGTGACGAACATGTGCGCGGACTCGGTCGCGACCACCACATCGGTGCAGATCGGCTCGTACACCGCGCCACCGGCGCAGTTACCGAGGATCACCGAGACCAGCGGAACCATGCCGGACAGCGGCTCGAGATTGGTCGCCATCCAGGCGTACCAGGCCAGCGAGCTGATCGCTTCCTGCACGCGCGCGCCACCGGAATCGTTGATGCCGACCAGCGGGATACCGACCTTGGACGCGTACTGCATCAAGCCGCACAGCTTGCGACCGAACGCCTCACCGACCGAACCGCCGTAGACGGTCTGATCATGGGAGAACACCGCCACCGGGCGGCCCTCGACCTTGCCGTGGCCGACCACGACACCGTCACCGTAGAGAGCGTTCGCGTCGCCGGGCTTGCGCACCAGCGCGCCGATCTCGACGAAGGTGCCGGGATCGAGCAGCTGGTTGATCCGGTCGCGGGCACTGGGGATGCCCTTGTGCGCCCGCTTCGCGATGCCCTTCGCGCCCGCTGGTTCCTTGGCGAGCTCGAGCCGCTCGTGTAGATCGGCAAGCTTTTCGGCGGTCGTGCTCACTTACTATTCTCCCTTTGCGGAAATCGCGGCCAGCTTGGCGGCGAGGTCGGCACCGATCTGGCCGATCCGCGGTTCGTCGACAATCTGTAGGTGGTCGCCCGGAATGTGGACGATCTCCAGGTTCGGAACGTACTCAGCCCAGCCGCCATCGGGGCGACGGTCCGCGTAGCGCGGCTCGAGTTCGATCGCACCGTCGTGGTAGCGGTCAGCCAGATAGAGCACGACATCGCCGTTGTACTGGCTCGGCCGCACCTGCTGCAATGCGCGCTGCTCGATCCACGAAGTGCGCTGGTGTTCGAGCACGCCGCCAGGGATCTTCGCACCGGAGAGCTTGATCAGATCGCTGATCATCGAGAACTGCTCGGCATCGGATGCCGCGGCCAGTTCCTCGATCTGGTCCCGGTCCAGCTCGGCGGGGACGTTGTAGGTCTTCTTGGCGAAAGCCTGGTAGCGCTCGAGGCGACGCACGCGCTCCTCGGGGCTATTGTCCTCGTCCTCGACTGTCATCGCGAGGTCGATCAGGCCGACGTAACGCACGTCGGCACCTTCCGAACGCAGCATCTGGCCAACCTGAATCGCGAGCACCGCGCCGAGCGACCAGCCGTAGAGCACGTACGGGCCCTCGCCCTGGATCTTGCGCAACTCGGGCAGGTACTGCCGGGCACGCTCCTCGATCGAACCGTCGACCCGCTCGAAGCCATACATCGGAGTGTCGGCGGGCAGACGCTTCAGTAGCGGCTCGTAGACGAGAGTGTTGCCACCTGCAGGGTGGAACACGAACACCGGGGTGGCGTCCGACCCGTCGACACGGGCACGCAACGGGCGGATGAACCCGTCCACGTCGGCGCCGCTGTCTTGCAACCCGCGCACGATATCGGAGAGCTGCTCGATGGTCTCGCAGTCGAGCACGTCATCGACGGTGACCTCCGCGCCGACCCGCTCGGTGAGACGGGCCGCCATCTTCTCGGCGACCTCCTCTTCGAGGATCGGGAGGGTGTTGAAGATGCCGCCCGGCGAAGTACCGGTGACGACGGCCCAGGTGGCGTAGGTCAGGCGCTCGGCCGCGTCACGCGGCGGAACGTTGTCCTCGTCGGCGCTCGCATCGGCGAAGTAGTCGATGTCGGCGATAACCGACTCGGCGGGAGCCTGCTCCGAAACTGATTCGGCAGCAGCGACATTGGCTGATTCGACCGCAGCGGCAGGCGAACCGGCGCCGGCAGCATCCGAAACCGATTCGGCAGCAGCAGCTTCCGACGGCAGCTCGGCACCGGCCTGCTTCGCCACCGCCAGCGGATCCTCACCCGCGGCGATCGCGGCCCGAGCAGCCTCGACGAAGTTGGCGTCGACACCGAGCTCGACATCTTCACCGGCGGCCTTGGCGGCAGCCTGCTTCTCCGCCATCGCCGCGACCTCGTCGCGGTGCTCGATCGCGTAGCGCAGCACCTTCGACACCTCGTTGAGGCTGGCGTCGCGCACGGCCGAGATCTGCAGCTGCGGGATGTCGAATTCGTATTCGACGCGGTTCTTGATGCGCATCGCCATCAGCGAGTCGAGGCCGAGTTCCATCAGCGGGATCTCCATCGGGAGGTCCTCGACGGCGTAGCCCATGGATTCGGCGACGATGACACACAGCCGCTGCTCGATGGTCTCGCCGCTGTCGGGGCTCCAGCGGTCGCCGGTGGCGATGGCGATCTCGGCGGCGGTCGGCGCGGCTTCGGCGACCGGAACTGCCACGGCGGCAACTGGTTCGGGGAGAGCGGCACCGGAGGTGACGACCGCGTCGAACAGCAGGGTGAACGCGGCGCCGGACTTGGCGTGCACCTGGACCGACGCACCACCGAGGTGCGGCGTCAACGTGGTGGTCAGCGTGCCCGCGGTGGGCAGTGCGGCATGCGGATGTGAAACAGCGACCGCGACATCGGAAAGAACCTGTGCGGCAGCGGCTTTCACCAGCACGGCCAGGTCACTGACCGAGGAGGCCTGAATCTCCCAGGCGTGACGGCCGTCCGGCATGGCCACGTGCGCGCCGGGCACACGGGTATTCCCGCCGCCCGAGGACATCGACACCTTGGGCCAGTACTCCTTGCGCACGAACGCGGTTCGCGGCACGTCGGCGTAATCACCTTCGGGCAGCAGCGAACCCAGGTTCACGGCGTGGCCGTGCACGTAGAGCTGCGCGAGCGCGCCGATCACACCGGCGGACTCGTCTTCCTTGCGCTTGAGCGTCGGGATGAGCTGCGCGTCGTGCACGCCCGCCGCGAAGGTGGTGCCGAGAACCTGCATCAGCGCGACGGAATTGGGCGCCAGCTCCAGGAACGTGGTGTGCCCGGAGTCGACGGCGGCCTTCACCGCGTTGGTGAACCACACGCTGTGGCGCAGGTTCTTCACCCAGTACGGCTCGTCGTGGATCGGGTCGGTGCCGGGCCGGAAGTACAGACCCTCGTGCACCGTGGAGTACAGGCCGATCTTCAGCGAGGTCGGCTCGATGCCCGCCAGTTCCGCGGCGAGTTCGCCGAGCAGCGGGTCCATCTGGGAGGTGTGGCCCGCGCCGCGGGTCGGGAGGATGCGGGCGAACTTGCCCATCGCCTCGACCTCGGCGACGATCTGCTCGACCTGGTCGCGCGGACCGCCGATGACGGTGTTGGTCGGCGCGGCGTACACCGCGCACTCCACATCGGGGTACTTCGGCAGCAGCAGCGCCACATCGTGGGCGCTGAGTTCGACCAGTGCCATATTGCGCACTTCGTCGTCGGTGAGCATCTGCTCGCCCTCGCCCATCAGGCGCGAGCGGGCGCAGATCACGCGCACCGCGTCTTCGATCGACAGGCCACCGGCGATGTAGGAACCGGCCACCTCGCCCATCGAATGACCGACCACCGCAGTCGGTTCCGCGCCGTGGGCACGCAACAGCGCGGCGAGGCCGAGCTGGATGGTGAAGATACCGACCTGGCAGGTGCCGACGTCGTAGTCCTGCTCGTCGTCGAGGAACATCTCGCGGATCGAGTAACCCGCCTCGTCCTGCACCAGCTCATCGACCTCGTCGACGGTCTTGCGGAAGATCGCGTTCTCGCCGTAGAGCTGCTTGGCCATCTTGCGGTGCTGGGAACCGAAACCGGAGAACACCCAGATCGGCCCGTTGGACGCGGGCGAATCGGCGGTGAACACACCGGCGCCCGGCTTGCCCTCGGCGATAGCGCGCAGGCCGGCGACGGCCTCTTCACGCGTCTTGGCCACCACTACACCGCGCGAACGCTGGTGGCTGCGCTTGGCCAGCGAGCGGGCGACATCGGTCAGCGCGACATCGGAGCCCGCGCCTTCCAGCCAGTCGGCCAGCTCGGCGGCGGCGCGCTTACGACGCGACGGCAGGTAGGCGGAAACGGCCAGGACCACGGGCAGCGGCTCGTCGCGCTCGCCGTCCCATTCGACGAACGGCTGCACCGGCTCGACCGCGGCCTCGGTGATCGCGATGGCCTCGGCGACCACACCGGTGGTCTCCTCGCCCTCGATCTCCTCGGCGGCGACCTGCTCGGCGGTCACGTCCTCGACGACCGGGGCCGTCGGCACGTACTCCTGCAGCACCACGTGCGCGTTGGTACCACCGAAACCGAAGCCGGAGATACCGACGGTCGCGACGCCGCTGTAGCGCGGGTACTCGGTCGCCTCGTCGACGACCTTGAGGTTGGCCTGCTCGAACGGGATGTACGGGCTCGGGCCCGCGTAGTTGATGCTCGGCGGAATCACGTTGTGCTGGAACGACATCAGCACCTTGGCCAGGCTCGCGGCGCCCGCACCGGATTCCAGGTGACCGAAGTTGGTCTTGGCCGAACCGAGCAGGGCGGGCTTATCGGCATCGCGGCCACGGCCGACCACACGGGCCAGCGCCTCGGCTTCGATCGGGTCGCCGATCGGGGTGCCGGTGCCGTGGGCCTCGATGTAGTCGACGGTGGAGGGGACGATCCCAGCGTCGCGGTAGGCCCGGCGCAGCACGTCGGCCTGAGCATCCGGGTTCGGCGCGAGCAGGCCGTTGGAACGACCGTCGCTGTTGACAGCGGTGCCCTTGATCACGCCGTAGATGTGGTCACCGTCGCGCTCGGCGTCGGCGAGCCGCTTGAGCACCACCAGACCGGCGCCCTCGGAACGAACCATGCCGTCGGCATCCTTGGAGAACGCCTTGATGCGCCCGTCCTCGGAGGTGCCGGGGGCGAAACCGAGCGTAGTCATCGGCATCAGCAGCATATTCACGCCGCCGGCCAGCGCCACCTCGGCGTCGCCCTCACGCAGCGCGCGCACCGCCTGATGCACCGCCACCAGCGTGGACGAGCACGCGGTGTCGACGGTGACAGAAGGGCCACGGAAGTCGTAGAAGTAGGAAACCCGGTTGGCGATGATGCCGTTCGAGCTGCCCATGATCGCGTAGGCCTCAGCCGTTGCGGGCACGTTCGGATCGGCGTTGCCCAACGCGAGCGACGCGATGAACTGGAAGTCGCTGCTCGAAGAACCGATGAACATGCCGACCGGCGCGCCCTTGAGGTCGCTCGCCGGAATTCGCGCGTGTTCCAGCGCTTCCCAGGTGAGCTCCATCATCAGTCGCTGCTGCGGATCGACGCGCTCTACCTCGATGGGCGACATCGCGAAGAAATCGGCGTCGAACTGCTTGAGAACGTCCTGATCGAGATAGCCACCGCGGGTCTTGCCCTCGGCAACGGCCGCAGCGACGGCGGGGTCGCTGAGGAACTCTTCCCACCGACCTTCGGGCAGCTCACGGATCGCGTCACCGCGCCCGATGATGAACTCCCAGGTCGACTCCGGCGTGGTGCCCGCACCCGGCAGACGCGTGGACAGGCCGACCACCGCGATGTCGTGCGCCTCGGACGGCGCGAACGCGGCGGTGTACTCCGAGGAGTCCTCGGGCTCGGGCTCCGGCTCACCGTTGACGATGATCTCGGCCAGCGACGCGATCGTCGGATGCTGGTAGATCACCGTCGGGGCAAGCGCCACCCCGGTGTGGTCCTCGATGTCACCACCGAGGGCGAGGGCATCGCGCGAGGCGAGCCCGAACTCCTCCATCGGCCGGTCGACGGTGATCGCGTCGACAGACTGCCCGGTCGCATCGGCGACCCAGCGGCGCAGCCAGTCACGCAGCTCGGCCACCGAGAGATCGTTCGTCTCGGCGGGGACGTCAGGGTTCGGGGTGGGCGTGCCCTCGTTGTCAGCCATCAATTCCTCAAGCTACCTGTCTGCGTACAGGGCGCGCCGTGGAATGACGCCCGGCCTGCGTGGCACACCGGGCGTCACCTCCGTGTCGGACGTGCCGATTACTCTTCCGGTGCATCGGGGAAAGCCTGCTGGGTGTAACCACCGCGCAGCGTTCCCTCGAGGTAGGCGGCCTTGCAGGCGCGCCGGGCGATCTTGCCGCTGGAGGTTCGCGGGATGGAACCGGCGGGCACGAGCAGGATGTCACGAGCGGTCACGCCGTGGCGTACCGACACCGCGGCACGCACCGCGTCGGCGATCGGGCCGGGGTCGGCCTTACCGGCGCCGGGGCCACGTTCGGCCACGACCACCAGTTGCTCGGACGCGTCGTCGACGTCGAACTTCAGGCCGGAGTGGCTGTCGGCGGCGAAGACCTCGGCGGGCAGCTGGTTGGCGGGCACCGCGAAGGCCGCGACGAAACCGGGGCGCAGCGCCTTGGAGGCCTCCTGTGCGGAGTACTCCAGGTCCTGCGGGTAGTGGTTGCGTCCGTCGACGATCACCAGGTCCTTGACGCGACCGGTGATGTAGAGCTCGCCCTCGAAGTACACGCCGAAGTCGCCGGTGCGCATCCAGTCGGCATCGGGATCGGTGCCGTCGGTGTGACCGCCCGCGACGGGCTCGGTGACCTTGTTGCGGAACGCCTTGGTGGACTCGGCGGGGCGACCCCAGTAACCGATGCCCATGTTGTTGCCGTGCAGCCAGATCTCGCCGACCTGGCCGTCGGGCAGCTCGCGACCCTGCGCGGTGTCCGCCGATTCCGGATCCACGATCGCGGCCCACTGCGACAGCCCGACGTAACCACACGACACCTGCGCGATGGCGGTCTCGTCGGACTGGTCGACGCGCACCATGCGGCCCGCGTTGAGCTCGTTGCGATCGACGTAGACGTACTTGGCCTCGTCCTCGGCGCGAGTGGCCGAGACGAACAGCGTCGCCTCCGCCATGCCGTAGCACGGCTTGATCGCGGTCTTGGGCAGGCCGAACGGCGCGAACGCCTCGTTGAACTTCTTCATCGAGGAGACCGTCACCGGCTCGGATCCGTTGATCAGGCCGATCACATTCGACAGGTCGAGCGTCTCGCCCGCCTTGGGCACACCACGCGCGGCGGCGTGCTCGAACGCGAAGTTCGGCGCGGCCGCGAACGTGCCCGCACCGTCGGAGACCGCGGCCAGTTCGTTGATCCAGCGCGAGGGACGGCGCACGAACGCACTCGGCGACATGATGGTGATGAACTTGCCGCCGACCGCGGGCAGGATCACCGTGAGCAGGCCCATGTCGTGGAACAGCGGGAGCCAGGTGACTCCACGCGAGTTCTCGTTCATGTTCAGCGACTTGATCATCTGCAGCAGGTTGGTGCCGACCGCGCGGTGGGTGATCTCCACACCGGCGGGCACCCGGGTGGAACCCGAGGTGTACTGCAGGTAGGCGATGTCGTCGATCGCGGTGTCGGGGCGCACCCAGGAGTCACCGAGGGTGTCCGGGATGGCGTCGACGGCGATGATGCGCGGTCGCTGCGCGGCGGGCAGCGAGCGGAAGAACTGGCGCACACCGGCGGCCGAGGAGGTCGCGGTGAGGATCGCCGACGGCTCGCAGTCGCCGAGGACGGCGTGCAGGCGGTCGGTGTGACCCGGCTCGTCGGGATCGAACAGCGGCACCGAGATGGTGCCCGCGTAGATCGCGGCGAAGAAGGAGATCACGTAATCCAGGCCCTGCGGCGCGAGGATCGCGACCCGGTCGCCCGGATTGGTCACCTGTTGCAGGCGAGCAGCCACCGCGCGCAGCCGTACTCCGAACTCCTGCCAGGTCAGCTCGTGCACCTCGCCGTCGCGTTCCCGCGAATAGTCGATGTAGCGGTACGCGAGCGTATTCGCATCGTTACGGGTGTGCTTCTCGACGTGATCGACCAGGGTCCGACCCTCGGGAATGTTGATATTCCCGGTTTCGTCCAGGTAGTCGTCGAAAGTCTGTTCCATTCCTTCTTCTCCTTGCGAGGACGCGATGACAAGCTCTGCGGCCTCGACTCGCTATATCGCCACCGGCCGTCGAGCTCACACGAACGTGCGTCGACAGCCTGCGGATTTTCGAGCGGTCTGCGCGGTGACCGCTATCGGCTAGATGTTCTCAAACCAGAGTCATGTTACAGAGAACCCCCGCTCAGTCCTCCCGCAGCAGCGGAATGACAGGCGCGAAAGCGTCCATCTGGGTGGGGAAGATGCCCACATACGACATCGAAGTGAGTTGCCGCACACGCTTGACCTGTTCGGCGATTTCCTCGAACGTGCCGATCGCGATGTAGGGCGAGCTCAGGATCTCCTCGACGGTCAGTTCGACGTCGACTTCGAGGTCGGGATGCAGGCCACGTTCGATCGCGCGCAGCGCCATCTCGGCGGTCTTCTCCCGGTCGTCGGTGATGACGATAGCGGTGATGGCCCAGTTCAGCTCGATGTCGGCGAACCGGTCACCGGCAGCGGCCTTGACGATGTTGACCTTCTCGATCGTCTTCTCGAGCGTGATGCCGGAGAGCAGGCCCTTGCCGTTCTTGGTGGTCTGCGGGACGACCGAGACGATGTCGGCGTGCTTGGCCGCCAGTGCCAGCATCTTCGGACCGCCACCACCGGTGCACAGCGGCGGGCGCGGGCCCTGCCGCGGGCGCGGGGTGCCCTTGATGCCACGCACCTGGTAGTGCTTGCCCTCGAAATTGCACTCCTGGCCGCGCAGCAGCGTGTCCAGGATGGTCAGCGACTCGTCGAGCTTCTCCAGCCGGACGCCGGGACGCTCGAACGGGATGCCCGCGTTGTCGAACTCTTCCTTGATCCAGCCCGCGCCGACGCCGACCTCGAGGCGCCCCTTGGACAGGACGTCGAGGGTGGCCAATTCCTTGGCGACCACGACCGGATGGCGTAAACCGTTGGCCAGCACCGAGGTGCCGAGGCGGATCTTGCTGGTGGCCTGCGTGAGTGCGCCCAGCGCGGCGATCGGGCCGATCTGATCGCCCAGGTGATCAGGAACGAAGAAGGTGTCGTAACCCATCTCTTCGGCTTCCTGCGCCGTCTGAACGAACTTGCGCGCGCCACCCTCCTGCTTGTTGCCCTCTCCGGCCGCTCCGAAGCGGAACGGACGCAGCGGCGTACCCAGCGCGGTCAACTCACCGACGGGTGCGGCAGCTTCGGTCATGAACTCTTCGCTCCTGGCTGGTGTGTACTCGGGCGCAATTCCCAGCGCACTTTACAGCGTGCGAGCGATCCGGCGTGCGGATGTCACAGCGAGGCATGAACCATGGCAATCATGCCCCCGCTGTGACTGTGACAACTCCGTCAGGAATGTGGCGGATGTGGTGCGTTCTCGATGAGCGCGGCGGCCCAATCGACCGTCCACTGGGTGGCCGTTGTGCCGTCGCTGTCCACCGGGTTCGAGGCGTACAGCGCGTGCACCGGATTGCCCGCCGAGCGGATCAGCGCCGCGAGGCTGCCCAGCGCGTTGGCCGGATTGAGCGCCTGGCGTGGTGCGTCGCAGATCATGTCGCCGGGCGCGCAGATGGAGTTCACCTTGGGTGCCAGCGTGCCGAAACCGCCAGGGCGGGGACCGGTCATGCTGATGCCGGGCACGTTGACGCCCTTGAGCGCCACCTCGGCACCCTCACCCGTCGGCGGGGGGTCACCGATCTCGGTGGGCTGACCTGGACCGGTCGCGGTGCGGCGGCCGTCGGCGATCACTGTCACGCCGAGCACGTTGGCTTCCGGGATCGGGCCGTTGCCCGCGCCGATCTGGGCGGCTACGTCACCGGCGATCACCGCACCCTGGGAGAAGCCCGAGATGACGAAGTTCGTCAACGGGCATTCCTTGTGGCGCTGAGCCAGGACGTCGGTCGCTCGCGCGGTGCCCTCGGTGCGGCTGTTGTTGTAGGAAGCCTGGCCGTCGGGCGGGAACGCGATCGGGTTCGAGAACTGGGCCACGTACGGGACCGTGTACACCTCGAGCCGGTTGTCCGGGAACTGCGCGCGCAGCGGCCCGGAAACGCTGAGCATCAGCGAGATCGGGTTCGCGTGCGGGTTGTACGGATCGTCGAAGCTCGACGACTCCCAGGTGCCCGGAATCGAGAGCAGCATCACATCGGGGCAATCCGCCGACTGCGACGTGGGCGGCGGCGGGCCGGGCGGCGTCGGCGGCGGCTCTTTCAACCTGCCCGCGAGCAGGTACCAGAGCAGCACGATGACGATGATCGCCAGGACGAGCAGCGCCAGCACGGTGAAGCACCCCGCAGGCCAGAACCTGCGGGAGCGTCGCGTCGGTCGGGGCGTCACTAGCAGTAGGTCGAGTTCGCGGCAGCGATGTAGATCTGTGCTGCCTTGTTGACGTCCATCTTCGACGCGTCGAATGCCGGGTCGGTGCCCGCCATCGCGGCGACGAAGGTGGCGATATCGGCGTCACTGGCGCCGGTGCCCTTGGTCGAGCAGATGTAGGTCGCGGTGGTCAACGCGGTCGTCTGGTCGCCCGGGGTGATGCCGTTCTTGGCCAGCTCGTCGAGGAACGCCTTGTCCTTGCCGGTCGCAGGCGCGGCGGCGCTGGTCTGCGGAAGGGGCGTCGGCTCCTCGGCAGACGGGCTCGGCTCCGGCGCGGTGCTCGACGGGGCCTCGGCGGGCGGCTCGATGACCACGGGCGGCGTCGTCGTCGACTTCGCGGCGGCGCTGCTGGAGAGGGTGGGCGTCTGCGACGCGGTCGAGTCGTTGCCGCCACAGGCGGACAACAGGGCGACGGCAGCCAGGGCCGCGACCGATCCGGCTACCTTGCCAGGGATCCGATGCATGAAGATGTCTTTCCTCGATCGTTCGTCAGGGAAGCGGTCGCAGACCAGGCTAGCCGGACAACCGGCGCTGCCGGGCACTGCGCGGCGAAGCTCAGAGAGTTCTCAGCCCGAGCTCACACCCCGTGAACTTCGGATTTGCCATCTCGCACCACGATGAACCCGGTCTGAAAGTTCTGCTGGATTCCGCCCGGAACTGCGAACTCGTCGCTCACCGGATAGCCGAGCCTGCCGTTCTCGAACCCCTGCGCGCCCCAGGCGTCGGCGAGCGCGCCGTTGCGCACCGACCAGGCACCGGAGAGCGGGCTCCAGTAGATGTTGCCGCCCTCGAACCGGCTGTAGCGCCCGAGATCCTTCAGCGGCGCCTCCTCGGCGAGCGGGAAACCGAGCGGGCTGTTCTCGAAGCCGAGCTGGCTGTACTTGTCGAGGACGAAGCCGTGCACCCGGTGTGCGCCGGTGGCGGGGCTGTAGAACATCGGACCGTGTTCGAAGGCCTGTACCGAGCCGTCACGGCTGGGTGTTGGTGCCTCGGCGGCCACCGGATAGCCGGCGGGACCGCCCTCGAAGCCCTGCTTGCCCCACTCCTCGAGGAACGCGCCGCGCATCACCTGCGCGCCCGTCTGTGGGGTCCAGTAGATCGAGCCGGCTTCGAAGGTCTGCATGCGGCCGCGCCCGTCGGGCAGGCCGAGCTCGCCGCCGGTGGGCATGCCGAGCGGCGAGAACGCGCCGCCGATACCGGCGTAGGTGCCACCGATGCGCCCGCCCACCGCGTGCGTGCCCGCCGCGGCGGAATGGAACACCCGGCCGTTCGGGAAGTCCTGCACCATTCCGGTGCCCGCCGGGTACTCCGCGGTCAGGCAGTTGCCCAGCCAGTTCGCCGCTTGCGCGACCCCGGCGATCGCACCGCCGAGCGTGCAGGTCGAGCCGCCTGGATCGGTACCGAGCGCCGCGGCCGCCTGCGACCACGACTGACGCATCTCGAAATCCCAGTAGGGCCACGTGTGGGTGCCCGCGGGACGGTAGTTCGCCTGCACCGGAATCGCCAGCTTCTCGAGCTTGGCGACGAAGTTCTGGGTCGACAGGCGCGAAAGGATCTCCAGGCCGGTGCCCGCCCAGTTCTCGCTCATCAACGGCACGTCACCGAGCTGATCGTGCGAGCCGGCCAGACCGCTGCCGCTGGAGACGTACATGCTGACGCCTTTGAGCTCGTCGGCCAGCTGATACGGGTCGTGCGCGTCCCACTCGGGGCTGCCGGGCGGACCCCACATCGCGCCCGCGTCGAAGCCGCCCGCGTCCTTGTTGGCGAAGGTGATCGCCTGCGGCATGCCGAGTGTCGTCGTGGTGAGCAGGCCCGAGTAGGAGGCCACGTATTTCATCAGCCCGGGGTTGCGGCCCGCGAGGTTCATCGCAGCCGTGCCACCCATCGAAAGTCCTTGTACCCCACGAACATCCGTGGTTCGCCAGTCACGCTCGAGGATCGGCGGGAGCTCCTTGGTCAGGAAGGTCTCCCACTTGTAGGTGAAGCCGTTGTCGGGTGCGAGCCAGTCCGAATACCAGCTCGACTGGCCGCCGACCGGCAGCACCACGTTGACGTTCTTGTCGGCGTAGAAGCCCTCGGCATCGGCGTCTTTGGTCCAGCCGTTCTCGTCGTCCTGCGCGCGCAGACCGTCGAGCATGAGCATCATCGGGAACTTCGCCTCGGGTGCCACATTCCAGTCCCGCGCCAACAGCATCTGTACCTGAATCGGGGTCTTCATCGCGGCCGAGTACACCCACAGCGCCACCCGCCGATCCGAGAGCCAGTCCACCCGCTGCACCCCGGACACCGCCGGTTGCGCCTGCGCTGGAACGGTGACGGCTGGTGCGAGCAGGGCCGCCGTCATGGCCGCGATGCCGAGGATCCGCCGCATCGGCGCTGAGACACTCTTTACCGTCATCACACGCGACCCTCCATCATCCCGGAAATGGGGACACAGCCTCACCGTCGGTTGTACCGCAACAGGCAGCGATAACTGGGGAGGACACGCGAGCGCCGGACACAGCAAAAAGACCGGCCCACCCTGGGGGTGAGCCGGTCTTCGAGTTGTTGCTGAGCGGAAACTACTAGGCGCCCAGTGCATTCAGGATGTGCGGACGTGCCTTCCACAGCTCGTCTTCCCAGTACTTCCACGAGTGAGTACCGGAGGCGCCGATGTCGTAGACGGCATTGATGCCCAGGGTGTTGAGGCGACGCTGGAAGGCCAGCGTGCTCACGAACGAGATGGCCTCGATGGCCATCGCGTTACCGGTGTTGTAGACACCGCCGAGACCGGCAGGCTTGTCGTGCTGGGCGGGCAGGCCGTTGGCCGAGGAGATGAACATCGGCAGGCCGCGCAGCTCGGGCGCGAACACCATCGGGTCCATCCGCAGCCACGCCGAGCTCCACGGAGCGGCCATGGCGTCGACGTTGAAACGGCCCGCGTCGAGCATCATCACGCGGATGGCCTCACGCATGCCGGGGGCGCCCCAGTTCAGCGGGCCCGAGAGCGAGGACGCGTGCTTGAACTGATCGCGGTTCAGCGCGGCGAGGCGCAGCGCGGCCGGGCCCGACATCGACAGGCCGAGCACCGCGTTGTTCTTGCGGGACACGCCGTAGCCCTCGAGGAATGCGGGGAGCTCTTCGGTCAGGAAGGTCTCCCACTTGTAGGTGGTCTTCTGGCCGTTGGTGTTGCTCGCGGCGGTCCAGTCGGCGTACCAGCTGGACTGGCCACCCACCGGCATCACCAGGGTGACGTTGTCGCCCGCGAACTGCTGCATCGCGTTGGTCTCGAACGACCAGGCGTTGCGGTCGTCACGGGCGCGAAGGCCGTCGAGCAGGTAGAGCGCGGCGTTACCGCCGTTGCGCGCCCACTGCACCTGGACCTTCACCGGGCCCATCTTCGAGGGCACCATGAGTTCTTCGTAGCCACCGGCCGGTGCGCGCAACGCAGGTGCCGACACCGGTGCGGCGAGCGCGGTCGGGGCCGCTCCCGCGGCGATCGGCAGCACAAGGGCTGCAGCGCCGACAGCTAGAATTCGATTACGCCAACCACGAGATGCCGGCGCGACGGCCTTGCCGAAACGCATGTGAATTCCGCTCTCTTTCTGCTGTTATGGCATGCCAGACGCGTCTGCCGCCCCCCGACACGGCCCCGACAGCCCGGTCGATCAGACGGATGAAACAACGATCTGGTCACACTTACGCTCGCTGGAGGATATTCCACCCACCAATTAACCGCAAGGGCAGCGACATTGGCGGCTGGCGCCGCTGGATTTTCGGCCCTGTGGGCCTCGAATCCGAGGGGCGATACTGCGCCTTCGGCGTTCCGTCTCGCCCCTCGGATCCGAGGCGGCCGAAAATCCGTGGTCGCTGAGTTATGTGGGTGGCGCGGTCGGCTTATGGACACATTGTTCCGTCGCTTCAGTGGCCGGGACAGACAGAACCGGCGCCCCCCACAATTCGGAGCCGTGGGTGCTGTTCAGAAAAACCAGAGGCAGATTAAAAACAAAACCTGGCGCAAAAAAAAAACTGAATCTTAAAACTG